>NZ_JBNGGC010000020.1:0-147747 GCF_049974565.1 Streptomyces sp. WG5 | reverse complement strand
GCGGAGCGGGAGCGGGAGAAGGCGGAGGCCGAGGCGGAGCAGGCTGCCGCCAAGGATGAGGCGGAGAAGGAGAAGGCGGAGGCCAAGGCGGAGCGGGAGCGGGAGAAGGCGGAGGCCGAGGCGGAGCAGGCTGCCGCCAAGGATGAGGCGGAGAAGGAGAAGGCCGAGGCCAAGGCCGAGCAGGAACGCGAGAAGGCGGAGGCCGAGGCGGAGCAGGCTGCCGCCAAGGATGAGGCCGAGAAGGAGAAGGCCGAAGCCAAGGCCGAGCAGGAACGCGAGAAGAACGAAGCCAAGCAGGCGGCAGCCGAGCAGCAGGCGATCGTCCTCGCGCAGAACCAGAAGGCGCAGGACGAGGCGACGAAGGAACGGGAACGGGCCGCGGCCCAGGCCGAAGCCGATCGCGCCGAGGCCAAGGCCGAGCAGGAGGCCGCGAAGGCGGAGGCCGCTGCCGAGAAGGAAGCCGCCGAGCAGGAGCAGGCTCGGGCGCGGGCCGAGGCGGAGCGGGAGCAGGACGCGGCCAAGGCGGAGGCCGAGAAGGAGAAGGCGGCGGCGAAGGCCGAGCAGGAGGACGCGAAGGCCGAAGCCGAGCGTGAGCAGGAGGCCGCGAAGGCGGAGGCTGTCGCGGAGAAGGAAGCCGCGAGGCAGGAGCAGGCTCGGGCGCGGGCCGACGCGGAGCGTGAGCAGGAGGCCGCGAAGGCGGAGGCTGTCGCGGAGAAGGAAGCCGCGAGGCAGGAGCAGGATCGGGCGCGGGCCGAGGCGGAGCGTGAGCAGGAGGCGGCCAAGGCGGAGGCCGACAAGGAGAAGGCGGCGGCGAAGGCCGAGCAGGAGGCCGCGAAGACCGAAGCCGAGCGTGAGCGGGATGCCGCGAAGGCGGAGGCCGGTGCCGGGCAGGAGGCCGCCAGGCAGGAGCAGGATCGGGCGCGGGCCGAGGCGGAGCGTGAGCAGGAGGCCGCGAGGGACCGGGCCCTTGTCGCGAGGGAGGCCGCCGAGCAGGAGCAGGCCGACGCGCGGTCCAGGGCAGAGGCCCAGCAGGAGGAAGCCCGCCGCGAGGCCCTCCAGGAGAAGCAGCAGGCCAGGCTGGAGGCCCAGAACGCCAAGGCTGACGCCCAGGCCGACTACGAACAGCAGAGGGCCGAGGCCCGCGCGGAGCGTGACGCCGCCCTCCAGGACGCCGACCGCCAGGAGGCGGCGGCGCGACAGGAGTACGAGCGGGAGAAGGCCGAAGCCCAGGAACAGCGGGACCAGGCGCGGCAGGACGCCGAGCAGGAGCGGGCCCAGGCACGCCAGGAGTACCAGCGTGAGATCGCCGCCGGCGCTGAGGAGAACGAGGCTCGCGAGGAGTACGACCGGCGGGTCGCGGAGGTCGACGCCGCCGAACGGGAAGCCCTCGAACAGGCGGACGCCGCCGAGGCCGAGGCCAGGAGCGAGTACGACCAGGCGAAGGCCGACGCCCAGGCCGAACGTGAGGAGGCGCGCACCGAGGCCGAGCAGGCGCGCAAGGACGCCAAGTCCGACTACGACCGGCGGATGGCCGGCATCCAGGCCGAGTACGACAGGATCAACGCCGACGAGAAGGACATCGACGAGCAGATCCGCCGGCGTATCGCCGACCTCCCCGAGCCCCCCGACCTCTCCGCCTACGACCCGGGGGCCTCTGCCGGCCGGGCGGGCTC
Organism: Streptomyces sp. WG5; assembly: GCF_049974565.1. NCBI lineage: Bacteria > Bacillati > Actinomycetota > Actinomycetes > Kitasatosporales > Streptomycetaceae > Streptomyces > Streptomyces sp. WG5. Next base: position 146,074 of record NZ_JBNGGC010000020.1, on the reverse strand, counting down.
GGCGTATTCCTCCGCGTTCAACGACAACCTCTACAACCAGGACGACCTCGCTTCGGCGCTCGGGCGTCCGCAGGGCGGCGACGCCCTGCCGGGCTCCTCCGCCGGCGGCACCGGCACCGGCACGGGAGCGGGCTCGCCGGGGATGTACCCGCCGATGGCGCGTGGTGCGGGCGGCGAGGCCGGTGGCAGCAGCGGCGAGCGCACCAGGACCGTCATCGAGCCCACGGTCGGCCGCTCCGGCCGGACGGCCGCCACCACGCCGACCGTCGACGACGAGGAGCACCGCGTCGTCCCCAGGTCCACGCAGACCAGCAGCAGCACGCCCTTCATGCCGCCGATGGGGCCCATGGGCGGCGCGGGGGAGGGCAGGCCGCAGACGGAGAGCGGGGACAGGGAACGGACGACGTGGCTGGCCGAGGACGAGGACGTCTGGGGCACCGACGAGGGCGGCGCGCCGCAGGCCCTGGGACGCTGAGGAGAAGGGGACCGGGATGAGTCAGCCGATGGAGGACCGAGTGGCCCAGGCGATGGCCCACCTCGACGCGGCGGAGAAAGCCGCCGCCTCGGCACGCGCCGAGCTGGACGCGGCGTCCGTCACCGCCCGTTCGGCGGACCGGTCGGTGCGGGTCTCCGTCGGCGCGAAGGGAGAGTTGACCAGCCTGGAGTTCCTCGACGGCAAGTACCGGACCATGGCCGCCGCCCAGCTCTCCGCGGCGGTGCTGGAGGCCGCGAACACGGCGCGGGCCGAGATGGCCCGCCGGGTCGTCGCCACGCTCGACCCGCTCACCAGGATGACCGCGCGCGGCGCCGCCCCGCAACGCATGGGCGTCGACTGGGAGTCCCTCTTCGGATCGCTGCTCAGCGAGACCTCCGTGACGAAGGGGACCACGGCGATGAGCAGGCTCCGCGACGAGATCGTCGAGGACGACGAGGAACCCGCAGCCCCGCCCGGGGCGGCCCGCGGCACGGACGGACGACAGGGACGGCAGGAGGGCGCGTGACCATGGCCGGCAACTACTCCGCCGACATCCAGGCGATTCTGCAGGGCTCCAGGCACCTCGCCGACGCCGTGCGCCACGGCGACGAGATGCTGCCCCGGTTCGAGAACGGAAACGCCGCCTACGCGGGCTGGTGGGGCGAGGAGGGCGGCGACGACGAGTTCGCCAACGCGGTCGGCGACCAGGTCCGGCGGGAGCAGCAGCAGGTGGCGGACACGGTCCTGGCCATCACCAGTGGGTTCATGGCGCTGGTCGACGCGGTCGCCGCCGAGGCCGACCATGTGCAGCGGCCGCAGACCCAGGCCCTGGACGACATCGAGGCACAGGGCGCGGAGAGCGAGAACAGGCGCTGAATGGCCATCATGTTCCCGCCCGGCCTGCGGGAGTTCATCGAGGTCTGGGTGGGCGCGAACGTCGCCACCGGCAACGAGGACCTGGGCTTCGACAGCCGTAACCCCTACAAGCGGCTGGCCGACGACGTCAGGGACCTGTCCGACGCGATGAAGGGAGCGATCTCCACCGCCGGGAACTCGCTCCCGCCGCGGATCGCCGACGAGTTCGTCGCCGCGATGAAGCTCTTCGTCGACGACAACGGCCAGAACCATCTCCAGAAGTTCTCCGACGAACTCCGTGACCTGGGCGCCCAGCAGGTGGACCGCTCCATCAAGCTGTCCGAGGCCAAGTACCAGATCCTCCTCGAGTTCATCCTGATGAACATCGAACTGGCGCTGATCGCCGTGCTGTCCGTCTTCACCGGCGGTACGTCGCTCACCGAGATCGCCATCCAGAAGGCACGCACCGCGCTCACCATCCTGCTGCTCCTCCAGCGGCTGGGACGGGCCATTCCCACGCCGCTGTCGGTGCTGCTGGAGGCGATCCAGGAGGCGTTCGTCGCGTTCGCCTCGCAGCTGATCTCCATGACCGCGCCGGACGACCCGGAGCGCCGGCGCGTCAAGTTCGACTGGACGGACATCGGCCAGTCGGCGGTCGCCGGCGCGTTCGCGGGACTCTTCGGGGGCATATTCGGCGAGGTCGGCGGAAAGTTCATCAACAAGCACTTCAAGAACAACAATTTCTGGAAGGAAGCCTCCGAGCTGCCGTTCACCTTCGTCAACGAGGGGCAGGCGGAAACCTTCGCCGAGGCCTTCACCGGCCTCGTCTTCCTGGGCACGTTCACCCTCAACCCCGGCACGTTCCTGAGCGCCGGCCTCAGCGGCCTCGTCTTCGAAGCGGCCTCCACGGGTGCGGAGTACGGCGGGAAATGGCTGAACGACAAGTTCTTCCAGAACCTCGACTTCGGCCCCGACGGCATCAACGACCTGCCGGGCGGCGGAAACCGGCACGATGACCGGAGCGGGAGCGAGAACCGGTACGCGTACGGGAACCGGTACGACGACACGTACGACGGCGGCAGCGCGTACCGGGACACGTACGGTGACACGTACGGCGACGACACCGACTCCTACGTCGGTGACACCAGCGGCACCGCGTCGGTCTCCAGCGACACCGGGTCCGTCTTCAGTGACACCAGTGACACCAGCGGCACCGCCTCCGTGTTCAGCGACACCAGCGGCACCAGCGACGTCTCGTCCGTCTCCTCCCTCTCGTCCCTCCCGGACTACGACACCCTCCCGGACACGGTTCCCGGCGTCGACAACAACGTCAACGCGTACGGAGTCCCCGGGGCGACGAGCGCGGGCAGGCCGTCGTACCACGCCCCTTCGCCGAACGCGTACCAGGACGCCTACCGGGACTCCCTCGTGGACGACCCGGCCACCGACCCCGTCTTCTCCGCCCTCACCCCGCCGGTGACCAGGAGCCCGGGGACCGACTGGCCCGCCGGCACGGACGGCCCAGCACCGGTGAACAGGCCCGCCACCGTCGGCTCGTCCGTCCCGGAGCCGCTCCCGACCAGGACGGGCGGCAGCAGCGACGTCGCACCGGACGAGACCGAGCGGCAGCGGTCGACGGACGACGACACGACCCGGTTCACTCCCGAGGAGCGGCAGCAGCGACAGCAGAACCCACAGCCGCCCCTCGCGACCTCCACCCTGCCCGCCTCGTCGACCACTCCATCGACCACCGCGTCCCCGGGCCACACCTCGCCGAACGCCACTCCGCAGCCGCGGTCCCAGACCGCCGCGCCCGGCGGCCCGGCGGTCACCGCCGAGCCGTCGGCCTCGGACACGGCCGCCCCGGACGACGTCCGTACCCCCGCGCCCGAGGAGTCCGCGCGGACCGGCCCGGCCTCCGCGGTGCCGAAGGCCGAGACCCGGACCACGCCCGACGTCCCGCAGCCCTACCGGCCCGTGCGGACGGAGTCCGAGGAAGCGCCGGCCACCACCGGCCTCACGGCGGAGCCCGCCCCGGCCGTTTCCCACGAGGTGCCGCACACCCAGCCCGTCACCGTCGACGAGACGCCGCTCAGCTCCCGGGCACCCGCCGAGATCCCGACCGGGGAGTCCTCCGGGCCGGGTTCCCCGGACTCGGTCGACATGATCATGGACTGGGAGGACGACCAGGACGCGTCCGAGCCCGAGTCCGATTCCGGGCCCGGGCCGGACCCGGCCACCGAGGCGCTGTACGACCGGCTGCTGACGGACGTGTTCGGCCCCGGGATCGCGACGAACCCCCTCCACCCGGCCCTCCGGGAGACCCTCGCGCACCTCGACCAGCTCCGGCAGGCCGTCCCCGCGCTCCGCCACGGCCCGCTCGACCTGGACGGCGTGACCCGTCAGGTGCTGCTCCTGCACCCCGCCGACCCGGTGACCGACGGGCAGCGCAGCGAGCTGTTCCGGGTGGCGATGGACCCGGCGGTGCAGTCCGCGGTCAGCCTGGCCGCCCTGTCCGCCTTCCACCTGGAGCTCCGTGGCGCACTGTCCCTCACCCAGGCGCTGACCGCCGACGACGGCGGCGTGTGGGGCCGCAACTGGACCACCACCACGATGCCCGGCCTCGACGTCACCGAGGTGGGGAAGGTCGCCCGGCAGCCCGACGGCACCCTGGGGCGCGGTGACGTCCAGCCCGCGCCCTGGCACCGGTCCGGTGAGCCGAAGCCGTACGTCGTGATGGCGGAGGGCGACCACCAACGGATCGTCGTACGCGGCTACGACGGTGCCCCGCGCCAGGTGCCCCTCGACGTGTTCGCCGAACTGCTGGCCCGCGATCCCCGGCTCGCCGGGCTGCCCCCGGAGACGCCCGTGGTGCTGCTCGTGCCCGAGGCCGGTTCTCGCGGCCTGGATCTCCCGCGCCAGGCGGCGGACCGGGTGGGCAGGGACGTCTGGTCGGCCAACGGCACGGTGAAGGTGTCCCCGCAGCCGGACCCGTCGCGACCGTACGTCGTCTCCCTGCTGTACGGGGAGGGGCTGCCGCGCGCCGACTGGATCCGCAGCACCCCCGGCCAGGTGCTCGACCCGGCGGAGTACGAGAACGCCCCGGCCTGGGAGCGCGAGGTGCGCTCGCACAGCGTCGTCACCGACGGGGGCGCCACCATCGGCAGAGGCGTGTTCGAGGACTCCGAGGCTCCGCGCCGGATCGCGGCGCTGAAGCTCGCGACGGAGTCGTCGGAGCTGTGGCACTACAACCCGGCCAGTGGGGAGTCCGCCAAGGACGACGATCCCGTTCCGTTCGCCGGCAAGCCGGTGTACGTCTTCGGCGCCCACGCCCGCCCCGGCGCGACCAGGGTGCCGACCACGACGGACCCGGCCCACCACTCCCGGCAGCGGGAGACCGGCGGGATGCTCAGGCGGCGTCCGAGCCTGGCGCAGCTCCCCAAGGACCACGCCGTGCTGATGGAGGCGTGCTCGAGCGCGAAGCCGCCGGGTGTGGTCCGCACCCGCAGGGGCATCGACGACACGTTCGTCCCCGACCCGCTGGCGGCCGTCAGCGAGAGCCAGCACGTCGCCAACGAGACCGGCCGGACCACGTACGGCGGCACCCACATGGTCAGCTTCGCCACGCTGCCGGACGGGACGTTCGTGCACCGCCTCTACACGGACTCGCGGGGGCGGCGCGGTGAGTGGGTGGAGCACCGGCCGGAGCCCACCGGCGACCTGCTCGACGACCGTGCCCGCGCGGCGGGCCTGCACACGGACTCCGCGCAGCCGGTCACGGACGCCGACCGCGAACGGGCCCTGCGGCTGGTCCGCGCGCTGCGGCTGGCCTTCGGCGCGGCGATCGAGGACGACAGCCGGTACGGCGACCTCCTCGCCGGGATCGGCGCGCTGGAGACCATGCGGGCGGCCGACCCGGCCCTGCGCGACCTCGGCCCGTTCTCCATGGACCTGTTCGAACGCGCGGCCCATGCGGACCCGCGGAGTGCCCCGGGCCCCGACGCCCACCGGGACCTGCTCACCCGGGCCGTCGACGCCGTACGAAAGCAGCCGGGCACCGCACTCTCCGACTTCGTCGCCCTGCCCCACGTCACCACCGCGGCGCGGCGGCTGGGCGGTCTTTCGGACCAGGACCTGGACACCGAGGCCGCTCGCGTCCTGCGTCTGGGCGACGGCCCGGTGGCCGTCGGGGATGCCGAGCGGGCCCGGCTGTTCTGGGCGACGGTCAAGGCCCTGGAGTGGGAGAGCAGGACCCCCGACCCGGACGCCCTCACCCGTGGGGTCCTGCATCTGGACCTGCCGGACCCGTCCCGGCGGCCCGAGCTGCTCGGCCTGGTCGCCCAGGCGGCGGCCGTCGGCGTCGACGTGGACAACCCGGCCGAACTGGGCGCCTTCCATCTGGAGACGCTCGGCGCCCTCTCGCCCGAGACCCAGCTCCGCGACGCCAACGGCGCGCCGGTCGGCCGCCATTGGGCACAGGCCCCGCCGGGCGCCACCATGGCGACCGACCGCGTCGTCGTGGCCGCGCCGAAACCGGGCGGCGGCTACCGGCCCGTGGGCCAGGAGCGACCGCCGTGGAGCGCGCCGGGCGGCCCCGCGGCCTACACGGTGTGGGCCGGGGGCGGCCGGGACCACCTGCTCATGAACCTGCCCGGGGGCTTCCGCGGCCGGGTCCCGTACGAGGAGGTCGCCGAGCTCCTGGCGCGGGACCCGGTGCTGAACACCCGCCCGGCGGACGGCACGGACGTCGTCCTGGCGGTGCCGAAGGCGGTTCCGACCACCGGTCCGCTCACCGGAGCGTCCGCCGCCCCGACTTCCGGAGCATCCACCGGACCGGCCATCGCTCCGTCCACCGGCCCGGCCATCGCCCCGTCCTCCGGAGCGTCCACCGGCCGGATCACCGCACCGCCCACCGGCCCCGCCCCGGACACCGGCCCCGCCCCGGACACCGACCCGCGTACCGTCATCAGTGCCGGAACCGGCCGGGCCGTGTGGGCCTCCCGGGGCAGCGTGGGCCTGGCCGCCACCGGACCGTCGCGGCCGTACGTCCCCACCCTGCTCCCCGGCGTGCCGGGCCGTCGGGCGGCCGCCGACTGGTCGGTCGTCCGGCCGAGCCCGAAGCCCGCGACGGACCCCGGCACGACGTTCGCGGCCGGGGCTCCGTCCGAGGAGCCGGACCGGGCGGTGTCCCTCGTTCCGAAGCCCTCCGAGCCCGATCCGCCCTCCCCGGACCGCCCGCGCCTCGACCCCGCCATGGAGCCGCCCGCACGGAAACGCCGCGCCCCGGCCCGGTTCGCGGACGGCCGGCAGATGCCCGGGTACGTCGACGACCTCCAGTCGCTGCTGCCACCCGGCCTGACCGCCGCCGAGCTCGAGCAACTCCTCGCCAGTCCCAGCACGTTCGGTCAGAGCACGGTCGTCCTGCGCGGCTTCGGCCAGGCCCTGGACGCCATCGGCCGCGAACTGGGGAGAAGGCCGGAGGCCCGGCCCGCGGACGGCACACAGCTGCTGGACGACATCCGCCAGACGCTCCGGGACAAGCCGAAGACGCTGGCGGACGGCGAGGGGCGCCCGTTCCCGTACGTCAACGCGGACGGAAAGGCCCGTGTCCTGTGGGTCCGAGCGCGTCACCACGGCAACTGGGCCCTGTTCGACGACGGCATCGGTGACGCGACGAAGATCGACAGCATGCACCGGGCCGCCGCGATCTTCGGGCTGACCAAGAACATGCAGGCCAACTCCCAGTACGGCCTCGGCGGACCGATCGGTCCGGCGGGCAGCGCGGCGTTCGGCGGCTTCGGCCGTCTCGCCCTGCGGTTCGGCTTCATCGACAAGGTCGGCTACACCCTGACCGACCAGCGCATGAACCAGATGGAGACCCGGACGCTGGACACGTCGCGGGCGTACCTGGACGACATCCACTACGAGATGCGCGTCACCGACTCCGCCGGGCGGGTCGTCACGGGCACCGACACCGACCCGGCCGCGCCCGCCCGGTTCGCCTTCGGCATCCGCAAGGGGCTCTCGGTGCGGCTGCCCGACAGCGTGACGAAGATGCCGGAGCCGGGCCGGATCCCCCGGACGATCGACCTGGACCGCAACTCCCAGTACCGCTTCGTCCGCACCGAGGGCTTCGGCCCCGTCGCCGCGATCCGGGACTGGGCGGCCGGACGGATCGGGGCGCTCCCCGGCAGCTCGGCCTACACCGAGCTGGACATCTTCTTCTCCGGCGACAGCTTCCAGCGGCACGGCGGCACGATGGCGCGCGGCCGGATCACCACCCCGCCGCTGTTCGCCGACGACAAGAAGAAGTCACCGCTGGGCGTCTTCGTGGTGGAGGAACTGATTCCGCGGACGGCGGTGCTCGTCGGCGAGACCGACCAGGCCGAGATGCGGGACATCAACACCTCGACGGTCCGCAGCGAGCGGAGCCGGGCACAGGGCAGAAGCCTGCTGCTGCAAGCCGTCGCGGGTCCCGCCTTCAACTTCCACGATCCGGGCACGGCCCCCTTCGACCTGCGGCTCCAGTTCGGGCCGACCGCCCAGTACTCGTACGCGAAGACCTGGTCGGTCGGACTCGGCGCGGCCGGCACCCTCAAGTCGGCCGGCCAGGTGAAGGGCCCCAGGACCGCGCTCTACCTGGTGGTGAAGTCGGTACGGGTGCGGCGGGCCGGTGACAACGCGCCGCCGACGCGCTTCCTCACCTGGAGCCTGGACCGCATGACCAGCTCCGAGGCGCGGCGGCTGGCCGGATGGGACGACGGGACGTCGCTCGGCCTGCGCAACGGCGCCGCCCCACCGTTCGCCCCGGCCTATCTGACCGTCGACCGCCCGCGCACCCTGGGCATGCACCGGGTGAAGGAGTTCACCTTCGACGACGGTCTGCGCACCCGCGTCACACCGGACGCGGCGGACGGCGTCGGCCGTACCCTGCTGGACGCCTTCGCCGACGGCGTGGTGGACAGCATCGGGAATCTGCGCCAGGGACTGGTGGTGCCCCTCGACCAGCTGCTGCCGCCGAACCTGCCGAAGGGCTGGCGCGCACGCCTGGGCGATCTGGTGGGGCGCAAACCCGGCCAGGCGCTCCAGGCGGCCCAGAGCCTGCCCATGCCGCCCCGGTGGACCGATCCCGTCACCTACCGGATCGCCCTCCAGAACACCCTGCAGGTCCTCGGCGTGCTGTCCCAGCAGAACGTCACCGCGAACCTGGAGGCGCTGACCACGATCGGCCTGTCGATCAGGCTCACGGACCCCGACTCCGTCGGACAGACCCACTACACCGTCCGGGTGCACGGGGCACTGACCGGGCGGCGGTACGAGGGCAAGGACACCGACGAGGGAATGCGCTTCAGCGCCCAGGGCATCGACCGGCTCGACGGCCAGAGCAGCGCGAAACGAGGTGTCGACCTGGGCTTCGAGGGCACCTTCTCGGGCCGCGACAACACCGTCGACGACCTCGCGGGCCTGCCCCGGAACACGCTCGGGCTGACCCTGGGCGCCCGCCGGGGGTGGCAGTGGGAGGCGGAGACCGCCTTCGGGTCGACGGTCACCAACGAACCGATGTCGGTGAGCAACCAGCCCACCCACCTGTACCGCTACGACCTGTCCCTCACCGCGACCATGGGCGGCTACTGGCGGCCCCGCGGCCTGATCCGCGGCCTCGGCCTCGGACTGCCGGGACTGCTGGTCCTGGACGAGCCGGTCAACGTGCTCTTCGGCCGGACGGAGCCGGGCCGGCCGCGGGGCGTGGGCGGCGGTCCCATGACCGGACAGGTGCTCATCGGCGTCCCCGTCCAGCACACGCCCGAGGCGGACCCGTACGCGGACGGGGCGCTCAACCCGTACCTGTCCGACGAGCCCGCCCCCACGGCCATGACCACCGAGCGGGCCCTCGCCCTGGCCAGGGGCGACCTCGTGCTGCCCGCCGGTACCGGCACCGAACAGCCCGCCGGACGGCTCGCCGACCGCGGGACCCCGCAGTTCAGGGAGTTCCAGCAGCACCCGTTCGTCATCGTGAACATGGTGCTGTCACCCACGCTGACCACGGAGGTGGACCGGGTCCTGCGGACGGCGTCGGGCAGCGCCTGGCAACTGGTGAAGGAGGGCGCCCCCACCCGGGACGCGATCGTGCGCACCTTCACGCCCCAGTACCTGGCGTCGAGCTTCGACCAGAGCTCGGGGCCGCTGGGCCTGGTGGGCAGCGGCCTGCTGGGCAAGGGCCCGTACGGCGAGCTGTGGGGAACCTTCCGGTACGCGACGACGGTCGGGAACCTGCGCGCCCTCACACCGTCGATGTCCATGGACACCGAGATGACGCTCGGCGGCACCCGCCTGGCCGCCGGCAAGATCAGCAACAGCACCAGTTTCGTCTTCGGCGGCCAACTGGTCTACTCCGTCGCCCAGAATCCGGGACACGGCCTCATGGGCGCGTACGGAATCGTCGCCAACCCCGTCTCGACGTCCCACGCACACAGCCTCAGCGTCGTCCGCACGGTCGTCGCGGACATGAACCGCAAGGGCTTCACCCACCAGGTGCTGGTCGCCGGCGACGTGCGGCACTGGTTCGCGCTGTTCTCCAGCCGGCTGGGCACCGGCCGCATCGGAACGGCCGCGGCGGCCGGCGCCCTCGTGCCGAGCTCCCTCGCCGGAGCGGCGGGGACGGCACTGACCAGCCCGGGCGGCCTGCTGGGGCATCTGCCGGAGAAGAGCGCCCACCGGATGGGGCTGATCGACGACGGCATGGGCGACGTCCCCCGCTACACCGGTCAGGTCTGGACGCCGCAGCCCTGGATGCGCGGCGCCGCCTTCGGCACGTACGCGGTCAACGCGCTGGACCCCACGGACGTGCTGCTCGCCCTCGACAGGCGGATCCGGGAACTGGGGCTCGACGACGAGAGCCGGGAACGGGTCCGGCAGCTGGTCACGGGCCGCGCCACCCGGGCGCTCAAGGGGGAGATGACGACCACCGGTCCGTCGACGCCGGTCACCGCGGGAGGCTGGGGCTGGGACAGCGTCCGGATCGGCAGCCGGCGGATACGGGCGCGGGTCGAACTGATCCCCGGGACGCCCGTGTTCGACGGACTCGACCACAGCGCGGAGCTGGAGGAGAACCGGCGGGCCGTCGAGACCGCCCAGCAGAACTCGGAGTCCTCGTCCGGCGCGGACCTGGGCCTCCTGACCAGCCAGATGGTGTACACCGGCAACACCCAGGTCCCGGCCGCCGGACCCACGTACACCGAGGGCGGCTCGAACCGGAAGAGCGCCGCGTCGAGTCACACGGTCACCACCGTCACGATCTACCGGGCGGCGTCCACCGAACCCCACGCGGAGATCGTCACCCCGTACCGCATGCGCATCACCCTGGAGGCCGACGACACCCCCCACACCGGCGCGCCGGCCGGCCCGGAGCCGGAGGAGGGGAAGCCCACGGCCCTCGACCGCTTCCGGGGCCGGCTGCGCATCGTCGAGGAGGACGACGTCGGCGCGCTGCGCGAGCACGTGCCGCTCAGCCTGATGGAGCCGGCGCCGGCACGGACGGAGACAGAAGGGTCCGGCACCACCCCGGCCGCCGGCCGGCTGCTGCCCGCGCCCGATCCGGCGGCCGACCCCGCCCTGGCCTCCCCGCCCCGTCCGGTGCCGCTCCCCGGAGCGGGTGAGGGACTGACGGCCCGGGACGGGGACGGCGTCACCCGGCCCTTCACCTTCCCCCAGAACGGCATGCACCCGCGCGGGATTATCGGCATCGAGAACATCCGCATGGCCGGCGACCTGCTCCTGGCCAGGGCGTACGACGCCGGCTTCTCCCTCCGGTCCCTGGAGGGCGAGGACGGTCCCGACGCCTCCACCCTCACCGAACTCCTGCGCAGGACCAGGGAGACCGGCCTGACCCGCCTCGGTACCGGCTCGGCGCAGGCGCTGGAGGACGGCACCAGCTCGACGGCGCTCACGGCGTTCTTCCCGCGCACCACCGAACCGGACGGCTACCAGGTGGCGGGGCTGACCGAGAAGTCCCTCGTGGGCACCGACACCGGACGGCTGACGCTCCGCTCGGCGCCCGACTTCAGCCGCGCGCTGCTGCTGACGGTCGCCGACGGCAAGAAGCTGGAGGTGCTCAGACGGTACGGGGAGAACGCCGGCACGTCGTCGTCCGTCGAGCACAGCCAGTCCGCGAGCCTCGGCGGCGGCTTCCTGTACGACTCTCCCCACAACGCCGGCCTCAACCAGATCGGAGCTTTCGGCCCCGGCCCCAACGACCTCGACGGCGACGGAATGCCCGTCGGGGACGACCACCTGACCTCGCGCAACCTCAAGCCCCGGACGGGCCGGTCCTTCCTGTTCGCCGTCCCGGCCACCTGGATCGGCGTCGGCGACGTGCACCGCGGCATCGTGGACTCGAAACTCGCGAACCACCTGCGGGGCACCTTCGCCCAGGCCAGGCCCGGCCCGCAGGCGATGGAGTCCGAGGCGTACGTCGTCACCTGGATCCGGGAGGACATCGCCCGGGACCTGCGGATCATCACCGACGCGAACTTCCCCCAGCGCGTCTCGCACGCGTGGGACGCGGTCGCCCGCGCGAGCAAGGCGTGGGTCGACGCGGACAAGGCCTACTGGAAGAAGCGGCGAGCCTCCGTCGGGCTGCGCGCGGACCTCGACGCCGCGCAGGCCGCACTCGACGAGGCCGCCGGGACCGCCCGCGCGGCGGCACGCCCGGTCGGCCTCGCCCGGACGGGGGTCGAGGACGCGGACACCGCCCTGACACGGGCCGAGGCCGACGCGCGCCGGGACCACGGCACCGCGGACGCGGCCGTGGCCGCCGCGCGGGCCGAGGCCGACGCCTTCGCCGGGGACGAGTACGCCGCACCCGAGCACGACGGCTGGGCGGAACTCCTGCGCACCGAACAGGACGCCGCTCTGGCCCGCCTGGCCGACGCGGAAGAGACCGCCGGACACCTGCGGAAGACGGCCGACCTGCGGCTGGAGACCGCGCGTACCGAGAAGACGGCGGCCGACGGGCGGCTCGACGCGGCCCTGCTGTCCGCGAGAGCTCCCGGCCGGGCCCTCGACGAGGCCACCGCCCGCCGGGACACGGCACGCGACGCCTTCGACACCCGGCGCGCCGAGCTGGCCGCCCTCAGGGACACGGCGGAGAAGGCCGCGGCGGAGTACCACCGGGTACGGGCCGGGGCGGACCAGCTCACCCGCTGGCACCGTCTCGCGGCCACCGCGGCGGGCCGCCAGGAGCTGAACGGTCTCCCCGAGCCGCCCGAGGTGACCTATCAGGCCCCGCACAAGGCGCCCGAGCCCGAGCCCTCGGCCCCGCCCCGCTACACCAGGACCGGCACCGGACCGGACACCGTCCTCACGTCACCCACGAACGAGACGTACACGCTCCACGACGTGCCGAGGGACGGTGACGCCTTCTTCCGAGCGCTCGCCCTCGGCCTCGAACGCGCCGCCCCGGGACTGCCGGCCGCGGAAGGCATCGACCTCGACGATCCCCGGGCGACGACCGGGCTGCGCCGGAGGATGGCCTCCTGGCTCACCGACCACGCCGACGACGACCTGCTGGCCGCAGTCACCCCCGACCACACCGACGCCTTCAGCGCGGAGGAGATCGCCGCGGCGAACCTGGACCTCGCGGCGGGCACACCCGCCCGCCATGAGTTCGACGCCCTCGGCGGCCTCATCCCGCACGCCGTCGACCTGGCTCCCGAGGTACGGGCCGAACTGGCGATCGCCCAGCTCCTGCGCCGGGGCGACGTCGCGTCCGAGGCCGGCTGGAACCACGCCGCGGCGGACCTGCTGCCGCTGCTCGCCGCACGGACCTTCGGCGTACGCGTCACGGTGGTCGGGAGCGACGGCGCCTTCCAGGACTTCGTTCCCGAGGACCCGGCGGGCGCGGGCAGCCTCCAGAAACTCGTCGGCACGTCCGCACACCCCGGCGCACACGTGGTGCTGAGCCTCGACGACCGCCACTACCAACTGGCCCTGCCGACCGCCCGGACACCGCAGAAGGGCGCGGACCCGCTGCCGACGGGCGCGGAGCCGCTTCCACCGCAGGACTCCCAGCCCCCGGCGCCGAAGGACTCCCAGCCCCCGGCGCCGCAGGACCCCCAGCCCTCGGCGCCGAGGGCGAAGGCCGGGCAGCCGGCGGCCCAGTCGCCGAACGTCCCGCTCCAAGGGGACGGCGGGGAGGCCTCCGAGCCGGAGAACGACAGCGGCCGGGCGAGGGGCCGCCGGGTGCCGGTGCCCGGCACGGGCGAGTGCCTCCTGTACTCCTTCATGGCCGGCGACCCCGTGCACGTCCGCAGTCGTCTGGGCGGTCTCGCCGCCACCGACCGCGCCGCGTACGACCTGCTCGGGGACCCCGACGCCGTACGCGCCGAACTGCGCCGTCAGACCGCGCGCCGCGCCAGGACCGGCGCGCCCCCGGCCGGCCCCGTGCAGGCCGCGCTCCATGCCATGCGGTCCTACGCGGAGGACTACGTCGGCCGCAGCGCGGGACGGCTGCATCCGCAGATCGTCGGCCAGTTCCGGCAGACGGTCGCCGACGCCTTCGCCGCGCGCGTCGGGGCGATGGACCGGGCCGGGATGCTTGCTCTCCTCGCCCACCACGGCGTGCGGCACGTCCCCGTCCCCGAGGCCCTCGACCCCGCCGATCTGCTGAGGCGGTACGTCGACGCCCGCCTGGCGTCCCAGCCCGCCGGCCCGGGCAGCTCCCCGCAGGACGCGCGGGCCGCCGCGGAGGCGGAGGCGGCGGACCTGAGCCCGCGCCGGATGTTCGAGCACCTCCAGCAGCACGGCCTGCTGCCGACGCCCGACGACCTCCACGACAGCGCACTGCGCCGTCTGCTCACCACCGCCTACACACAGAGCGCCGCGCCGCTGGACGACACGGAACTGCCCACGCTCCTGGACGCCGTCGTCAACTGGGAGCAGCGCTGGGGAACGCCGGCGGGGGAGGTCTTCCTGCCCCTGCTGGCGCACGCCTTCGACCTGCGGGTCGACGTGGTGCGCTCGCTCCCGTCGGGTGCCCGACGGGTCAGCGGCGCCGGGCCCGGCAACGCCACGCGGCAGACGGAGGTCTACTACGACGGCAGCGGCCACTACGACGGCAGCGACGCGGGAGCCCGCGACCGGTTCGGCGACTCGGTCCTCCCGAAACGGATCAAGGACGAGGAACGCGACCGGGACGGCGACGTCCGGCTCAACCCCCTGTGGGTGCCGTTGGACGAGGTCGACCCGGACCTGCTGATCACCGGCAACCGGGACGCGGTGTGGCTGTACACGGTCACCGACGACGGGCGGGTGGTCCTCGGCACGGAGGACCTGAGCGGGATCGTCACACCGGAGCAGTTCGACGCGCTGCTGGCGGGGATGCGGGAGAAGGACCCCGCTCTGACGGCCGAGTCGCTGCGCAGGACGCTGGACGGGCTGGGCCACACCGGCATCGCCGCCGGTTTCGCCGACGACGGCGGGGAGACGGCCGGCCGGACGCTGCCCGGCCGCAGTCGGGTGTCCGGTGAGTTCCGCTGGAGCGCGACGCTGCGTTCCTGGGTGGTGAACGACAAGTCGGGCCGCTACATGAGCGAGACGGTCCGGCCGGGTCTGGACGCCGTGGAAGCCGCCGGCTGGCTGACCAACGTGGCGGGCCTGTTCAGCGCCCGGCTGGGCGTCGTCGTCCGGACCGACCAGGTGAAGACCGCTGCGGCCGTTCCCGCACCCCCGCCTCCGCCGGAGCCCGCCCCCGAGCCGCCGAGGACGCGGACGACGGCACTGGGCCCCGAGGACCACGACCCGGTCCACCCGGCACCCCGGTCGGAGCCCGACGCCGACGACGACCCGCTCGACGTCGGTGTCGGCATCGCGCATGACGCCGACGCCGACGCCGAGAGTGCTGCGGTGCCGGACGACGACGGACCCGCCGGGCCCGCACCGGCGCTGGCCCCGTCCCGGTCCCGGGTCGCCTTCGCACACCGCCACCGGGACGTCACCGACCCGGACCGGCGCCGGCAGCTCGCCGACCTGGCCGAGCAGATCGTGGGGTCCGGCCTGCGCGACCTCAGGGCCGGTCTCCGGCTCCCCGCGATCACGGTCACCGGTTACAGCAACGGCCCGCGATTCGCCCTGTCCGGTGACGCCGTCGAGCACGCCGAGACGGTCGGCCGGCAGCGGGCGGACGCCGTGCGAGACCTCCTCCTCGACGAGATCCGGCGTCAGCTGGAGCTCAACGAGCGGGCCGTGCGCAACGTCGCGGAAGTACGCGGCGGCACGGTACGGGCCGAGGACTTCCCGATCACCACGGAGAGCGGCGGCCGGGACATCGGCGCCGTCGGCCCGGTCGACGGCGCCACCGGGCGGGCGGCACGGCGGCAGGCGGTCATCACGGTCGACCGTTCCCCCTTGTCGGACGCGGCCGCCCGGCTGGCGGAACTGAGTCCGGAGGATTTCGGCCAGGCGGACTACTTCACCGGCCCGGACCGGCTCGCCGGGAACCTCCTGCACCTCGACGACAACCCCGGAGACGACCCCGACTCGGACCCCGACTCGGACAGCGACTCGGACAGCGACTCGGACGGGGAGTCCACGGACTCCGCTCCCGCACCGGTGCGCTTCGACATCGACGACCTGTCGAACCGCGTACGCGCGCTGTACGAGCTGGTGGACGAGGCGATGGCAGCCGGCCGGGCGACCGGCCGGGCCGCGCTGACCGCGTACCACCTGGGCCGACGGGGCCTGCTGTCCGACGCCACCCGCCTGACCGCCCCGGACGGCACGCCGCTGGGCCGGAACTGGACGGGCCGGCCGGCCAGGGACATGGACGCCTCCTCGTACGACGTGGTGGACGGCGACGGCCGGGACCCCCGGCCGTCGCCGTGGGCACGGCGGCCCGACGCTCCCCTCCCGTACGTGATCGGAACGAGGGGCGGCGACCACACGAAGGTCGGGCTGGCCCTGCCGGACGGCAGCAAGCGGTGGCGGCTGTCGCCGGAGGAGTTCGGCGAACTGCTGGCGCAGGACGCAGAGCTGGCGGGCCGGGACGACGGCGCCGAGGTGGTGCTCGTCTCGCCGAACGCCGGAGCCATGGGACTGGACCTGCCGCGCAGGGCCGCGGCGCGGACGCGCAGGACGCTGTGGTCGCACAGCGGCGAGGTCGCCCTGAAGCCGCACCCCGACACCGGCCGGCACCGTGTGGAGGTGACCGACGACCGGGCCCTCGAAGACGAGGCGACGGGTGAGCCGATGGGCGAGCCGATGGGGACGTGGATCGCCAGTGGGCCCGACGACCTGGGGCCGGACGAGGGACGGCCGGAACCCGGGGAGGACATCCTGCGCACGATCGACGGGAGGACCCTCCGGGACGCGGACGTCACGTCGTTCACCCTCACGGACGAGGGCCGGCCCGTCGGCCGTGCGGTGGTCAACGGCGCGGACCTGAGCCGGCGCGAACCGTGGCTCCAGACCCTGACCCGGTCGACGGAGTGGTCCGCCTACGACCCGGTCACCGGTGAGCCGATCGGCAGTCCCCGGCCGGTGCCGTGGAAGGGCCGGAAGCCCTACTTCTTCGTGGTCCACGGCCTTCCGGGACAGACCCTCATGGTCGAGAACATGCTCCAGAACAACGTTCCGGTCCGGGGTGCGGAAACCGGCGGCTACCTCCGACGGCGCCGCAGCGTGGCCCGACTGGACCGGGACACCCCCATCGTCTTCCTGTCCTGCTGGGGGAGCGGACCGGAAGGGCACACCGCCGCCGCCCTGAAGCGCAGCCGCCCGTTCGTCCCCGACCCGCTCGCCGTCTCGTCGGCCGCCCAGGACGTCTCCAACGTGACACGGCGCGACGTCTACGCCCCGAACAGGGAGCACTGGAGCCGCTACGCGAACGGGAAACTGTACGACCACGGCATCCCCACCACCCCGGCCAACGACCCGGTGGACATGGTGAAGCTGCGCCCCGAACCGACCCCGGACGAACTGGACACCCTGGCCGGGCAGGCCGGCCTGGAGACGTCCCCGGACTTCACTCCGGCCATGGCCCGGGACACGGCACTGCGACTGGTCCGTGCCCTCCGGTCGACGTTCGGCGTGGACGTGGAGCACGACAAGGACGACCCGGCCGGCACGTACCGCCGGCTGCTGCGCGGCATCGGCGCCCTGGAGGTCATGCGCCGCGGGGACGGGAACCCGAGGGAGTCCGGGGAGCTGACGCTCGACCTGCTCGACCGGGTCACCCGAGCGCACCACGGGCTGACGACTGCCCCCGGCACCCGGCCCGCGCCGCCGGACCCCGACGACGTACGGACGACGCTCGAAGCCGCGTCGGAGCGCCTGGCCACCGACCCGCAGTCCGCGCTGCCCGACTTCGTCCCCCTGCCCTCCGTGGACCGGGCCCGCGAACTCATCGGCCGCCAGGATCCGGACCGGTGGACCCGCCAGGTGCTGGGACTGCGCACGTCGGCGCACGTCACCGCGACCGACCGGCAGCACGCGCTGTGGGCCACGGTCCAGGCCGTGGAGAGCGTGGAGAACCACCCCGACCCCGACGCCCTGACGACGAAGGCCCTCCACCTGCCCACCGGCGAGGACCCGCGGGACGAGGCCCTGCGGACGGAACTCCTCCGGACAGCGGCCACGGCCGCGGCCCTCGGCCGCGACGCCTACGACCCCACCGCGCTCGCCGCGTACGACCTCGAACGCAACGGCGCGCTGGACGACCGCACCCTCATCACCTCCGTGAACGGGACGAAGGCCGGCCGCGGCTGGACGGGGAAGCCCGCCCCTGGCCGCGTGTGG
Source organism: Streptomyces sp. WG5 (assembly GCF_049974565.1). Taxonomy (NCBI): domain Bacteria; kingdom Bacillati; phylum Actinomycetota; class Actinomycetes; order Kitasatosporales; family Streptomycetaceae; genus Streptomyces; species Streptomyces sp. WG5. The sequence continues at coordinate 127,953 of NZ_JBNGGC010000020.1, read as the reverse complement.
GCGGACCGCTACGTGATCTCACCCGACGGCGGCCTGAGCAGCCGCGGCGCCCTGGCGCCCTGGCACCGGAAGGGCGCCGGGAAGAGCGACCACCCCGGTGGATACGTACTGGACATGAGCAGCACCGCCCCAGGACGGGTCGACATGCCCTGGCCGGACGGCACCACCCGCCCGGTGCCCTACGAGGAGATCGCCGAACTGCTCTCCCACGATCCCGTCCTGGCACGGCTGGACCGGGACGTCACGGTCGTCCCCGCCGGGGCGGCGCCGGGGGACTCCGACCTGGCCGAGGCGATCGCCGCCCGGACAGGGGCCGCCCGGACGGTGTGGCTGCCGACGAGGCCCCTCCGGCTCCTCGACCGGTGGCCGGCGGCGAACGAGAGCTTCCTCGTGATGACCGCGCCGCAGGACGACACGGGAGCCCACTGGTCGCAGACCCGTCCGCCCGCGCCCGCACCCACGGCCCAGCCCTCCGGATCCGCCCCCGAGGCCATCACGGCCGGTGACGGTACCCCGCCCCAGGCGCCGCCGTCCGAGGACGCCCGGCGCCACTGGATCGCCGGCCAGGTGAGCGCGGAGGACCTGCCCGGCACCCCGCCGGGGTTCACCGGCGCCGAGACCGTCACCCTGGACGAACTGCGGGACGCCGGTATCGAGGTCACCCCGGGAATGGACGTCGAGGCGCAACTCGGCGGCGGGGTGCGGGGCAGCGCACTGGCGCCGCTCGACCAGGCGCGGCTGCTGCTGGCACGCCCCGGTCCGTGGCCGGACGCCCTCGACGCCCTCGCGGCCACCGTGTCGCGCCGGATCTGGCGCTCGGCGTTCACGGCCTTCGCAGGCCCCACCCCGGACCCGGACGCCGCCCGGGCGTGGGACGCGGCACTCGCACTGGTACTGCCGGACGGCGAACCGGACTCCGTGCGCGAGGACTGGCGGTACGCCGGGGAGGCGTTCCGCGACGCGGTGGGCCGGGTCGCCGTCCTCCTGGCGGCGGAAGGAACGGACCCCCGGACGGCCGCGCGTCTCGCCGCCCGGCTGCGGGAGGGTCTCGGACTGCCGGCCCTCGACACCGGCGGTCCGGGTGACCGGTGGACGGAGCAGGCGGACGAGTGGAGAACAGGGTGGCAGTGAACGAGGCGAACGAGCGGAGCGCGGCAGCGATGCCCACGCCCCCGGAGGACATCGTCGAGGCGGCACGGCTCGCGCCGGAGCACTGGATCAGCATGATCGATCCCGGCTGGGGCGGTGAGGGCGTGCCGCCCGACCGGGTCGTGGTCGGCCGCTGGCGCACGGGAACGACCGGCGAGATCGAGGAGTGGGAGGACAACGAGGCCTACCGCCCCTCCCCGGAATCGCTCGGCTGGCCGGAACCCACCGACGACGTCGACGCTGCGCTCCAGCTCGCCGTCACCGGTTACGGACCGGCCGAGGACGTCCTGCGGGCCCTGGCCGCCGCCGAGGTGGCGGTGCTGACCCTGCCGGACGGCGCACCCGTGACCGCAGCCGTGGCGGACGGCGGACTCGTGGTCCCGGTCTTCACCGCCTCGCCCCACCTCGACCGCGCAGGCGGCTTCGCCTTCGACGTCGTCACCGCCTCGACCCTCCTGGACCGCCTGCCGCCCGGCCACGCGCTCTACGTCAACCCGGCCGGCCCCGCGGGTGGCGTGCTGGAGCCCGATCAGCTCAGGGCACGTCTCTCCCGGACACTCGGGGACGCTCCCCGCGAGCCCGCCCCGGGCCCGCCCCCTCGTACGTGACGGACGTGCCCGCGCCGGTTTCCTCCGTCGTTCGGCGACCTTGCCCAGGGACACCCTGGTGCGAGCCGTCGCCGCGGGCCCTCGGCTGCGGTTGTCGCTTCCGGCACGGGGCGCGCGGTAGAAATTGAGCCATGGAAGGAAAGCGGTCATTCCGCCCGAACCGACGGTCGAGAGGCCGCTTCGACCAGCGCGGGACCGACGGACCGCGTCGCGGTCCGAGACCGGGGCCGCGTGCACTGCTCAGCCTGCGCACCACGGCGGGGCAGGCCTTCCTGTTGCAGGTCGTCGCCGTGTTGTTGCTGGTCGGAGCCGCGGTGACAGCCTTGGTGATCCAGGCCGACAGCGACAGCGAGGCAGAAGCCGAACGCATGTCGGTGACCGCGGCCGAGTCCTTCGCGAACGCTCCGGGCACGGCCGAGGCGCTGAGCGCCCGGAATCCGGCATCCGTCCTCCAGCCGCGAACCGAAGCGGCCCGTCGACGGGCGGGCGTGGACTTCGTCGTGGTCATGGACACCGAGGGGGTCCGCCTCACCTACCCCGACCCGAAGCAGATCGGGAAGAAGTTCGTCGGCACCATCGGCCCCGCACTGGAGGGCCGCACCGTCGTCGAGCGGGCCGGCGGACCGTCGCTGCCCGCCGGCGGAGGAGAGGCGGTGCAGGCCGTGGTCCCGGTGACCGGTGCCGACGGCTCCGTGGTCGGCCTGGTGTCCGCCGGGATCACGGTGGAGAACGTGGGCGACACGGTAGAACGGCAGCTGCCGATCATCCTCGCCACCGGCGTGGCCGCGCTCGTGCTGTCCACCGCGGGGGCGGCACTGGTGTCGAGCCGGCTGTGGAGGCAGACGCACGGTATGGGCCCGGCGGAGATGACCCGGATGTACGAGCACCACGACGCGGTGCTGCACGCCGTGCGGGAGGGCGTACTGATCACCGGGGCGGAAGGGCGAGTGCTGCTCGCCAATGACGAGGCACGACGGCTGCTGGGCCTCCCGGCGGACGCGGAGCGGCGCCGGACGGCGGACCTGGGGCTGGACGAGGGGATGGCGCGGCTGCTGGCGTCGGACGAGCCGGTCACGGACGCGGTGCGGCTGGTCGGGGACCGGCCGCTGGCGGTGAACAAACGGTCCACGGCCCCGTACGGGGGCCGGGCGGGCAGCGTGGTGACGCTGCGGGACACCACGGAGCTGGCAACCGTGACGGGGCGGGCGGAGGTCGCGCTGGAGCGGCTGAAGCTGCTGTACGACGCGGGGGCACGGATGGGTACCACGCTGGATGTGACGCGTACCGCTCAGGAACTGGCGGAGGTGTCCGTGCCGAAGTTCGCCGACGTCGTCACCGTGGAGCTGTGGGATTCCGTCCGGCGGGGCGAGGAGCCGCCGGACGCGGGCACCCTGCTGCGTCGTACCGTCGTCCACGGCCGGGACGGCGACTACGGCCTCTCGCCCGTCGGCGAGCTGATCCGCTTCCCGCCCGACGGCCCCGGCGCCGCCGCGGTGGGCAGCTGCCGGGCGGTCCTGGAGGCGGATCTCAGGACGTCCGACGGCTGGCGGGCACAGAACCCCGAGCGGGGGCGGCGGGTGCTGGAACGGGGAGTTCACTCCCTCGTCGTGGCGCCGATGCGGGCGCGGGAGGCCTTGCTGGGAGTAGCGCATTTCTGGCGCGCGGACGCCTCCGCACCGTTCGTGGAGGAGGACAAGTCCTTCGCCGAGGAGCTGACCGCCCGGGCCGCGATCGCCATCGACAACGCCCGCCGCTACACACGCGAGCACGCCATGGCCGTCACCCTGCAGCGCAGCCTCCTGCCCCGGGGCACGCCCGAACAGAACGCTCTGGAGGCGGCCTACCGCTACCTCCCGGCCCGGGCGGGGGTGGGTGGCGACTGGTTCGACGTCATCCCCTTGTCCGGCGCCCGTGTGGCGCTGGTGGTCGGCGACGTCGTCGGCCACGGCCTGCACGCCGCGGCCACCATGGGCCGGCTCCGGACCGCCGTGTACAACTTCTCCACCCTGGACATGCCGCCCGAGGAACTGCTGAGCCATCTGGACGAACTGGTGGCCCACATCGACGCCCACGAGGCCGCCGCCGAAGAGCAGGACGGGCAGGAGATCACCGGGGCCACCTGCCTGTACGCCGTCTACGATCCCGTCTCCGGTCGGGTGACCGCCGCCACCGCCGGCCACCCGGGGCCCGCGGTCGTCCGACCCGACGGGACGGTGACCTTCCCCCACCTGCCGGTCTCCCCACCGCTGGGGCTGGGTGCGACCCTGCCCTTCGAGGCCGCGGAGCTGACACCGCCCGAGGGCTCGAAACTGGTGCTGTACACCGACGGACTGATCCACGACCGGAACCGCTACCGCGACCCGGACACCGGCCTGGAGGCCCTGCGCGCCGCCCTCACAGGAGCCGGCCGTACCCCGGAGGCCACCTGCACGGCGGTGATCGAGGCCATGCTGCCCGCTCAGCCGAGCGACGACATCGCGTTGCTCGTGGCCCGCACGCGGCGCCTCGACCCCTCGGACTTCGCCGAGTGGGACGTGGCCCGCGACCCCGCGGCGGTGGCGCCGGTCCGTGCCGCCTGCGCCCGGCAACTGGCCGACTGGGGTCTGCGCGACACCAGCTTCACCACCGAGCTGATCCTCAGCGAGCTCATCACCAACGCCATTCGCTACGGCGGCGACCCGATCACCGTGCGGCTGCTGTACGACCGGAGCCTGATCTGCGAGGTGTCCGACGGCAGCAGCACCTCACCCCGCCTGCGCCGGGCGAAGACCACCGACGAGGGCGGCCGTGGCCTGTTCCTCGTCGCCCAGTACGCCGAACGCTGGGGCACCCGCCACGTCCCCGCGGGCAAGGTCATCTGGACCGAGCAATCCCTTCACGGCGGTGCGGCGGAACCCGGTGACCCCGGCGCCGTCCCGCTCGACCTGTGGAACGACGAAGCCCTCTGACGGGGACGCGCCCGGGCCGCGGCCCGGTGGCGGAACGCCTGCCCGGGCCGGGCTGACCCGCCGGCCACCGGGCCGGAGCCCGCGGGAGCGGCCGACGTGCGCCGGTCCGCGCCGCCCCGCGCCACCCGTGCCTCCGATTCATTCCATCGGGGCCGAAGGGGCCGATCCGAGGCGACGGACGGTTCTCCTCTTCGACGATGGGGCGGCGACCGGCGCGCGAGTGACCACGACTCGGTGGTCCCGCGAGTCGCACGGTCAGCGGTCCGGGAGAAATGAAGAAGAGGGCAGGGGGACGGCATGCATCTGACTCCGCACGAGGGGCACCGCCCGCTGGATCACATGGCGGCGGACGCCGCACGGCGGTGGCGAGAGCACGCGGTGCCGCCGGACCCCGCCGAGGCCATGGCGCCGACGGCCCTCGGCGCGGCGCGCCGACCACGTGGATGAGGGCGTCGTCCATGCCTCGTTACCCACTCGCCGGCAAGACCGTGCTCATCACCGGCGCCGCCGGCGGCATCGGAACAGCCTGTGCCCGCGCCCTGCGTGCCCGGGGCGCGAACCTGGTGCTGGCCGGCCGCACTGCTTCCTCGGTCGCGGCGCTGGCGCGCGAACTGGGGGAAGAGGGAACGCTGCCCCTGAGCGTGGACGTGACGGACCGGGCGGCACTGGACGACGCGGTGGCCCGTACCGTGGACCGCTTCGGCAGGCTCGACGTCGTCTTCGCCAACGCGGGCATCGCCCCGGCGCGTCCCGCCACGGTCGCCACCGTCGATCCCGCGACGTTCGAGCGCGTGATCGAGGTGAACCTCCTGGGCGTCTGGCGCACCGCGCGGGCGGCGTTGCCCCAGATCCGCGCCCATCGCGGTCACGTCCTGGTCAACGCGTCCGTCTACGCCTACGTCAACGGCGTCGTGAACTGCGCCTACGCGGCCTCCAAAGCCGCGGTCGAGCAGTTCGCCCGGGCTCTGCGAGTCGAGCTGAGCACTGACGGGGCCACCGCCGGTGTCCTCTACCCGGGATGGGTGGCGACCGAGATGACCCGACCGGTCTTCGGAGGCGACGATCTGGCCACGAGGATGCGTGAAACCGGCTTTCCCCGTGCCTTCGCCGCGTCGATTCCCGCGGAAGCCGTTGCGCTGCGTGTGGTGCAGGGAATCGAACGGCGTACCGCGAGCATCACGGTGCCCCGTCGCTGGCAGCCGGTCGGGATCCTGCGTGGCGTGGTCAACCCCCTCTGCGATCGCCTCCTGATCCGCAACACCGGCTTCCAGTCGATCCTGCGAGCGCTCGAGAACGGAGCGTCCGCGACCACCCCGCACCCACCGGCCCCGACGCCGGGACCGCCGCACGCCGGCTCGCCCACCGTGCCGGCGCCCCCCGAACCGGAGTGAGCACCCATGTCCTCCGCACCGGCCGGCACCCGCGGTGTCCGGCCGCACAGGGCGCGGGGCGGGCCCCGGCCCGGCAGACGACGCGTCAGCAAGCACCCGGCCATCCGAAGGGACGGTGCGGCCGATGTCCGACAAGGCGACCGCTGCGAGCGGGTCCGCGAACGGCGCGACGCCGGCACGCCGCCTCACCGCGCGCCTCGGCGCACGTGTCAGGGCCTCCTTCACCTCCGCCGAGCGCGCAGCCCCGGCCCGCCCGGGGCCGCCCGCGGACGAGGACGGGGCCGAGAAGGGAGCAGCGCGGCTGGGCGCGGTGGCGCGGTGGTCGTTCCGGCACTGCTGGGTCGTGCTCGGCTCGGCGGCCTGCCTGCTCACCCTGTGCGCCCTCGTCGGCCTGAGCGGAGGCACCCAGTGGTCCAACGGCGGATACAGCGCTGACGGCACGGCCGCCCGGCGCGCCGAGAACACCGCCCGGCAGTTCGCCGCCGGCACGCCGGACCTCGTCCTCTACGCCCGGTCCGACCGCTCGGTCGACGCCCCCGAGGTGGCGGAGCGGGGACGGCGGCTGACCGAACGCGCCGCCCGGTCCCCGGGTGTCGCGTCGGCACTGTCGTACTGGACCACCGGACTGGCCCCCCTCCGCGCGTCCCACGAACGCGGCGCCCTGGTGCGTATCGACCTCGAAGGCGGCGAGTCCGAGGCCGCCCGCACCGCCCGCACCCTGGTGCCGGCCCTGCGCTCCGCGGCCCCGGAACTGACGCTGTCGGTGAGCGGTCCCGCGTGGGTCAACGTGACCGCCACCGACCAGGCGGAGCGCGACCTGCTGCGCTCGGAGCTGTTCAACCTGCCCGTGACGTTCCTGGTCCTGGTGCTGGCCTTCGGCTCCCTGGGCGCCACGCTCGTCCCCCTGGCGATCGGTGCGACCGCGATGTCGGGAGCCGTGGCCCTGCTGGCGGTCGCGACCAGGCTGACACCGGTCTCGGTCTTCGCCGTCAACCTCAGCTGTGCCCTCGGCTTCGGCCTCGCCGTCGACTACGCCCTGTTCACCCTCTCGCGCTACCGCGAGGAGCGGAACCGCGGCCTGGGCGCGGAGGAGGCGGTGGGGCGGGCGATGTCCACCACCGGCCGGGCCGTGATGTTCTGCGCCCTGACCATGGCCTGGTGCATGGCGGCGCTGCTCGTGTTCCCCCTGGGACTGATCCGTTCGCTGGCGATCGCGTCGCTCGTGGTCGTCGCGTTCTGCGCGGCGGGCACCCTGTTCCTGATTCCCGCCCTGGTGGCCGCCCTGGGCGGTCGGCTCGACCGGTCGCACACGTCCCGCCGTCCGCCGTGGAGCCGTCCCCCCACCGACCCCTCGGTGAGCCCGGCGTGGCGCCGGGTCGCGCTCACGGTGACCGGACGGCCGGTGCTGTGGACGGCGGCCGGGGCCGCCCTGCTGCTCGGGCTGGCCGCGCCCGTCACCGAGCTCCGGCCCGCCCTGATGGACGAGTCCGTCCTGCCGGCCCATGCCGAGGCGCGGACCGCCGCCGGGGAAGTCCGCGCGGACTTCCCCCACCCGCCCGACCGGCAACTGTCCGTGGTGCTGCCTCGAACGGACCCGGTGGCCGGGGCGGCCGAGCTGGATGCCTACGCGCGACGTCTGGCGGCACTGCCCGGTGCGGCCCGGGTGAGTACCGTGGCGGGGGACTACGCCCACGGCAGGCTCACCGAGGAACGGCCCACCGAGGCGACCCCGCAGCGCGGGACGCTGGTGGTGGTGTTCGCGGCGGAACCCGTCCAGTCGAGGAGCACCGCGGCGCTCGTCGACGCGGTGCGCGGTACTCCGGCGCCGGGGCCCGCGCAGGTCGCGGGGACCGCCGTCCATCTCGCCGACACCCGGCAGGCCGTGACGGCCGCGCTGCCCTGGTGGTCGACGCTGATGCTCAGCGGTGTGTTCGGCATGCTGCTCCTCTTCACCAGAAGCCTGTTCGTCGCGCTCAAGGCCGCGCTCCTGGGCGCTCTGGCCATCGGTGCGGCGCTCGGACTGATGGTCCTGCTCTTCCAGCGGTGGCAGATCCTCGGACCGCCGGCCGGAGGGGGTGAGGGCGTGCTGGAGATCACCATGCCGCTGCTCGCCGCCGCCCTGGCGTTCGGCCTCTGCGTGGACTACGAGGTCCTCCTCGTCTCCCGCATGGCGGAGGAATGGCGCCGGACCCGCCACAACACCGCCTCCATCGTGTTCGGCGTCGAACACACCGGGCGGCTGTTCACCGCCGCCGCTCTGGTGGTCGCCGTCAGCATGGGCGCCCTGATGCTGTCCCAGGTCAGCCTCCTGGTGGTCCTCGGCGCCACGATGGCCGCGATCGTCGTCCTCGACGCCACCGTCGTGCGGGGCGTCCTCGTCCCGGCGGTGATGCAGATGGCGGGCGGGGCCAACTGGTGGACGCCGACGCTGCGCCGGCGCTCCGCCCCCGCACGTCGACCCGCCGAGGCGGAGACAGGGTGACCGCCGCCCGGATCCGGACGGCCTCCCCTCCTGCCCGCCTGACGGCTGACCTACCGACCAACCGACCTACCGACCAACCGACCTACCGACCTACCGACCTACCGACCAACCGACCAACCGACCTACCGACAATCATCGTGAGGAGCTCCATGACCGAGCTGGCTCAAGCCGTCGCCGTGATCGGCACCGCCTGCCGACTTCCGGGTGGCATCAGTGACCTGGCCGGACTCTGGACCGCCTTGGTCAAGGGAGACGACCTGGTCGGCGAAGTCCCACCGGACCGGTTCGACGCGGCGGACTTCCTGGACGGGGGCCGGCGCCGGCCCGGACGCTCCTACACCGTGGCCGGCGGCTTCCTGCCGGACATCCAGGGCTTCGACTGCGAGTACTTCCGCGGCATCTCCCCGCGAGAGGCGCAGCACATGGACCCCCAGCAGCGGATGCTGCTGGAACTGGCGGTCGAGGCGCTGGACGACGCGGGTGTGGACCCGGCGACCTGCGCGGGGACCGACGGCGCGGTCTTCGTCGGCTGCTCCAGCCACGACTTCGGCCGTCTCGCGCAGGCCAGGCCCGGCAGGGGCGACGTCCACTCGATGACGGGCATCGCCCTGGCCAACACCGCCAACCGCATCTCGCACCTGCTGGACTGGCACGGGGAGAGCTTCGCGCTCGACACGGCCTGCTCCTCGGCGCTGACCGCGGTCCACCGGGCGTACGAGCACCTGTGCGCCGGCCGCACCCGGCTGGCCCTCGCGGGCGGCGTCAACATCCTCCTGGACCCCCGCGTGTTCGCCGGGTTCTCCGCCGCGTCGATGCTGTCGCCCACCGGCCGGTGCCGGGCCTTCTCGGCGGACGCGGACGGCTACGTCCGCTCCGAGGGCGGCGGCCTGCTGCTGCTCAAACGGCTGCCCGACGCCCTGGCCGACGGCGACCGCGTCCACGCGGTCATCCTCGGCAGCGGTGCCAACAACGACGGCCGCACCCCGGGCATCGCCCTGCCGAACAGGACGGCGCAGCAGAGCCTGCTGACGACCACCTACGCCGCGGCCTCGGTGCACCCGGACCGTCTCGTCTACGTCGAGGCCCACGGTACCGGCACCGCCATCGGCGACCCCATCGAGTGCGAGGCCATCGGCCGCGCGCTCGGGACCCGGCGCACCGTCGGCCCGCTGCCCATCGGGTCGGTGAAGACCAATCTGGGGCACCTGGAACCCGCCTCCGGAGTGCCCGGCCTGCTGAAGGCCATCCTGGTGCTGCGCCACGGCCTGGTGCCGCCCACCCTGCACGCCCAGCCGCTGAACCCGCGCATCGGCTTCCAGGACCTCAACCTCAGCCCCACCGTCCGGCCGCACCGCGTGGAGGTGTCCCCCGACGCGGTGGTCGGCGTCAACTCGTTCGGCTTCGGCGGTGCCAATGCGCATGTGCTGCTGGGCCCCGCCCCGTCCGTTCCCGGCCCTCGGGCGGCGGCCTGTGGCCCACTGCCCGTCATGGTGACCGCCCGGGGCCCGGGCGCCCTCACCGAGGCGTGCGGCCGGCTGGCCGAGCGACTCGAGGAAGCCGACGCGAGCACCTTCTACGGCATCGCCCACACCACGACGCGGCGGCGGGCCCGGCACGAGCACCGCACCGTGGTGCTGGCCGGGACCGGACAGGAGGCGGCGTCCGCCCTGACGGCAGCCGCCCACGGAGAACGCCCGGCACCGGGCTCGGCCACGGCCAGAGCGGTGGCGCACGGCCGTGTGGCGTTCGCCTTCTCCGGGAACGGGTCGCAGTGGCCCGGCATGGGAGCCGAGCTGCTGCGCACCGAACCGGCCTTCCGGCGGGCCGTGGAGGACGTCGCGGACGTACTCGACGGACTGCTGGGATGGTCCGTCGTCGACGCGCTGGCGGCGGGCGACGCGGGGCGGCTGAGGTCCACCGAAGTGGCCCAGCCGTTGCTGTTCGCCTACCAGCTCGGGATCGTCGAAGCACTGCGCGCACACGGTGTGCGGCCGCGGGCCGTCGTCGGTCACAGCGTCGGCGAGCTCGCCGCGGCCTGCGTGGCCGGAGCGCTCGACCTGGAGTCCGCCGCCCGCGTGGTCGCCGCGCGGAGCCGGGCCCAGGAAGCCACGGCCGGCACGGGGCGCATGGCCGCCGTCGGACTGGCCGAGGAAGCACTGACGGCCGAACTCGCCGCGTACGGCGGCCGGCTCGAACTGGCCGGGGTCAACAGCAGGACCGACACCACGGTCGCCGGACCGGGCGCCGACGTGGCACTCCTCAGCCGGACCGTGCAGGAGCGCGGCGTGTTCGCCCGCGAGCTGGACCTCGACCACGCCTTTCACAGCGCCGCCATGGACCCCATCAGGGAAGCCCTGCTCAGCGGCCTGGCCGGCCTCCCGTCCACCGAACCCACGATGCCGTACGCCTCCACGGTGACCGGCCGCCTCTGGGACGCCGGCCCGCTGGACGCCGAGTACTGGTGGCGGAACGTCCGCGAGCCCGTGCGGTTCGCCCCGGCCGTCGAGGCGCTGGCCGCCGAGGGCTTCGACGTCTTCGTCGAGATCGGCCCGCACTCCGTGCTCGGCCCCTACCTGCGCCGGCTGACCCAGGGCGGCACCTCGCCCGCCGCGGTGGTGAGAACCGGCTCCCGGCGCGCCGACGGCCCGGCGGCCCTCAGGGGAACCGTCGCCCACCTGCTGGCCGCCGGGGCCGACGTCGACACCGACGTGCACTTCCCCCGGCCGGCACCACCGGTGGAACTGCCCGCCTACCCGTGGCAGCGGGAGCGGTACTGGGAGGCCGAGCCCGGCTGGTGGTCCGGCATCACCAGCGACGGTGTACCCCTGCACCCGCTGCTCGGGCAGCGTGCCGTCACGGCCGGACCCGCCTGGCACGGCGTGCTGAGCACGGTACGCAGCCCCTGGCTGTCCGAGCACCGGATCGGCCGGACCACCGTGCTTCCGGCCACCGGACACCTCGAAGCCGCGCTCGCCGCCGGTCACCACCTCCTCGACACGACCGCGCTGGAAGTCACCGACCTCTCGATCACCAGCGCCTGCCTCCTGCCCGGCGAGGACAGCACCGACGACCTGCTGCTCCAGACCGGTCTGGACCCGCGGACCGGGACTGTGGCCATCGCCGGCCGCACCGGACAGGACGCACCCTGGCAGCACCATGCGCAGGGACGGGTGCGCCGCCTCCTGCGCCCGGCGCCCGCCCCCCTCGACCTGGCCGCGCTGCGTGCCCGGCTCCACCCCGACCCCGTGCCCGCCGACGCGCACTACCGGGGCCTGGCCGCCAGCGGCATCACGCACGGTCCGGCCTTCCAGGTCCTCACCGAGTTCCGGCTCGGCGAGGGGGAACTGCTGGCCTCCTACCGCACCGACCAGAGCACCGACGGCTACCTCGCCCACCCGGTGATCACCGACGGCGCCCTCCAGGCCGGAGCCCCGCTGCTGGCCGCACGGACGGGAGACGCGCTCTTCCTGCCCGCCGAGCTGACGGCCGTGCGCCTGTGGCACCCGCCGGCGTCCGAGGGGCATCTGCACCTGCGGCTCGTCAGGGCGACCGGCCGGGAAGCCGTCTGGGACGTGTCGCTGACGGACCGGGACGGCCGGGTCTGCATGGAACTGGAAGGCTGCCGGCTGCGCCGGTTCGACCTGCACGACGGCACCCCCGCCGCGTTGCAGGAACTCGTCCTGCGGGCGGCGCCACGGGGCGGCGCCGCGCCGGTGCGGCTGCCCGCTCCCGCCGAGCTGATGACACGGACGGCCCCCGCCCGCGCGCGCCTGCGCGACAGCATCGACGACCACTACGAGCAGGTGGCGGCCCGGACCGGGGAGATCGCGGCACTGTTCGCCCGGCGTGCCGTCGAGACGCTCCTCCCGGGCAGGCCGGACTTCGGCCTCGACGACCTGTGCGAAGCCGGTGCGCTGCCGGGGTACCGGCCCTACCTCCGCCGGCTGGCCACGACCATGTGCGCGTTCGGCCTCGCCGAGCGGACCCCCCGTGATCGCTGGCGGCTGACCGGACAGGACACCGCCACAGGCCCCCTGGACCGGATCCGCCCCCTGCTCGCCGATCTGCCCGACGCGCTGACCCTGACCCTGCCGGGTCTGCGCGTCGGGCTGCGACTCGCCCGCCTGCTGCGCGGAGAGGACGACCCCCGCGAGGTCCTCTTCGGCGAGGCCGACCAGCACTTCCTCACCCAGCTCTACGGCAACGCACCCCACCTGCGCCTGCACAGCGCCTACGCCGCGGAGCTGCTGGAAGCGATGGTCGGGCACTGGCCCGCCGACCGCCCCCTGCGCATCCTGGAAGTGGGAGCCGGGACCGGCGGCATGACCGCCGCGCTGCTGCCCGTACTGCCCCCCGAGCGCACCCGTTACGTGTTCACCGACCGCTCGGCCGGCTTCCTGGGGAAGGCGAAGGCCCGGTTCGCCGCCTACGACTTCGTCGAGTACACCACCTTCGATCTCGACCGCGACCCCGCCGAACAGAGCATGCGGGCACACGAGTTCGACGTGGTGATCGCCGCCAACGCGCTGCACACCGCCAAGGACCTGGCCGCCGCCGTCGGCCGGCTCGCCGTGCTGCTCGCCGACGAAGGCATGCTGCTGGCGCTGGAGAGCCACGACAGCGACTGGGTGTCCACCTTCTTCGGCGTGCTGGACGACTACTGGGACTACACGGACACCGCCCTGCGGCAGGACTCGCCCCTCCTCACCCGTGAGCAGTGGAAGGAACTGCTCGGCGCCCACGGATTCGACGCAGTGGCCTGCACCGGGGAGGCACCGGACGTGGAACGCGCGAGCGACTCGGTGATCCTCGCCCGGCGCGCGGCCGGCCCCGCCACCACCTGCCCGGCGCCCGCCGCGGCGGCGCCACCGGCCGCCCGGTGGCTGGTGGCGGCGGCCGCCCCCGACGCACTGTCCGGCCCCCTCGCCGAGGCGCTCGGCACCCGGGCCCTGCCGCTGGACGTGACGGACTGGGCCGCGACGGTGCCCTCCGGGCCCGACGCCTCCGTGCGCGTGGCCCTGCTGCTGGACCCCGCCTACCCGGCCGGCCCCACCGCCCCGGCGTCCGACCCGGCCGCCGCGATCACCCGCGCCGCCTGCCGCATCCGGGACGTGATGGCCGCCCTCGACACCTGCCGGGAAGCCTCGGTGTGGCTGATCCTGCCTCCGACCGGTCTCTTCCCGGCCCCGGAACGCCCCCAGGCACCCGAGGCCGCCGCCCTCTGGGCGCTCGGCCGCACCATCGCCAGCGAGTACCCCGCGACCGAGGTGCGGATGATCTCGCTGGAACGCTCGGGAGACACCGGACGGGACGCGGCGCGGCTGCTCGCCGAACTGCACGACCCCGGGGCCGAACGGGAGATCGTCCTGACCGGGGCCGGCCGCTTCGTCCCCCGGTTCACCCCGGCCGCGCCGCCGGTCCGCCGGCAGACCGACGGGTACCGGCTGAGCCTGCGCGACCCCGGCATGGCCCACCGTCTGGTCTGGGAACCGCAGGACGTCCCCGTTCCCTCGGCAGGCGAGGTGCTGGTCGCCGTACGGGCCGCCGCCCTGAACTACCGCGACGTGATGCTCGCCACCGGTCTGATCCCCGACGACCGGCCGGCACCCGGTCTCCAGGGACCCGCTCTGGGGCTGGAGGGCGCCGGTGAGGTGGTCGCCGTCGGAGCGGGAGTGACCGGCCTCGCCCCCGGTGACCGCGTCTTCGGCAGCGGAGTGGGCTGGCTCGCCTCGCACGTCACCGTCCGGGCCGAGCAGCTGGGACGGGTCCCGGAGCGGATGTCCTTCGCCGAGGCGGCCACCCTGCCCGCGGTCTTCCTCACCGTCCAGTACGGGCTGGAGCGTCTGGCGCGCCTGCGCGCCGGAGAGCGGGTGCTGGTCCACGGAGCGGCCGGTGGCGTGGGCATGGCCGCCCTGCAGTACGCGTCGTCCGTCGGCGCCGAGGTCGTCGCGACCGCCGGTACGCCGGCCAAGCGCGACCTGCTGCGGATGCTCGGTGTGCGGCACGTCCTGAACTCGCGGGACCTGCGCTTCGCCGAGGACGTCCGTGAACTGACCGACGGACGCGGTGTGGACGTGGTGCTCAACTCGCTTGCGGGCGAGGCCATCGCACGCGGTCTGGAATGCCTGAGCCCCGGCGGCCGGTTCGTCGAACTCGGCAAGCGCGACCTGTACGCCAACACCCCCGTCCTCCTGGGGCCTTTCCGGCGCAACATCGCCTACTTCGGCGTCGACGTGGCGACCCTCCCCGAGCAGCTGCCGAAGGTCGCGGCCGAGGAGTTCACCGAACTCTGCCGCCGGGTCACCGACGGCCGGTACCGGCCGCTGCCCCACCAGGTCCACTCCGCCGACGCGGTGCCCGAGGCGTTCCGCTCCCTGCGCCACTCCAGACACCTGGGCAAGATCGTCGTCGAACTCGGCGGGCCGGTCCCGGTGGAGCAGCCGGTGCTCCCGGCGGCCCTGGACGCCACCGGCAGCTACCTGGTCACCGGAGGTCTGGGCGGACTCGGGGCAGCGCTGGCGGAGCACCTGGTGCGCCGGGGAGCCCGGCATCTGATCCTGGTCGGCCGGCGGGGCGCGGACGCTCCCGAGGCGCCCGCGCTGCTGAAACGGCTCGCGACGGCCGGGGCACGGGTGACGACGCTCGCCGGCGACGTGGCCGACCGCGAGACGATGCGGCGGGCGATCGCCGACGCCGACGACGCGGGCCGTCCGGTGCGGGGCGTCCTGCACGCGGCGATGGTCCTCGACGACGCCCCGCTCGCCCAGCTGACGGCCGAACGCTTCGACGCCGTCCTGCACCCCAAGGTGCGCGGAGCCGCCGTACTGTCCGAACTCACCCTGGACCGCGAGCTGGACTTCTTCCACGTGTGCTCCTCGGTGGCCGCCCTGGCCGGCAACAAGCTCCAGGGCGCCTACGTCGCCGCCAACGCCTACCTGGAGGCCCTGGTCCGGCAACGGCGCGCCCAGGGCCTGCCGGGGTCCGCCCAGGTCCTGGGCGGTGTCGCCGAGACCGGCTTTGTCGTCCGCACCGGTTTCGAACAGACGCTGCAACGCCTGGGTTTCGGCTCGGTCACGCCGGAGGAGATCTGGCAGGCGTTCGAGAGACAACTCGAACACGGTCCCGACGTCGGGGTGTTCGGCCGGGTGGACTGGGAGCGGATGGGCCAGTTGCTCGCCGGGTTGAACCCGCCGGCCTTCGCCGCGTGCCGTCGGGCCGCCGGACGCACGGGGGTCGGCCGCGCCGAGGCGCTGCGCTCCAGGCTCGCCGCGCTCGGCGACGACGAGGCGGCGGAAGTGGTCTCCGAGGAACTGGCCGCGCTGGTGGCCGAGGTCCTGCAGACCACCCCCGAGCGCGTCGACCGCACCTGCAAACTGGACCAGCTGGGACTCGACTCGCTCATGGTCGTCGAGCTCTCCGTCGCCGTGGACCGGGCGCTGGGATGCAACATCCCCGCGCTGGAATTCATGGCGGCGAGCTGCCTCGACGATCTGGCACGCCGGATCCTGCCGATGGCCGCCGGAGGTTCCCGATGACCGGCCTCCCGGACCGCCCGGCGGTGAAGCTCGACGAACTGCCGTGGTGGCGGCCGCTGGTCGTGCAGGTCGCCGGTCGGCCCCACCCGGACGACACCGCGCTGGACGTCTTCGTCCGCCAGCTCACCGCGGCGTTCGAAGAACAGGGACACGCCGTCGTGGAGTCGTCGCACGGCGACGTCGACCTGCTGCTGATCGTCACGCACATCCCCACCGGTCCGCAGCCCCTGCCCGACCGGGTTCCCGAGCAGAGCCCACCGCTGAGCGCCCGGACGTGCGGCGAACTCGGGCTGCGCGTCGGCTCGCGCCGGACGGTGGTGGTCGCCCAGGTCCCCGAGGGGCTCGCCGGCCTGCCGCACACCGAAGCGGTCGAGATCGGGCGGACCGTCATGGCCCGGACGGCGGCCCCCCGCGTGGTCCTGGTCGGCCGTGGCGGGCGGGAAGCCACTCTGTTCACCCTGGAAGGCGGCCATCCCACCGAGACCGGGAGACCGGCCGACCGGATCCGCGACCGGCTGGTCACCGCCGCCTGCGCCCGGGACGTCGGCGACCGCTACGACGTGGTCCGCGACGCCCTGCCCGCCACCGCCTGGGCCGCCTCCCCGGCACCGGCACACCTGGCGGAGGCCGGGCGGCGCATGGGCCGGCTCGGCCTGCTCCCCGAACCGGTCCGCATCGACCGCTACGTCTCGGACGGCCTCGCCTCGCTGTACCGCGAGTACCTCGGCTGGAAGCGCCTCAGCGAGGGCATGCTGTTCCTCTACGACCCCGGCCTCGACGCCGTCGTGGTCACCGCCTCCGGCAGCTGGGACGTCGACAAGCGGGACCTGCGCGAGGACGAGGTCACCGTGCTCCACCCCCGCAGCCGCGGCGAGCGCCTGCGGGTCCTCGCCCCGGAGGGACTCGACCCCAAGGGGCCGTCGGTGGAGGCGTGGGAGGTGTGCGCCCTGCTCTCCTCCGTTCCCACCGTCCGTCTCGGGCGGTCGGCGAGCGGGCACTGGGTCGTGGACCCCGACGGCGAGCGCACGGCCCCGCTCATCCGCGGCGGCGTGCACGCCCACGTGGGAGTCGACCGGGCCGACGCGGCGGTCATCGAGTCGGTACCGCCCAACCGGGAGCTGTACCCGTACGGCTTCGGCTGCGGGACCGACCTGATGGCCGACGTGGCGGCCGACACCGCCGCCCGGTCGCAGGCCGTCAACGATGCCGCGGATCCCAGGCTGTACGTCCGCTGGCCGATGCTCTACCACGGAGAGATGGCGGTGGAACTGTGGAAGCCCGGCCTCCCCGAACGCCCGCTCCAGGGACTGCTGGACGCCTACGCCCACGCCGTCCGTTACACCCCCGACCACGTCGACCAGCCGCTGTAGCACCGGAAGGAGGACGACGCTCGTGACATCTCCCGCCCCGCCCCCGTCCGCCGCCGGCCACTGGACCGTTCCCGCCGGCGCGGCGAGCACCTTCTCCTGGGAGTACGACGACGGCCGCGAACGACTGCTCGCGCTCTACCAGCGCGGCAAGGACCGGCAGTGGGACGCCGTACGCAGGATCGACTGGCAGCTCGACGTGGATCCCGCCGACCCCCTGGGCACCCCCGACGAGGCGCTCCCGCTGTACGGCACTCCGTACTGGGAACGTCTGGGACCCGAGCGGCGCGGCGAACTGCGGCGGCACGTCGCCGCCTGGCAGTTCAGCCAGTTCCTGCACGGTGAGCAGGGCGCCATGATCTGCTCGGCCCGCATCGTGGAGACCACGCCCGGCCTCGACGCCAAGTTCTTCGCGGCGACCCAGACCATGGACGAGGCCCGCCACGTCGAGATCTTCTCCCGTTTCCTGCGGGAGAAGATCGGCCTGAACTACCCGGTCAACGACAGTCTGCGCACGCTGCTGGACGACACGCTGCGCGACTCCCGCTGGGACATGCCGTACCTGGGCATGCAGGTCCTCGTGGAAGGGCTGGCGCTGGCGGCGTTCGGGCTGCTGCGCGACACCACCCGCCGGCCCCTTCCCCGGCAGCTGCTCGCCTACGTCATGCAGGACGAGGCCCGCCACGTGGCGTTCGGCCGGATGGCCATGAGGGACCACTACCGGGGCCTGACCGCGAAGGAACTGGCCGAGCGCGAGGAATTCGTCATCGAGGGCTGCCACCTGATGCGGAGCCGGCTGCGCGGCACCGAGGTGCTGGAGAACTTCGGTGTGCCCCGTGCGGCGGCCGTCCGCATCGCGGAGGAGAGCGACTACCTCCGAGTCTTCCGCCGGGCGTTGTTCTCCCGGATCGCGCCCTGCGTCAAGGACCTCGGGCTGTGGAGCCCCGAGGTCCGGGAGGCGTTCGCCGACCTGTGTGACGGGGACGCGCGGGGGAGCGACCTGGACCGGCTGATGCGCCAGGACGACGAACTCGCCGAGGCGCTGGACGCGGAGCGGTTCGCCGCCGAGGAGACGGCGCGCACGGCGGAGGTCACCGCGATGATCTCCTTGGGAGAGGACGCGGGCCGGTGACGCCGCCACGGCGCCCGCCACGGTCCGGCCACGGGAGAACACCGACGGACTGACCGGCGTCGCCGCCGGCACTGACCCGCACGCACCCGCGCGGCCCGTGGACCGCGGCGGGCGCGTGCGGGGCGTCGCGCGTTCCGGCCGTCGGCACACCGGCCCGCTCCGGCACGGGACGCCCGCGGCGTCCTCGGCGTTCGCCCGCCGCGACCCGGGACCACCACCACCTGCCGGTCCGGTACGAGGACCGGTCGGGACCGAGCACCGGCCCGCTCCGTGCCCGGCCGGCGATGTCAGCGGTTGATGCCCGCCCAGAACTCGTCGAAGGACATCCGGCGGTCACCGTCGGTGTCGAGCGAGTCGATCAGTCCCCGGGCCTGGGCCTCGGTGATCTCGGTGCCCTCCAGCTCCGCCACGACCCGCCGGTACTCGTCCGCGGTGACCAAGCCGTCACCGTCCACGTCGTAGCGCTCGAAGACGCTCCGCGCCGCCTTCTCCACCATGTCCGCCATCTACCTCGTCCTTTCGTGATCTTCGATGCCGGCGCCAGCGTATCCGCCCGCGCCGGTCTCGGAGCGACCGAGGGATCAGGCTCTCGTGCCCGCCCCGGCAGACGGCCGTCAGGCACCGCCCGCCGGACATCGCCGGGCCGGCCCGCCCGGTGGCGCCGCCCCTCACCGGCTACGAGGCGCCGCGCAGGCCGTCCAGCAGTGCGCGGACCAGCCCTTCCGCCCGCACCGGTGCCTCGGCGCCCCGGCCGGTCAGCAGCAGACAGAGAGGCGAGCCGATCAGGGCGCCCACCACCGCGCCGACATCGGCGTCGGCGCGGAACCCACCGCTCCTCACGCCCGCGCGCAGCAGACCGGCGACGGTCGTGTGCCGCCCGCACCGGCGATCCGAGGGACCCGTGTGCGCGTCAACCGCCGGGGCTCGCACGGACCAGGCCGCTCTGGTAGGCGATCACGACCAGTTGGGCCCGGTCGCGGGCGTTGAGCTTGGTCATCGC
Source organism: Streptomyces sp. WG5 (assembly GCF_049974565.1). Taxonomy (NCBI): domain Bacteria; kingdom Bacillati; phylum Actinomycetota; class Actinomycetes; order Kitasatosporales; family Streptomycetaceae; genus Streptomyces; species Streptomyces sp. WG5. Next base: position 108,341 of record NZ_JBNGGC010000020.1, on the reverse strand, counting down.
GCGGGAGACGTGGCTGCGCACGGTCAGTGGGCTCAGCACCAGCTGGTCGGCGATCTCGTGGTTGGACCTGCCGAGCGCGGCCAGCGCCATGACCTCACGCTCGCGGTCGGTGAGCAGGGTGAGGTGCTCCGGCGACGTGAGGGGCCCGTCGTCGACCGGGGTGGCCAGGAAACGGGTGATCAGCGCCCGGGTGGCCGAGGGGGAGAGCAGGGAGTCACCGGCCGCCACGGTGCGGATGCCGTCCAGCAGGACGTCCGGGCCCACGTCCTTGCCGAGGAAGCCGCTCGCCCCGGCGCGCAGGGCCTTGGCGACGTTCTCGTCGTTCTCGAAGGTGGTGAGGATCAGGACCCGGGTGGCGGCCAGTTCCGGTCGGGAGCAGATGTCTGCGGTGGCGGTCAGACCGTCGGTGCCGGGCATGCGGATGTCCATGAGGACCACGTCGGGCGTGTGGAGGCGGGTGAGGTCGATCGCTTCCCGTCCGTCGGTGGCCTCCGCGACGACGGTCAGACCGGGGTCTGAGTCGATGAGGATGCGGAAGGTGGCCCGCAGCAGGGCCTGGTCGTCGGCGAGCAGGATGCGGATGGTCATGGGGCGGTGCCTTCGGCGTGGCCGTGCAGGGGAAGGGTGCAGACGACCTCGAAGCCGCCCTCCGGCCGGGGCCCCGCGCGGAAGGTGCCGCCCGCGGCGAGGGCCCGTTCGCGCATGCCGAGAAGCCCGAAGCCGCGCCCGGAAGCGTGACCGGACCCGGGCCGGGGCACGGGACCGGCGGTGTCGTTGGTGATCGTCAGGGTGAGGAAGTGAGGGGTGTGGGCGAGCCGCACCCGCGCGGTGCGGGTGCCCGCGTGCTTGGTGACGTTGGTGAGGGCCTCCTGGACGATCCGGTACGCCGTCAGGTCCAGCCCCGGTGCGAGCGGCCGTGGCCGGCCCTCCTCGATGATGGTCACGTCCAGGCCGGCCGTCGCACAGGCGGCCACCAGGCCGGGCAGCTGCGCCAGGCCGGGCGCGGGCGCCAGCTCGTCGTCGGTGTCGGTGTCCTGGCGCAGCAGTCCGACGGTGGCCTTGAGTTCACGCAGGGCCGCCGCGGTGGTCCCGGAGAGTTCACCCAGGATCTCGTACGCCTTCTCGGGATCGGCCCGTGCGAGGTGGGCGGCGGTGCCCGCCTGAGCGTTGGCCAGGGCGAGGTGGTGGGCGACGACGTCGTGGAGTTCGCGGGCGATGCGCATACGTTCCTGGACGACGCGGTGTCGGGCCTCCTCCTCGCGCTCGCGGGCGATGTGCTCGGCCCTCGCGGCGGCGTACTCGCGGCGGACCCGCACGTAGCCGCCGAGCGCCGCGGACAGCGGCACCCAGGCCGCCGGATTGACCAGGCCGATGATCCACTGGTCCCGAAGCGAGCCGTGGAACAGACCGGAGACGACCATCAGCGCGGTGACCGCCAGCGCGCTGTACCAGGCCGTCCGGCGCTCGGTGCGCAGGCTGACCGAGTACTGCGCGACCATGAGCGGGCCCATGTTCATGGCCGTCACGAGGTGTCCCATGGCGGCCAGGGCCACCATGCTCAGCGCGGTCACCGCCAGCACCGGGAGGGGATGGCCGTGGCGCCGGGGCAGTGCGGCACAGGCGAGCGCGGACACGGCGACGGCGGGCCACAGCGGGGGCGGTCCCGGCATCACGGACAAAGACAGGAGACAGCCGGAGACGGCGATCGCGAACAGCGACACGAGGAGGACGGCCTCGGCCGTCCGGGGACGGCTCGCCGCCCGTTGTCGCCAAGGTGTGCTCATGGTGCGTTCTCCGGGTCGGGCCTGTGAGGACATCGTGACAGACACGGGCCGCGCGGCCGTGGGAGACGGCAGCGCGGCCCCTCGGCGAGGGATGTGGATCAGATGCGGACCGGTTCCCGGGGGCGCTGGTCGCCGCCCGCGGGAGTGGACCGCTCGGTGAGTCCGGTGCCCTCGACGTCGACACGGGGCAGTAGCCTGTCGAGCCATCGAGGGAGCCACCAGGCCTTGTCCCCCAGCAGGGCGAGGACGGCGGGCACGATCGCCATGCGGACGACGAAGGCGTCGAAGAGCACGGCGACGGCGAGACCGAAGCCGATCGTCTTGATCATGGACTCGCCGGACCCGACGAAGCCGGAGAAGACCGCGATCATGATCACCGCGGCGGCGACGACCACCCGGGCGCTGTGCCGGAAGCCCGTGACGACCGCCTGGCCGGGGCGCTCGCCGTGGACGTACGCCTCGCGCATGCGGGCGACGAGGAAGACCTCGTAGTCCATGGCCAGACCGAAGACGATGCCCACCAGGAAGATCGGCATGAGGCTCATGATCGGGCCGGTCTGCTCGACGCCCAGCAGTTCGGCGCCCCAGCCCCACTGGAAGACCGCGACGACCGTGCCGAGCGAGGCGAGCACCGACAGCAGGAAGCCGAGGGCCGCCTTGACGGGCACGAGTACGGAGCGGAAGACCACCAGGAGCAGCAGCAGGGACAGCAGCACGATGACGGCCAGGTAGGGCACCAGAGCGTCCTGCAGGGCCTGCGCGACGTCGATGTTCATCGCGGTGCTGCCGGTGACCTCGAAGGTCGCGCCGGTGTCCGACTCCAGGCCGGGGCGCTCGGCGCGGATGGTCCGGACGATGTCCTTGGTGGCCTCGTCGTTCGGGCCGGTGGCCGGGACCGCCGAGAAGAGCGCGGCGTCACCGGCCTCGTTGAACTGCGGGGGCGTGACGGACACGACGCCCTCGGTGTCCTTGATCTGCTCGGCGATCGTCGTCGCGGCCGCCTTCGGGTCCCCCGCGCCCCTGACGTCGGCGACGATCGTCAGCGGACCGTTGAAGCCGGCCCCGAAGCCGTCGGCCAGCGCGTCGTAGGCGCGTCGTTCCGTCGTCGACGTGGGCTTGGCCTCGGCGCCGGGCATGCCCATCTCCAGCTGGGTGGCGGGCAGGGCCAGGGCTCCCAGACCGGTGACGCCCAGGAGCAGCACGGCCACGGGGCGGCGCATCACGAAGCGGGCCCACCGGGTGCCGCCGTTGTCCTTGGCTCCGGCGGGACGCCGGGCGGCGGTGCTCCGCTTGCCCGCCTTGCGGACCTTGCGGGACAGGACGGCGTCCGGCCACGTCCCGAGCAGGGCGGGCACCAGGGTCAGCGCGACCAGGACGCCGATCGCGACCGCTCCGGCGGCGCACAGACCCATCTTGGTCAGCATCGGCACGCCGACCACGGACAGCCCGGCGAGCGCGATGATCACGGTCAGACCGGCGAATACCACGGCGGAACCGGCCGTGCCGACCGCGAGACCCGCCGCCTCCCGCGGGTCGCGGCCGTTCGCGCGCTCCTCGCGGTAACGGGAGACCACGAAGAGGGCGTAGTCGATGCCGACCGCGAGCCCCAGCATGGAGGCCAGCGTGCCGGTGGTCATGGACAGCCCGAGAGCGCTGCCGAGGGCGAGGATCGCGCACATGCTGACGCCCACGCCGATGACGGCCGTGAGCAGCGGAAGCCCCGCCGCCGCCAGGGAACCGAAGGTGATCAGCAGGACGACGGCGGCGAGAGCGATGCCGATGGCCTCGGCCGAACCGCCGGCGGCCGGCTGCGAGGCGAGCGCGGTACCGCCCACCTCCACGGTGAGGCCCGAGGCACGGGCTTCGCCGATGGCCTTCTCCAGGCCGTCCTTGCCGGCGTCGGTCAGGTCGCCTGCCTTGACCTTGTACGTCACCGTGGCGTACGCGGTGGAGCCGTCCTCGCTGACCGCGCCGGCCTTGAAGGGGCTGACGGCGTTGTCGACCTGGGGGCCCTCGGCGGCCGTGGACACCAGCTCGTCGATGGCGGCGCGGTGGTCGTCGGCGGTCACCTTCTCCCCGTCGGGGGCGATGAACACGATGCGCGCGTCGGCGCCGTTGGCGTCCGAGCCGGGGAACCGCTCCCCGATGAGGTCGAACGCCTTCTGGGCCTCGATGCCCGGCATGAACGAGGTGCCGTCGTCACCGGCGGCGGGGGCCTTGACGGCGCCGAGGCCGACGCCGCCGAGGACCACGGCCCACAGCAGGGTCACGAGCCAGCGCCGCCGGAAGGCGGCACGGCCCAGTCGGTACAGGAAGGTAGCCACGAGAAGGGTTTCTCCAAGGTCAGGTCTCAGGTAGGTACCAAGGCTGCATTTCCGAGGCCTGTCGGGGCATCGTGCGAGTGCTGTCCTTGCGGGCTCGTGACCGGGTACCAGCCGGGACACCGGCCTGGTGCGGGACGACGAGGCCGTACTCCTACCTGAGGATGACGGCGGGGGCGGACGCGGGAGCCGTAGCCGCCTCGACGCGTGGTCCCGGAGTCCACGGAGAGGTGACCGAGTGGCGGAGGGCGTGCGCGGCTCGGCCGTGGCTTCCCGTGCTCACCCTGCCCTTCCGCGCGGCAGGAACGCCGCACCCCGCGGCGCGCCCGGGACGCGGGTGCGTCGAGGGTGCTGCCGAGGGGCGGAGCCGGTCCAGCAGAATGACGGTATGGCCGCGCCTTCCAGAACCAGTGCAGGTTTCGACAGCGGGACGAACCGGATGCGCCTGTCGGCTGCCGCGGCCGCGTCGGTGACCGTGGGCGCGGGGCTGGGGCTCAGGGCCGCCGCGGCGGGAGACGTGGCCAAGTACGGCGGGGACGCCCTGTACACCCTGCTGATCGTCGCCCTCGTCGTCCTGGTCGTCCCGCGGGTGACAGCGTGGAAAGCCGGGGCGGTCGCGCTGGCCGTCAGCTGGGGGGTGGAGCTCCTGCAGCTCAGCGAGCTGCCGGCGGAACTCTCCCGGCGCAGTACAGCTGCCCGCTTGGTCCTCGGTTCCACGTTCAACCCACCGGACCTGTTCTGGTACGCGGTCGGCGCGTTCGCCGGATGGCTCGTCCTGGCGTCTCGCAGGACGGGGCGGTGACGCAGGTCGTCGACCCGGCCGGCCCGCCGGCCGGATCCGCCGCCTCCGTCCGTCGTGCCGGGCCCCATCACCGCGAGGTCCGGCCGCGGGGCCGGCGAAGGGCGGACGGACGTCGTACCGTCTTCGTGGCGGTCGAGGGGAGGAAGTCCCGTGGCCCGCTCCAGAATCTGCCTGCCGGACCCGCGCACCGGCGGCACCGGGTACCGGCATGGTCACGCCCTGGACGACGGCACCCCCGGCCAGGGGTCGGCGCCCGCCGACGCTCGACGATGCGCGCGCCCTCGGCGGCGAGGCCGAGGGCGACGGCCCGTCCGGTGCTTCGGCTGCACGACCGTACGACCGCACGACCGCGGGGTGGTGTGACGGCGTACGTCGCGCCGCCAGGTGACCCGCCGCCGCGTGACCCGCGGGCGGAGTCGTCCGCCGCAGGTGACCGGCAGGGCTTCGTCACGGGTCTTCGGGCACACGTCCCGGTGGCGCCGCGCCCTGCCGTACGGCGAGGGCCGTGCTCTGCCGTACGACCAGGTGGGTGGCGAGTTCGATGCGCTGGGCGGCCCGGCCGGGGTCGTCCGGGCGGAAGAGCATACGGGTCGCTTCCTCGGCCATCTGGCGCAGCGGCTGGTGGACCGTGGTCAGTGGCGGGCTCGACCACTGGGCCAGGGGCACGTCGTCGTAGCCGACCACCGAGAGGTCCTCGGGCAGGCGCAGGCCCCTGACCCGAGCCGCCTCCAGCACACCGAGGGCCTGGAGGTCACTGCCCGCGAAGACGGCCGTCGGCCGGTCGGGGCCGTCCAGCAGGTCCATCCCGTGCTCGAAACCGCTCTGCACCTGGAAGTCGCCGAAGCGGACGAGGCGCTGGTCGACCGTCAGCCCCGCCATGGTCATGGCCGAGCGGTACCCGTCGAGACGGGCCAGTGAGCACAGCATGTCCTCGGGACCGGTGATGATCGCGACGCGTTCGTGCCCCTGCTCCGTGAGATGGCGCGTCGCGGCGAGGCCCCCGGCCCAGTTGGCGGAGCCCACGGACGGCACATCGGGGTCCGGGTCGCCGGCCGGATCGACGATGACGAAGGGAACGCTCCGTGACCGCAGCCGGTGCTTCATCTCGGCGGGGACGGACGAGAAGACCAGGACGACACCCAGGGGCCTGCGCTGGAGCACGCCCTCGATCCAGTCCGGCGCGGGTGCGTGCCGTGTGCCGCTCCTGGTGAGCACCACGGTCGCCCGCTTCGCCTTGGCGACGGTCTCCACCCCCCGGATGAGTTCCATCGCCCAGACGCTGTCCAGCTCGTGGAAGACGAGCTCGACGAGCGGGGAGCGCGGCGGGTTCGAGCTCCGGCGGCGGTAGCCGTGGACCTCCAGCAACTGCTCGACCTTGACCCGGGTGGTGCGGGAGACATCCGAACGACCGTTGAGGACCTTCGAAACTGTCGGGGGAGAGACCCCCGCTTCTTTCGCCACCTCGGCCAGGGTCACCCTGGCGCCCACCTCAACATCATCGTGCATACGGGCAGGATAGGTCATGCGATCGATAACGTTTTGAGTCGGCATCTGCACGGCCATTGACCAGAAATCCTGTCTCACTCTACTGTCCGAGCAGCATGGACTTTCGGTGATGGTGCCGAAACTTTCGAAAGGCGAACGATGAAGACACGTGCGCGCTTGCCCAGACTGGTCGCGACCGGTGCGACGCTCGCCCTGGCGCTGAGCCTGTCGGCCTGTGGTGACGGGAACGGCGGGGCGTCGTCGGACGACGGCAAGATCCATGTCCTGGTCTACGGGGACGCCAGCAACAAGGTCGAACAGCAGATCGTCGACACCTTCAACAAGACGTCCGACGTCAAGGCCGTCCTCGACACCATCCCCGGGGCCGACTACCAGAAGAAGCTTCAGACGATCATCAACACCTCCGAGGCGCCCGACCTCTTCTTCAACTGGGGCGGCGGCAGCATCAAGCCGTTCGTCAAGGCGGACCTGCTGCTGCCGCTCGACGACTTCATCAAGAAGAACCCGGACCTGGAGAAGAAGTTCCTGCCGACGGTCTTCGAGAACGCCGTCGTCGACGGCAAGCCGTACGGCATCCCGATGCGCGGCACCCAGCCGGTCCTGCTGTTCCACAACAAGGCGGTCCTCGACAAGGCCGGCGTCGAGCCGCCGAAGACCTGGGACGAACTGCTCGCCGCGGTCGACAAGCTCAAGGACGCGGGTGTCACGCCGATCGCGCTCGGCGGCGGCGACGTCTGGCCGACGCAGATGTGGTTCCAGTACCTCTACGACCGCATAGCCGGCCCGGAGCTGTTCGCGAAGGCCATCGGGGGCGACAAGAGCGCCTGGGAGAGCCCGGACAGCAAGAAGGCCCTGGACATGATCAGTGAGCTCGTCGACTCCGGCGCCTTCGGCAAGAACTACGACTCCGTCAAGTACACCAACGGCGGCTCGGTCCAGCTGGTGGCCTCGGGCAAGGCCGGCTTCGAGCTGATGGGTTCCTGGTACTACTCCCAGCAGCTGACGGACCACAAGGAGTTCGCCGAGAAGGACCTCGGCTACACCGCCTTCCCGGCCGTCGAGGGCGGCAAGGGCGACCCGGGCAACGTCGCCGGCAACACCAACAACTACTACTCGGTGATGAAGAAGACCAAGCACCCCGAGGCCGTCGCCGAGTTCCTGAAGCTCATGTACTCCGACGACTTCGTCAAGGCGCAGCTGGACATCGGCAACCTGCCGACCACCACCGACACCGACAAGTTCATCGACGGCTCGGGCACCCCCGAGTACTCGCGCTTCCAGTACGACCTCGTCGCCGACGCCCCGTCGTTCCAGCTCTCCTGGGACCAGGCGTACCCGCAGAAGGCGAGCTCGGACATGCACAAGGCCGTCCAGCAGTTCTTCAACGGACAGCTCGACACGGACGGCTTCATCAAGGCCATGCAGGCCCTCCCGACCGAGTGACGAACGGCTCATGACCACAGACCTCACGAGCGCTCGGCCCGCCGCCGGACCCCGCAAGGAGTCTCGGCGGCGGCCGCCCGCCTCGTCCGCAACGGAGGTGGGCCGCCCCGGCTTCGCCTGGGCGCTGCCCGCCGCAGTGTTCTTCGCCCTCTTCGCGATCGTCCCGCTGATCATGGTGGCGGTGCTGTCCTTCATGAGCTGGGACGGCCTCAGCTCGCCCGAGTTCGTCGGCATGGACAACTGGTCGCGCCTCGTCGACGACCCGGTCATGCTCGAGAGCATCTGGCTGACCCTGCTGCTGACCGCGCTCGGCGTGGTCCTCCAGACCCCGCTGAGCATCCTGCTCGGCGTCTGGGCCGCCGGTCACCAGCGCAACCGCGCCGTCCTGTCGGTCATCTACTTCATCCCGCTGCTGCTGTCCGCGACGGCCGTCTCCGTGCTGTGGCGGGCGCTGCTCGACCCGAACTTCGGCATCCCGGCCGACGCCGCCTGGCTGTTCGGGGACGGCAACCTGTTCGGTGAGCAGTCCACCGCCATCGGGGTACTCGCCTTCGTCAGCACCTGGCAGTTCACCCCGTTCCACACGCTGATCTACCAGGGTGCCGCCCGCGCGATACCGCCGGTGCTGTACCAGGCGGCGGAGATCGACGGGGCGGGCCGCTACCGGCAGTTCTTCCACATCACCCTGCCGCAGCTGCGCACCTCCATGATCACCTCGATGATCCTGATGATCGTCGGTGGCCTGACCACGTTCGAGACGGTCCTCATCCTGACCCAGGGCGGCCCCGGCACCGACACCACCATCAGCGCCTACTACATGTACGACAAGGCGTTCAAGAGCTTCGACTACGGCACCGGCTCCGCGATCGCCCTGGCCCTGGTCGTGGCGGCCACGATCATCTCGCTGATCGTCGTCCGGGTCTCCGGCTACGACAAGATGCGCAGCTCCATGGAGGGTGTGTCATGAGGCGCCGACCGAACTACCTGGCCGGCGCCGGCTCGCTCGTCTGGCTCTTCCTGGTCGGCCTGCCGCTGTACGTGATGCTCGCCGCGACCCTGCGCACCCGCCAGGACTACGCCGAGAACGGCCCGGTGTCGATCCCGGACAGCTTCACGCTGGACAACTTCACCGGCGCCTTCGACTCGGGCTTCGGCCAGTACTTCTTCAACACGCTGGTCGTCACCGCCAGCGTGATCGGCATCGTGCTGCTGCTGGTCCCGCCGCTGGCCTACGCGATCGTCCGCAGCCGCGGCAGGACCACGTCGGCGATCTTCCGGCTGTTCCTGCTGGGCCTCGCCATCCCGGCCCAGGCCGTGATCGTGCCGATGTTCTACCTGATCAGCGAGGCCGGGCTGTACGACAACCTGCTCGGCGTCATCCTGCCCACGGCAGCGTTCTGCCTGCCGATGTCCGCGCTGATCCTCAGCGGCGCGATGCGTGACATCTCGCCGGAGCTGTACGAGGCCATGGCGATGGACGGCGCGAGCCCCCGGCGCATGTTCTTCCAGCTCGTCGTGCCGCTCTCCCGCGGCGGCCTCTCCACGATCGTGGTGTTCTCCGCGCTCCAGGCGTGGAACGGCTTCCTGTTCCCGCTGGTTCTGACCCAGTCCGAGTCCACCAAGGTGGTCACCCTGGGGCTGTACAACTTCCAGACCGCGCACGGCATCGACATCCCCGGTCTGCTGGGGGCCGTGGTGCTGTCCATGACGCCCATCCTGCTCGTCTACCTGTTCGCCCGTCGCGCCCTGGTCCAGGGTCTGATGGGCGTCGGAGGAAAGTGATCGCCGACGTGGCCGTAGAGACCACCCCCGAAGTCCCCCTCTGGAACGACCCCGCCCAGACCCTCACCGACCGGGTGTCCGCGCTGATCGAAGCGATGACCCCCGAGGAGAAGATCGCCCAGCTGTACGGCGTGTGGGTCGGCGCGTCCAACGAGGGCGGAGACGTCGCCCCCCATCAGCACGACATGGAGGAGGCCGTCGACCTCGACGCGCTCCTGCCCACCGGACTGGGCCAACTCACGCGCCCCTTCGGCACCGCCCCCGTCGACCCGGCGCTCGGCGCGCTCTCGCTCATGCGCACGCAGGCCCGAATCGCCTCCCAGAACCGCTTCGGCATTCCCGCCCTCGCGCACGAGGAATGCCTGGCCGGTTTCGCCGCCTGGGGCGCGACCGCCTACCCCGTCCCCCTGTCCTGGGGCGCCACCTTCGACCCGGACCTGGTCCGGCGCATGGCCGCCGCCATCGGCCGCGACATGCGGGCCGTCGGGATCCACCAGGGACTCGCGCCCGTCCTGGACGTGGTGCGCGACGCCCGCTGGGGCCGGGTCGAGGAGACCATCGGCGAGGACCCGTACCTCGTCGGCACCATCGGCACCGCCTATGTGCGGGGCCTGGAGGAGGCCGGCGTCGTCGCCACCCTCAAGCACTTCGTCGGATACTCGGCCTCCCGCGCCGGACGCAACCTCGCCCCCTCCTCCGTGGGCCCGCGGGAACGCGCCGACGTCCTGCTGCCCCCCTTCGAGATGGCGGTCCGCGAGGGCGGCGCCCGCTCGGTGATGCACGCCTACACCGACACCGACGGGGTGCCCGCCGCGGCCGACGAGGACCTGCTGACCGGACTGCTCCGGGACACGTGGGGCTTCGACGGCACCGTCGTCGCCGACTACTTCGGCATCGCCTTCCTCAAGACGCTGCACGGCATCGCCGGCGACTGGGCGGGCGCCGCCGGGGCCGCGCTGCGGGCGGGCGTCGACGTCGAGCTGCCCACCGTGAAGACGTTCGGCGCGCCCCTGGCGGAGGCCGTCGCCGACGGCCGCGTACCGGAGACCCTGATCGACCGCGCCCTGCGCCGGGTGCTCACCCAGAAGGCCGTGCTCGGGCTGCTCGACGCGGACTGGAACCCGGTGCCTTCCGCGCTCGACGGCGCCGACCTGGAGGATCCGGACGCCCTGCGCGGCCGGATCGACCTGGACGGTCCCGGCAACCGCGAACTGGCCCGCACGGTCGCCGAGGAGGCGGTCGTGCTGCTCAGCAACGACGGCACCCTGCCGCTCGACCGGCCGCGCCGCATCGCCCTGGTCGGACCCAACGCCGAGGAGCCCACCGCCGTACTGGGGTGCTACTCCTTCCCCCAGCACATCGGCGTCCACCACCCCGGCACCCCGGTCGGCATCGCGCTGCCCACCCTGCGCGACACCCTGGCCGCCGAGTTCCCCGACACCGAGTTCACGGTCGTGCACGGCACGGGCGTCGACGACGGCGACGTCTTCGGCATCCCCGAGGCCGTCCGCGCGGCCCTGGACGCCGACGTCGTCGTCGCCGTGCTGGGCGACCGCGCGGGGCTGTTCGGCCGCGGCACCAGCGGGGAGGGCTGCGACGTCGAGTCACTGGCCCTGCCCGGTGCCCAGCAGCAGCTCCTCGACGCGCTGCTGGACACCCGCAAGCCGGTCGTGACGGTGCTGCTCGCGGGCCGGCCGTACGCGCTGGGCCGGGCCGTGGCGGAGTCCGCCGCGATCGTGCAGTCCTTCTTCCCCGGCGAAGAGGGCACCGCCGCCCTCGCCGGTGTGCTCGGCGGGCGCATCAGCCCCACCGGCAGGCTGCCCGTCAGCGTGCCGCGCGGAGCCGGTACCCAGCCGACCACCTATCTCGGGGCGCGGCTCGCCCACGCCAGCGAGGTGTCGAACATCGACCCGACGCCCGCCTTCGGCTTCGGGCACGGCCTGACGTACACCACGTTCGACTGGAGCGACCTCGTGGTGCACGAGAAGGAGGCCCCCACCGACGGCGCGTTCTCGCTCGGACTCACGGTCCGCAACACCGGCGAACGGCACGGCACCGAGGTCGTCCAGCTGTACCTGCACGACCCGGTCGCCTCCGTCGTCCAGCCGGTGCAGCGCCTCATCGGCTACACGCGGGTGCCGCTGGCCCCCGGCGAGGCCCGCAGGGTACGGGTCGAGATCCCGGCCGACCTCGCCTCCTTCACCGGACGCGACGGCCACCGCGTGGTCGAGCCGGGCGACCTGGAACTGCGGCTCGCCGCGTCCAGCACCGCCCCGCTCCTGACGGCGACGGTGACCCTCACCGGCCCGGAACGCCGTGTCGACCACACGCGGCGACTGCACGCCGTCTTCGGCCTGGAAGCCGCTGCCGACGCCTGATCCGCCGGCCGGACCACGAGCGGTGCCACCCGGCGACCTCCGGGTGGCACCGCTCGTTCGAGGGCCAGTGTGGGCCAGTGTTCAGAGGGCCGGCGGGCCGGCGGGAAGACTCCCCGCGCGGTGCGGCCGTGTCGACGCGGCCGTGCCCCGTCGGATCGGTGACGATGGAGGGCCCGTCGGCCGACCCGAGGACGCAAGGATGTGCTGGAGCGCGGAGGCCGACCTCGTCGCGGGCATCGGGGTCGCCGCCGTCGGCGTGGGCTGTGTGGTCCGGGCACGGCGGGGCCGCGACCTCCCGCTGGCCGCGCTGCCCTTGCTGCTCGGAGCCCATCAGATGGTCGAGGCGGCCGTCTGGGCCTCGGACGGCGGGACCGGCCCGGCCACCCTGGCCTGGACGGTCATGGCCCTCCCGCTGCTCGCCCTCTGGGTGCCGGCGGGCGTGCTGTGCGCCGCGCCGCGGTCCGCGCGGCGCCGCCTGACCGTGCCGCTCGCCGCCGGGGCCGCGACGGCGACGGTGCTCTCGTACGTACTCGCCACGCGCCCCGTGCGGGCGGAGATCCGCGGACGCACCGTCGGCTACGTGGTGGACCTGCCCCACGCCGGGCTGCTGGTCGCGGGCTATCTGGTGGCCACGGTCGGCTCCCTGCTGCTGTCCGGCGACCGCGGCCTGCGCGTGCTGGGGTACCTGGCCGGCGCGGGCGCGCTGGTCTGCTGGGCCCTGTGGCGGCTGGAGTTCGTCTCGACCTGGTGCGCGTTCGCGGCGGTGTGCTCGGTGGTCCTCTTCGGCTGGGTGACCGGACGCGGGGCGCGGTGAGCGGGTCAGCGGCCCCGCAGGGCGTCGAGTGCCTGCAACGCCACGTGGAGTTCGGTGCGCTGCTCGCCGGAGTCGAGGTCGCGGCCGAGCAGCCGTTCGATCGTCCGCAGCCGTTGGTAGACGGTCTCCCGGGACAGACCGCCGGCCCGGGCGGCGGCGGTCTTGTTGCCGGCGGCGTCCAGGTAGCCGCGCAGGGTCGCCAGGAGATCGGTGCCGTGGCGGGCGTCGTGGTCGAGGAGCCGGCCCAGCTGCCGTTCCGCGTACTCCTGGATCCGGGTGTCGTCGCGGAGCGCGAAGAGCAGGCGGCGCAGGCCGATGTCGGACCGTTCGTGGAAGGAGCGGTCCGCCGGGAGGGGCTGACCGGGCTCGGTGGCCTCGGCCACCCGGGCCGCCTCACGGAACGAGCGGGCGACGTCGGCGAGGTCCGAGGCCGGCGAGCCGACGCTCACGGTGGTGTCCGGGGCCGGGTCCCGTGCGGTGCGGCTCAGCCGCTCGACGCTCTGCCGCCAGGGCCGGGACGGGTGCAGCGCCAGCAGGACGCCGAGGCGGGTGGGGGCGAGGAGACCGACGAGTGCCGGGACCCCCGTCGTCCTCAGCTCCTCGGCGAGGCGGGTCTCGGTCCTCGCGGTGTCCTCTTCCGCCGGGACGTCCGCGAGTACGGCGACGAAGCGGGTGTGCTCCGTCGGCAGCCCCAGTGCCGCCACTCGGGCGCGCGCGTCGGCGGGGGAGCGGTGGCGCTGCTCGACGAGGTCCCGTAGCGCGTTGCGGTGCGCGGTGCGTTCCCAGGACGCGGGGTGGGTGAGGCGGGCGATGGTGAGGGCCATCGCGGTCCTCTCCAGCACGGTGACGTCCTCGGGGCCGAAGGCCGCGGGCGTGCCGGGGAGCATGACCAGCCGCCCCCAGCCCTCGCCCCGGTACTCCACCGGGGCCACGAGCCAGCCCTCGGGGCCGCGGACACCTGTGCGGTCGGCGGGCGGGGTGGCCCGGGAGCGCCGCTCCCAGCCGGTGAGCGCGGCGTGTGCCGTGCTGCCGGAGGGTTCGCAGACCAGCGCCCGGTGGACCAGGCTCTCCAGCACCACCGTGCGGCCGCTCATCTCCGCCGCGGCGCGCAGGACGTCCTCGGGGCCGGCGCCGCGCAGGGTGAGGGTGGTGAACGCCTCGTGGACGCGCTGCGTCCTGCGGACCGCTTCCGCCTGGTTGCCGAGGATCAGTGTGTGGACGACCTGGGTGACCTCCAGGAAGTTGACGTCCTCGGCCAGCGTGACCAGGGGCAGGCCGCGGGCCCGGCAGGCGTCGACCAGGGGGTCGGGAGGCCGGTGGTATCGGCGTACGAGTTCGATGACCAGGGCCGCGGCGCCGACGGTGGCGAGCTCGTCGACGTAGCGGCGCACACCGGTGGGATCGTCGGGCAGCGGCATACCGGTGGTGAGGACGAGTTCGCCGCCCTTCAGGAAGGAGGCGGGGTCCGTCAGTTCGGTGATGTGGACCCAGCGGACCGGCCGGTCGATGTGGTCCCGGCCGGTGACCACCTGCGGGTCTCCCGCGGCCAGGACCGGCAGCGCCAGTACGTCGGCGACGGTGGGCGAGCCTGCCGGGCCCGGGCACCACCCGGCCGACGAGGCGTCCCGGCCGCCGCGACCGGCGGAGGTGCCGGGGCCGTCGCGGCCGTGCTCCGGAGCCGGGTGCCGCTTCTCGCTCACGGTGCCTCCCTGCGCGCCCCTGTCACTCTGACAAGCGTCGCTGACCTGCGCAAGAGCGCTCGGGCGGCGCATCCGGCGCGGACGGGCGGCGCGGCGGGAGCGGAGCGGTTGGCACAACGTCCGGATACCGCGGCCCGGCCGGACAGATCAGGCGGTGCCGGGTCCCGGACCGAGGGAAGGCTCGGAAGACCGCACCGCAGCAGACCGACGATCACGCCGGGAGGCGAGCATGACCGCACTGTCGCCGCACCTTCGCCAGGCCACGCCCGTGGTGGCGGTCCGGGGCGAGGGCGTCCACATCCATGGCGAGGACGGCCGCCGCTATCTGGACTTCACCGCCGGAATCGGCGTCACCAGCACCGGACACTGCCACCCCCGGGTGGTGGCCGCCGCACAGGAGCAGGTGGGCACACTGATCCACGGGCAGTACACGACCGTGCTGCACGAGCCTCTGCGGCGCCTGGTCGACAGGCTCGGCGAGGTGCTGCCGGCCGGTCTGGACAGTCTGTTCTTCACCAACTCCGGCAGTGAGGCGGTGGAGGCGGCGCTGCGCCTGGCCCGCCAGGCCACCGGACGGCCCAATGTCCTCGTCTGCCACGGCGGTTTCCACGGCCGGACCGTGGCCGC
The DNA here is from genome assembly GCF_049974565.1 of Streptomyces sp. WG5. Taxonomy (NCBI): domain Bacteria; kingdom Bacillati; phylum Actinomycetota; class Actinomycetes; order Kitasatosporales; family Streptomycetaceae; genus Streptomyces; species Streptomyces sp. WG5. The sequence goes on along the minus strand of NZ_JBNGGC010000020.1, from coordinate 93,184 downwards.
CGCCTCCATGACCACCTCCGGCACCCGCTTCCGGTCCGGCTTCTCGCCGCTCATGAGCGGTGTGGTCGTCACCCCGTTCCCGACGGCCTTCCGCTACGGCTGGGACGAGGAGACCGCCACCCGCTTCGCCCTGCGGGAACTCGACCACACCCTCCAGACGGTCTCCTCTCCCGCCGACACCGCCGCCGTCATCGTCGAGCCGGTACTCGGCGAGGGCGGGTACGTACCCGCGACCCGCGCCTTCATGGAAGGGCTGCGGGAACGCGCGGACCGGCACGGCTTCCTGCTGATCGTCGACGAGGTGCAGACCGGTGTCGGCCGCACCGGCCGGTTCTGGGGCCACGAGCACTTCGGCATCACCCCCGACGTCCTCGTCACCGCCAAGGGACTGGCCAGCGGGTTCCCACTGTCCGGGATCGCCGCCTCCCAGGACCTGATGCGCAGGGCGTGGCCGGGCTCGCAGGGCGGTACGTACGGCGCCAACGCGGTGGCGTGCGCGGCTGCCTGCGCCACGCTCGACGTCGTACGCGACGAGAAGCTGGTGGAGAACGCCGAGGCCATGGGGGCGCGGCTGCGCCACGGACTGGAGACGGTGGCGGCCCGGACGCCGGCCGTCGGGGACGTACGCGGCATGGGGCTGATGCTGGCCTCCGAGTTCGTCACCCAGGACGGCGAGCCCGACCCCGGGACCGCGGCGCGGGTCCAGCGGGCCGCCGTCGACGAGGGCTTGCTGTTGCTGCTCTGCGGAGCCTGGAACCAGGTCGTCCGGATGATCCCGGCGCTGGTGATCGACGAGCCGGGGATCGACGAGGGGCTGCGCGCCTGGGCGGCCGCCGTGGAGGCCGGCACCTCGGAAGCGGCGAACCGGTGAGCACCGCCGGGAGGGACCCCGTGACCGGCACTCCGCCCTCCATGACCGGCGCTCCGACCCGGCTCTTCATCGGCGGTGCCTGGGCGGACGCGGCGGACGGTGCCACCATGCCCGTGGACGACCCGGCGACCGGCGAGACCCTCTGCCACGTCGCCGACGCGGGCCCCGGGGACGCCCGGCTCGCCGAGAAGGCGGCGGTCCGCGCGCAGGAGGAGTGGGCCCGTACGGCACCGCGGGCGCGCAGCGAGATCCTGCGCCGCGCGTACGAGATCGTCCTCGACCGCAGCGACGAACTCGCCCGCCTGGCGACGTCGGAGATGGGCAAGCCGCTGGCGGAGGCCAGGGGAGAGGTCGCGTACGCCGCCGAGTTCTTCCGCTGGTTCTCCGAGGAGGCCGTCCGCATCGACGGCGGCCACGGCATCCTTCCCGACGGACGCCACCGCATGCTGCTCTCCCGGCGCCCGGTGGGTCCCTGTCTGCTGATCACCCCGTGGAACTTCCCGCTGGCCATGGGCGCCCGCAAGATCGGCCCGGCGATCGCGGCCGGCTGTACGGCGATCCTCAAGCCGGCCCCGCAGACACCGCTGTCCAGCCTGGCCCTCGCCGCGATCCTGGACGAGGCCGGGTTGCCGGACGGCGTGCTGAACGTCGTCACCACCTCCCGGGCGGGCGAGGTGTGCGAACCGCTCCTGCGTGGCGGTCACATCCGCAAGCTGTCCTTCACCGGCTCGACGGCCGTCGGGCGCCTGCTGCTGGCCCAGTGCGCGGACACGGTGGTGCGCACGTCGCTGGAGCTGGGCGGCAACGCGCCGTTCATCGTCTTCGACGACGCCGACCTGGACGCGGCCGTGGACGGCGCGGTGATCGCGAAGATGCGCAACATGGGTGAGGCGTGCACGGCCGCGAACCGCTTCTTCGTCCACCGGCCGGTGGCCGACGCGTTCGCGCGGCGCCTCGCCCGGCGGATGGCGGCGCTCGTCGTGGGCCCCGGCACCCGGGACGGCGTCGACGTCGGCCCGCTCATCGACGCCGCCGGGCGGGCCAAGGTCGAGGCCCTGGTGTCGGACGCGGTGGAGCGCGGCGCCCGCGTCCTGACCGGCGGCCGTACGCCCGAGGGCCCCGGCTGCTTCTACCCGCCCACGGTGCTCACCGACGTCTGCGCGGACAGCCGCCTGATGAGCACGGAGATCTTCGGCCCCGTGGCGGCGGTCCTCACCTTCGACGACGAGGACGAGGTCGTACGCCGCGCCAACGACACCCCCTGGGGGCTCGTCGGCTACGTCTTCACCGAGGGCCTCGACCGCGCCCTCCGTGTCAGCGAACGCCTGGAGACCGGCATGGTCGGCCTCAACACCGGCCTCGTCTCCAACCCCGCCGCGCCCTTCGGCGGGGTCAAGCAGTCCGGGCTCGGCCGCGAGGGCGGAACGGTGGGCATCGAGGAGTTCCTGGAGTACCAGTACATCGCGATGCCGGCCCGGTGACGGAGTGGACCACCACCGGCTTTGCATGGTCATGCGTAATCATGCATACTCTTCCTATGTCCAAGGTCCTCACCTCCCTTCCCACCGGCGAGCGCGTCGGTATCGCCTTCTCGGGCGGCCTCGACACCTCGGTCGCGGTCGCGTGGATGCGTGACAAGGGCGCCGTCCCCTGCACGTACACCGCCGACATCGGTCAGTACGACGAACCCGACATCGCCTCGGTGCCCGACCGTGCGAAGACCTACGGCGCCGAGATCGCGCGCCTGGTCGACTGCCGTGCGGCGCTGGTCGAGGAGGGCCTGGCCGCGCTCACCTGCGGGGCGTTCCACATCCGCTCGGGCGGGCGTGCCTACTTCAACACCACGCCGCTCGGCCGTGCCGTCACGGGCACGCTCCTCGTCCGGGCGATGCTCGAGGACGACGTCCAGATCTGGGGCGACGGCTCCACCTTCAAGGGCAACGACATCGAGCGGTTCTACCGGTACGGCCTGCTCGCCAACCCGCAGCTGCGCATCTACAAGCCGTGGCTGGACGCCGACTTCGTGACCGAGCTCGGCGGCCGCAAGGAGATGTCGGAGTGGCTGCTCGCCCACGACCTCCCCTACCGGGACTCGACGGAGAAGGCGTACTCCACCGACGCCAACATCTGGGGCGCGACCCACGAGGCCAAGACGCTGGAGCACCTCGACACCGGCGTGGAGACCGTGCAGCCCATCATGGGCGTGCGGTTCTGGGACCCGTCCGTCGAGATCGCCGCCGAGGACGTCACCATCGGCTTCGACCAGGGCCGCCCGGTGACGGTCAACGGCAAGGAGTTCGCCTCCCCGGTCGACCTGGTGATGGAGGCCAACGCCATCGGCGGCCGGCACGGCATGGGCATGTCGGACCAGATCGAGAACCGGATCATCGAGGCCAAGAGCCGCGGCATCTACGAGGCGCCCGGGATGGCCCTGCTGCACGCCGCCTACGAGCGCCTCGTCAACGCGATCCACAACGAGGACACCCTCGCGCAGTACCACACCGAGGGGCGGCGCCTGGGCCGGCTGATGTACGAGGGCCGCTGGCTGGACCCGCAGTCGCTGATGATCCGGGAGTCGCTGCAGCGCTGGGTCGGCTCGGCGGTCACCGGCGAGGTCACGCTGCGGCTGCGGCGCGGTGAGGACTACTCGATCCTCGACACCACGGGCCCGGCGTTCAGCTACCACCCGGACAAGCTGTCGATGGAGCGCACCGAGGACTCCGCGTTCGGCCCGGTGGACCGGATCGGCCAGCTCACCATGCGCAACCTCGACATCGCGGACTCCCGCGCCAAGCTGGAGCAGTACGCCGGGCTCGGTCTGATCGGCACCGCCAACCCCGCCATCGGTGCCGCCCAGGCCGCCGCGACCGGGCTGATCGGCGCCATGCCGGAGGGCGGCGCGCAGGCCATCGCCTCCCGCGGCGAGGTCTCCGGCGACGACGAGCTGCTGGACCGCGCCGCGATGGAGTCCGGCACGGACTGACCGGTCCCCGAGAGGATCCCTCACAGCGACGGAGGGCCGGCCCGACGCCTGCGGGCGCCGAGCCGGCCCTTCTGTCTCTCGTCGACCGGTGGGGCCGGCCCACGGCCCGGCCCGGGACCGCCGGCAGCAGCCGTCCGGCGGTCCCGGAGGCGGGTCCTGACGCGGGGCTCGGGGAACGGTCCGTCAGCTCTCCTGCCCCGCGTCCGGAAGGCGCGTTCCCCGCGCGCCGGGGAGCCTGTCGGGTGATCGTCCGGCCGGGAAGCGGGAATCGTCCTGCCGGCGTTCGGCGTTGAGCTCGTCGACCGCGCCTAGCGCGTCGCCGATCGTCGCGTAGTCCACCGCGATGAAGTTGACCGGCCTGCCGCGCTGCCGCTCACAGGTGTGCGCCCGCTCCAGCACGCGCTGCCGGGAGTTGACGATCCCGGCGTCCAGCCGGCGCCCGCCGCCCGCCGTGACGAAGTGGTTGAGCAGGAACAGCCGCTTGTCCGCGCCGCCCCGGTTCGGCAGGCAGGACATCTCGTCCGGGCTGCGGAACGCGAAGGGCGTCTCCATGCCGTACCGGTAGAAGTTCCGGTACCACGGCGCGGGCCCGTCGGCCTTCTCCGCGAAGACGACCAGGCGCCGGCCGCTGTCGATCATGTCCCCCAGCTTCGGCCACGGGCGGTCCGGATCGGCGTCCGGCTCGTACAGCAGGTCGGAGAGTCCGGCCCGCAGGAAGGCGCTCTGGCTCGCCGCGGAGTCGACGCCGTCCTGCAGGACGAGCGTGACGACCTCCGTGGGGTTCGCGCGCAGCCACGCACCGATCTGCCGCAGCGCGGGCACCAGTTCGAGGGCCCCGGCACCGCACACCGAGTGGCACAGCCACAGGCCCGGGTGGGGAGGGTTCACCCGCTCCAGGATCCCGGTGAGCCGCCGGCGCAGCGAGGGGGAGAAGTCCGACGTACTCAGTCGGTCCGCGACCTCCTCGGGCCGCTCCCACCGGTGCGTGTCGAGGAGCAATACCCGCACCCCGGCGCCCAGCTGGCCGACGATGTCGGGGTCCTGGAGGGGGCCGATGAACCGGTCCGCCGTCGTGGCCATGGCATTGTGCGACGCCAGCTGGGCGATCTCGTCGTAGCGGGCGTCGCACAGCTCGGCGCTGCCCTGGCAGATGCGCGGTGAGGAGCCGGTGATCGCCACCGGCGCCAGCATCGTGCCGACGAGCGCGCACGCCGTGACGGCGAAGGTCAGAGCCGGGCCGTGCCGCGGATCGGTGAGGACCGGCACTCCGGGCCCGGTCTGCCAGACCCACCCGACGGTGATCAGCAGGGCGCCCGCCGCCAGCAGGATCACCGCGACCACGGTGGCGGTGGTCAGGAGCCCGTCGAGAGCGGTCGCCTGGATGTCGCCGATGAGATCCGACGCCGCCGGGGGCCACGAGGACGGCGTGCCGAACAGCGTGTCGCCCCGGGTGAGACGCAGCAGGAAGACCGTCAGTGCCAGCAGTGAGGCGGCGGCGGCCGGCACCCAGCCGAGCGGCATCAGCCGGCGCTTGGCGGGGGAGGGGGTGGCGAACCACAGCAGCGTGAGCGCGGCGGCACAGAGCACGGCCGCCGCCGGTTCCACCACCTCCTGGAAGAGGCGGGTGACGGCACGCGCGCGGTCCACCGGAGCGAGCGCCTCGTGCGCGGGATCGACATCGACGGTGATGACCCACGTGCCCGCGTTCGCCTCCCGCAACAACTCCGCGGCGGCTGCCCGGACCTGGTCCGTCAGGGCGACCGGCGCGACCGCGGCCAGTGCCGAGGCCACGTCTCCCCGGTCCATCGCCGCCTGCACGCCGGGTCTGGTGCCGGCGCGCGCGGCCTCCGGCACCAGACGCATCAGCGCGTCCGTGGCCGCGACCGCCTGGCTGCGGGAGAGCGGCAGCGACGGCAGGCCCTCCAGCGGCGCCTCACCGGCCACCACCTGCGCCGTGAGTTCGGACAGACGCTGCACGAAGGCCTGGAAGTCGGGTTCCGACTGCTGCTGCAGGGCGGCGACGGCATCACCGAAGTAGGCCCGGCTGAGCCGTTCGACGTTCGCGACGACGGGCTCGAGGTCGACCGTGATCCGCAGCCGGTCGCGGTTCCCCTCCAGGTAGTGGATCACCTCGGCGATCTGCCGGTCGCCCATGGCCCGCAGCGTCTCCGGCGGGATCACCACCTTGAGGTTCGAGGTGATGGTGGACTGCGGAACGGGCAGCCGGTCCAGCAGTTCCTGAGCCAGGGGCGTACTGGCCGGGTCGACCAGCACCTCGTCGTAGAACCGCTGGTAGGCCTGCTCGTCCTCCAGCGCCTGGCCGTAGAAGTCCGGATCGAGCACGGTGCTGCGCACGACGGCGGCCGCGGCCAGGACGGTCAGGCTGAGCACCGCGACGCACCAGAGCAGTACCGCGACCCAGGGCGAGCGCCGGGGCGAGGGCCGAACCAGTCCGTCCATGGCCCCATTCTCGTTTCGGCCGACCGTCGTGCGACACGGCGTCCGAGCGGAGAACGCCACCACACACATGCCCCGGCCCGGCCGGCCGATGCCGGTCGGATCAGCCTCCGCTCAGCGCTTCCTCCTCGGCCGTGCTCCGCTGGGGACGGACACAGTGCCAGCGATGTCCGCCGGGACCGTCCGTGGCCGCGGGGAAGGCGGTGGCGCACGCGTCGTCCGCCTTCCAGCAGCGGGTGCGGAACGGGCAACCGGAGGGTGGATGGGTGGCCGACGGCACCGGGCCGTGCAGGACGATCCGCTCGGGGCGCTCCAGCAGGCTCGGCGTGGCGGAGAGCAGCGCCTCGGTGTACGGGTGGCGCGAGGCGCCGGAGACCTGGGCGGCACCGCCCTCCTCCACGACCCGGCCCAGGTACAGCACCGCTATACGGTCCGCCAGATAGCGCACCGTCTGCACGTCGTGGGAGATGAACACCATGCCCAGACCGAGGCGGGCCCGCAGATCCACCAGGAGGTTGAGGATCTGGGCGCGCACCGACACGTCCAGCGCGCTGGTGGGCTCGTCGGCGACGATCAGCTCCGGCTCCAGGGCGAGGGCGCGGGCGATGGCCACGCGCTGGCGTTGGCCGCCGGAGAGCCGGCCGGGCAGCGCCTCCAGGGTGTGGCCGGGCAGACCGACCAGGTCGAGGAGTTCCTCGACGCGCCGCTCCCGCTCGGCGCGGGTGCCGCGACGGTGCACGTCCAGCGGGTCGCGCAGGATCTGCCGGACGGACAGCCGCGGGTTCAGCGCGGTGGAGGCGTCCTGGAAGACCACGCCGACGGAGGCACCGAACCCGGTGCGGCGCTCGGTGGCGCTCATCTTCCACAGGTCCTGGCCCCGGAAGTACACCTGTCCCTCGGTGGGGCGCTGCAGTCCGGTGACCACGCGGGCCAGCGTGGACTTGCCGCAGCCGGACTCGCCGACCAGGCCGAGGATCTCGCCGCGCCGGACCTCCAGAGAGGCGTCGGTGAGGGCGTGCACGGCGTCCCGGCGCAGGATGCCCCCGCTGCGGGCCTTGTGACGTACGTGGATGTGGTCGAGTCGGACGAGAGGGTCCATGGCGGTGTCCTTCCGCGCGGTCATCGGGCGCTCTCCAGCGAGTCGGCCGACCGCTTCCCGGGTGCCGGGTGGTGGCAGGCGATGAGGTGGTCCCGCGCGGCGCCGCGGTCGGCGGGGGGCGGCGGGGTGGTGGCGCACAGCTCGGTGGCGGCGGCGCAGCGGGACGCGAACCGGCAGCCGGGGCCGAACGCCCTGGGCGCCGGTACGACGCCGCGGATCTGGTGCAGCCGCTCCGCCCCCGACTCCAGCGAGACGACCGAGCCGAGCAGACCGCGGCTGTAGTGGTGCGCCGGGTCGGTCAGCAGCGAGCGGGTGTCGCCGGCCTCGGCGACCTGTCCGGCGTACATCACCGCGACCCGGTGGGCGAGGTCGCCGACCAGGGCCAGGTCGTGGGAGACCAGGACCATCGCGAAGCCGAGTTCGTCGCGCAGCCTCACCAGCAGCTCGACGACCTGGGCCTGCACGGTGACGTCGAGCGCGGTCGTCGGCTCGTCGGCGATGAGCAGCCGTGGGCTGCGGGAGAGCGCCATGGCGATCAGCACCCGCTGGCGCTGGCCGCCGGAGAGCTCGTGCGGGTAGCTGCGCAGGGTGCGCTCGGGGGACAGGCCGACCAGTTCGAGCAGTTCGGCGGGGGTACGGGTGCCGCCGCGGGAGGTGAGCCACGTCAGCTGGGTGCCGATCAGCACGGACGGGTTGAGGGACGACATGGCGTCCTGGTAGACCATGGCGATCTCCGGGCCCATCAGCGCCCGGCGCTCCTTCGGCGACATCTTCAGGAGGTCGCGGCCCCGGTAGAGGATCTCGCCCTCGGCCTCGGCGTTGCGGGCCAGCAGGCCCATGATCGCGAGGCTGGTGATCGACTTGCCGCAGCCCGACTCGCCGACCAGTCCGAGGGTCTCGCCCTCGCGGACGGTGAAGGAGATGCCGTCGACGACGCGGGTGTCGCCGTAGCGGTCGGGGAACCGGATGGACAGGTCGCGCACGACGAGCAGTTCGGGCGCGTCCTCGCGCAGCGGCGGCACGGCGGGCTCCGTGGCCGCGAGCCGTGCGGCGAGCTCGGTGAGCGCGGCGTCCACGGCGGCGGCCTCCGCACCGGGCACGGCGGCGGCCTTCTCGTCGGAGTCGGAGCCGGAGTCGGTGCCACCCGTGCGGGACCTGTCCGGAGCGGCTGCGGCGTCCGTCATGCCCTCGGACAGGACGTTCAGCGCGAGCACCGTGATCAGCACGCACAGTCCGGGGAAGAGCGTCGCCCACCAGCCGCCCGAGAGCAGGATCTGCCGGCCGTAGGCCAGGACGCTGCCCCAGCTGGGGTCGGGGTCCTGCACACCGGCGCCGATGAAGGACAGGCTCGCCTCGAAGATGATGGAGTCGGCCACCATGACGGTCGCGAACACCAGGACCGGCGCCGCGCAGTTGACGGCGACGTGCCGGGCCACGATGTGACCGCGGCGGGCGCCGATGACCCGCTCCGCGGCGACGTAGTCCTCGCCGTACTGCTCCAGCACGTTGGCCCGTACGACCCGGGCGAGCGAGGGCGAGTAGACGAAGGCGATGGTGAAGATGATGACCGGGACGCTGGGCCCGAAGACGGCGACGAGTACGGCGGCCAGCGCGATCGGCGGGAACGACATCACGATGTCGAGCGTGCGCATCACCGACTCGTCGGCGAGCCTGCGCGAGGTGGCGGCAAGCGCGCCCAGGGCCGAGCCGAGGACCAGGGCGAGGAGGGTCGCGCCGAGACCGATGATCAGGGAGTAGCGGGCGCCGTGCACGACCCGGGCGAACACGTCGCGGCCGGCCCGGTCGGTGCCGAACCAGTGGTCGGCGCCCGGCGCCTGGGCGGGTATGCCGGTGGCCAGGGGGTCCTGGGTGAGCAGCGGGGCGAACACCGCGCCCAGCACGACCACGAGCAGGATTCCCAGGGCGATCCGGGAGGGCACGGGCAGGCGGCGCAGGCGGGCGCCGGGCTGCGACAGCCGCGCGGCGAGGGAGCTTGGGGCGAACATCACACCGTCCTGATGCGCGGGTTGACGAGCAGGTAGAGCAGGTCGACGACGACGTTGACCACGAGGAAGGCGACCGCGATGGTGAGCACGGTGCCCTGGACGAGCCCGACGTCGCCGCCGTTGACGCCTTCGAGGATCAGCTTGCCCATGCCGGGCAGGTCGAAGATCGCCTCGATGACGACGGCGCCGCTGAGCATGTAGCCGACCTTGACGCCGAGCACGGTCAGCGGGGTGACCAGGGCGTTGCGCAGCACCGACCGGATGATGAGGAAGGGCGGCAGGCCGCTGCCCCGGGCGGTGCGCACGTAGTCGCGGTCGAGTTCGGTGACCATCGAGGTGCGGATCAGGCGGGCCAGTGAGGAGGCGACGGGCAGCGCGAGGGACAGCGCGGGCAGGGTCAGGCTCTCGAGCCAGCCGGAGAGGGAGTCGGCCGGGTTGACGTAGCCACCGGTCGGGAAGAGCGGCATGTTCAGCGCGAACTGCTGGATGAGCAGCACACCGACCCAGAACGAGGGCAGGGCGATCCCGGCCATCGACAGCATCCGGAAGACCTGGTCCGGCCAGCGGTCCCGGTAGACGGCGCTGAGCACGCCGAAGACCAGCGCCAGCACGATGGCCAGCGCCAGCCCGAGCAGGGTCAGCTGCAGCGTGAGCGGGAAGGCGGTGGCGATCCGGTCGGTGACGGGCTGGCTGGGCGACATCGTGACACCCAGGTCCCCTCGCAGCAGATCGCCCAGGAAGGCGAAGTAGCGCACCGGCAGGGGGTCGTCGAGCCCGTTGGCCTCGGCGAACGCGGCCCGTGCCTCGGGACTCGCCGAGTCGCCGAGCGCGTTGTACGCGGGATCGGTCGGCGAGAACTGCAGGACGACGAAGACCAGCAGCGCGATGCCGAGGACCATCACCGGCATCATCGCGACGCGGCGCAGCGCGAGCCGGAGAAATGCAACCATCGTGAGGTTCCTAGAGGTTGGAGCGGGGGCCGCCGCGGTTCGTGGGGGCGCGGTGGCGTCCCGACGGCCTGGGCGTGCGGGGCAGGGGTGTCGTTCGGATCGGGCCGGCTCCGGGGGACGGCACCCTGCCGTCGGGGCCGGGCGGGGTCCGGTGCGGACGGCCGCGGGGCGGAGGAGGGCGGCAGGGCGGAGCCCTGGCAGCCGGCGGCAGCGCCGCTGGGGGCACCGCCCACGCCCTTCGGGCCGTGGGGTGCGTGTGCCGGGCCCCGCGACCCCGGCGAGATCCGAACGAACCTCCTAGGCCCGGCCGACGTCGATGAAGGACAGCCCGGTGGTGGGCAGCGGCTTGAACCCCGTCAGTGTCCCGTCGCGCCAGGCGGTGGGCAGCTTGCGGTGCAGCACCGGGTACAGGGCGGCCTCGTCGGCGACCAGGTCGGTGACCTGGCCCCACAGCGCCTTGCGCTTCGCCGCGTCGGCCTCCGCCGCGGCCTTGTCGAGCAGTGACCTGGTCTGCTTGTAGGCGGCGGAGCCCTTCCACCCGTAGCGGTTCTCCGGCCAGAAGCCGTAGTAGAACCAGCGCAGCAGCAGGTCGGCGTCGTTGCCGAAGACGGACGGGTCGCCCGGCGCGGCCAGGGCGTCGAAGCGCCCCTTGTCGATCTTGGCGTACTGGGCGGGGGACTGGGCGATGTCGAGCTTGGCGTCGACCCCGATCGCCGCCCAGCTCTCCTTGATCAGGGGCGCGATGTCCTTGATCCAGCCGTTGTCGGTGAGCAGCAGCGTGAAGGAGAGCTTGCCCACGCCCGCGTCGGCGAGCAGCTTCTTGGCCTGGTCCGGGTCGTGCCGGTAGACGGTGGAGGCCTTGTGGTGGTCGGGGTGCGTGGCCGGCACGTATCCGGTGGCGGCTTCGGCGTTGCCCAGCAGCGCCGTGGAGATGATCTTCTCGGTGTCGAGCCCGTAGTGCAGGGCCTGCCGCACCCGCTTGTCCGCGAAGCGCTCGTCGGCGCAGTTGAACATGAGGAACAGCAGTCCGAAGGACTGGACGGACTCGACCTTGTCCTTGCCGGTGAAGCCCTCGACGTCGATGTAGGGCACGTCCTCGATGGCCTGGACCCGCCCGGACTTGAGCGCGCTGACCCGCGCCGACGGGTCGGACATGAGCCGCCAGATCATCTTCTTGGCCTTGGCCGGGTGCGGGCCGTTGTACTTGTCGTACGCCTCCATGACGATCTTGTCCTCGCGGACCGCCGACACGAAGCGGTACGGGCCCGAGCCGACGGGCCCCGCGTCGAAGGCCTTGGCGTCCGCGCCGGCGATCTTCTTCGGCACGATCCGCACCACGGATATACGGGACGGGAAGAGCGCGAAGGCGTACTTCAGCTTGAACTCGACCGTCGAGGCGTCGACCGCGGTGACCTTGTCGATGAACGGGACGAACTGCGCCATGAGCGAGGCGTTCTCATCGTCCAGCACGCGCTCGAAACTGAACACCACGTCGTCCGCGGTGACCGCCGAGCCGTCGTGGAACGTCGCTCCCTGGCGCAGGGTGGCCCGGTAGGTCGTCGCGTTGATCTTCTTCGGCATCTCGGTGGCCAGGGCCGGACGCGCCACCAGCGTGGCGGGATCGAGGTCCACCAGGCCCTCGAAGATGTGCATGTTCGCGGCGTACGGGGTCGCGCCCGAGGTGATCATCGGGTCGAAGCCCGTGGAGAGCGGGTAGGAGATGCCGGCCTCGATGGTGTCGCTGCCGCTGCCCGAGTCACCGGCACCGTCCCCGCTGGATGCCGGCCCTCCGCAGGCCGACAGGCCCGCGGTGATCGTGGTCGCCACACCGAGGGCACTGGTGTATCTCATGAAGGTGCGGCGATCGACGCCGGCTGCACTGCGCGCGGACAAGGAGTCCTCCATGCGGGAGATGAGATGGTCGAGCGGTGGAGGAGGCGAGTGTGGTCGGCGCCTCACCGACAGCGCATCAGACGTCTGATGTCTGATGCTTGGTAATGTGGGAACGTAGCTGGGCAAATGAGAGGGGTCAAGAGGTGGCGGTGGGGCAAAGGGCGATTCGGCATACGGTGCCGGAGCCCAAAGCGGCACGACAACCGTTGCGCCAGGAGGTCGTCGACGGAATCAAGGCCTACATCCTGCGCAACGAACTGCGCCCGGGGGACCCCTTGCCGACCGAGCCCGCCCTGTGCGAGGCGCTCGGTGCGAGCCGCTCCAGTGTGCGGGAGGCGATCAGGATCCTCACCGCGCTCGACATCGTCGAGGTGCGGCACGGACACGGCACCTATGTCGGGCGGCTGAGCCTGTCGGCCCTGGTGGAGAGCCTGACCTTCCGCGGCCTGCTCAGTCCCGACGACGACTTCCAGGTGATGAGCGACCTCATCGAGGTGCGCGAACTGTTCGAACGCGGCATGGCCGAGCGGCTCGTGTCGTCCCTCGACGAGGAGCAGATCACCCGCCTCGGCGCGCACGTCGAGGAGATGCGCAGGGCCGGCGCCGGCGAGGGGCACGGTTTCGTGGAGGCGGACCGCGCCTTCCACACCCTGCTCCTCGCGCCGCTCGGCAACGACCTCATCGGCCAGCTGTCCACGGCGTTCTGGGACGTCTACGTCATCGTCGCACCGCACCTCGACGTCTTCACGCACGAGCACGAGGCGGCCACCATCGCCAACCACCAGCGCATCGTGGACGCCGTGCGGGACCGGGATCCCGTGGAGTTCGCGGCGGCGCTGACCGACCACTACGCGCCGGTTCGGCAGCGGATCGCGGAGGCCCGCGCCCGCCGCTGACCGGCTCCCGGCGGTGTCGCGGGCGCACGGTCGCGGCGCCCGCGACACCGGAGGCCGACACCCCCGGGGCGAAGCGGGTGGGTACTTGACGGTCGTCGTCCGGATCTCTAGTGTCCCAGGACAACAGACATCAGACGTCTGCTTTCGCCTCTCGGGAGTCGGCTCGGCCGTTTCCCTCCCGTACTTCCGTACTTCCGTACTCCGGTACGTCCGCACTTCCGTACGTTCCGCACTTCCGTACGTCCGCACTTCCGCGCTGCGCCGCGCGCACGCCTCAGACACCGGGGCCCCTTCATGCCACTGACGGACCTCACGCTCGCCCAGTGCCTCGCACTGCGGCCCGACCTCGACGAGCCCGCCGACCTCGACGCCTTCTGGGACCAGACCCTGAGCGAGGCACGGGCGCACGCGACGCCACCCCTCTTCACGCCCGTGGAGACGGGCCTGACCCAGGTGACGACCTACGACGCGACCGTGCCCGGATTCGCCGGCGAGCCCGTGCGCGGCTGGCTCCACCTGCCCGCCGGGGCGAGCGGCCCGCTGGGCTGCGTGGTGGAGTACCTCGGCTACGGACGCGGGCGCGGCCTGCCGCACGAACAGGTCCTGTGGGCCAACGCCGGTTACGCGCACTTCATCATGGACACGCGCGGCCAGGGCTGGTCCACCGCGGGAGGGGACACCCCCGACACCGCCGCCCTCAACCGCACCGTCCCCGGCTTCCTGACCCGAGGTGTGGAGAGCCCCCACGACCACTACTACCGGCGGGTGTTCACGGACGCCGTGCGCTGTGTCGACGCCGTCCGCGCGCACCCGGCCGTCGATCCGGACCGGGTCGCCGTCACCGGCGTCAGCCAGGGCGGCGGCATCGCCCTCGCGGTGGCCGGGCTGGTGCCGGGCCTGGCGGGCGTGCTGCCCGACGTCCCGTTCCTGTGCGACATCCGGCGCGCGGCGAGCATCACCGGCCTGCCGCCCTACACCGAGGTCGCCGAGTACCTGCGCCTGCACCGCGACCGCACCGAGACCGTGTTCACCACCCTGTCCTACGTCGACGCGGCCCTGCTGGCCGCCCGCGCCACCGCCCCGGCCCTCTTCTCCATCGCCATGATGGACGAGGTCTGCCCGCCCTCGACGTGCTTCGCCGCCTACCACCGCTACGGCGGCCCCAAGGACCTGTGCGTCTACGAGTTCAACGGCCACGAGGGCGGCGGCGGCCACCACCGGCGCGCACAACTCGTCCGGCTGCGGGAACTGCTCGCCCCGCCCGGCGGCCCCACCGGTCTCTCCGCCCTGCACGCCCCCCGACTCGCCTGATCCCTCACCTGAGAAGAGGCCTGTTCATGCAGCGAAGAGTCTCCCTGGCCATCGGCACCGCCTCCCTGGCCGTCCTCGGGGCCACCGTCCCCGTCGCCCACGGCGTCCCCGAGGCCTCGCCCGCCGCCACCGCCGGCACCCTCACCTCGCAGGACATCGCCACCGCCGGCACCGGCTCCCCCCACTACCGCATCCCCGCCCTGACCCGCACCACCAAGGGCACGCTGATCGCCGCCTACGACGCCCGGCCCACCCTGGGCGACCTGCCGGGCAACATCGGCGTCGTCGTGCGCCGCAGCACCGACGGCGGCACCACCTGGCAGGCGCAGCGGGTGGTGCGCAAGGAGGCCGCCCCCAAGGGCTACGGCGACCCCAGCCTCCTGGTCGACCGGGAGACAGGACGGATCTTCGTCTTCTACGCCGCCTCCGTGAACCAGGGCTTCTTCGGTTCGGCGACCGGCAACGACGAGAGCGACCCGAACGTCCTCCAGGCCGACTACAGCTACTCCGACGACGACGGCCTGACCTGGAAGCACGAGCGGATCACCGCCGACATCAAGAACCCCGCCTGGGCCGGCATGTTCGCGGCCTCCGGCGAGGGGATCCAGCTGCGGCACGGCACCTACAAGGGCCGCCTGATCCAGCAGTACGCCATCCGCCACAACGGCGCCAACTACGCGGTCAGCGCCTACAGCGACGATCACGGCGCCACCTGGAAGACGGGCACCCCGGTCGGGCCCGGCGGCGACGAGAACAAGACCGTCGAGCTGTCCGACGGCCGCGTCATGCTCAACAACCGCTCCAAGCCGTACCGCACGGTCGCGTACTCCACCGACGGCGGCGTCACCTACACCCCCTTCCAGCAGGACAGGGAACTGCCCGACCCCGCGAACAACGGCTCCGTCGCCCGCTTCGCACCGGACGTGCCCGCCTCCCACCCGCGGTCCTCCTGGCTGCTGTTCAGCAACACCGCCACCACCGGCAGCCGCAGTAACCTCACCGTCCGCCTCTCCTGCGACAACGGGCGGAACTGGCCGGTGCGCAGGACCGTCGAGGCCGGCTCGGCCGCCTACTCCACGCTCACCCCGCTCAGCGACGGCACCGGCGCCAACCCCCGGACGGGCCTGCTGTGGGAGCGCGACGACTACCGGCACATCACCTACTCGTCCTTCGACCTCACGTGGCTCGGCGGCGTCTGCGCACCCGTCACCGTGACCCCGCCCGCGTCCCTGCCCGCCGGGAGGACCACCGACGTCACGGTCCGCGTCGTCAGCCAGAACGACGTGCGGCTCCCCGCCGGCACGGTCTCCCTGAAGCTGCCGCAGGGCTGGAGCGCCCCCGCCGTCACCGTGCCCGCGCTCGACCCGGGCCAGGGCGCCAACGTCAAGATCCCCGTCACCGTCCCCGCGAACGCCACCGCGGGCGGCGTGGCGGCCACCGCGACCTACCAGATCCGCGGCTCCCAGCACTCCTACGGCGACGCGACGCTCACCGTCACCGCGCCGTAGACCGGCCGGGGCCGCCCGCACACCCGCCCTTCGACGCGGTGCGCGGGCGGCCCGTTCCACCCCGTACCACCACTCGCACAGCCCAGGAGACACCATGTCCTCGTCCCAGCCCCTGAGCGGCGTCGTGCCGCCCGTCTGCACTCCTCTGGATGCGTCGGGCGAGGTCGACACCGCATCGCTCGCCCGGCTCGTCGAGCACCTCGTCGGCGGGGGAGTGCACGGGCTGTTCGCCCTCGGCTCCAGCAGCGAGGTGGCCTTCCTCACCGACCGGCAGCGGGCGGTGGCCCTGGAGACGGTCGTCGAGGCGGCGGCGGGCCGGGTGCCCGTGCTCGCCGGCGTCATCGACATGACCACCCCCCGCGTGCTCGCCCACGCTCGGGCCGCCCGGCAGACGGGCGCCGACGCCCTGGTGGCGACCGCTCCCTTCTACGCCCGCACCCACCCGCGCGAGATCGCCGGCCACTTCCGCGCCGTCCGGTCCGGCGTCGACCTGCCCCTGTACGCCTACGACCTGCCCGTCTCGGTACACAGCAAGCTCTCCACGGCCCTGGTGCGCGACCTCGCCGTGGACGGCACCCTCGCCGGTCTCAAGGACAGCAGCGGCGACGAGGGAGGACTGCGCCGCCTGATCGTCGAACTCGGCGGACGCCACGGCCGGAAGGACGGCCCGGCACCCTCCTTCAGCATCCTCACCGGCTCCGAACTGACCGTGGACGCCGCCCTGCTGGCCGGCGCCGACGGCGTCGTCCCCGGCCTCGGCAACGTGGACCCCGCCGGCTACGTCCGCCTCTACGACGCCGTGCGCGGCGGCGACCTGGACGGCGCGGTCAGGGAACAGGAGCGGCTCGTCGAGCTGTTCGGCCTCGTCGACGCGGGCTCCGAGGACGAGATGGGCCGCAACTCCTCCGCCATCGGCGCCTTCAAGCACGCCCTGCGGCTGCTCGGGGTGTTCACGCACGGCACCACCGCCGCCCCGCAGATCCAGTTGGGTGAGGCCTCGGTCGCCCACGTCGAGCGGCACCTGCGCGGCGCCGGGCTGCTCCCGGTCCGATGAGCGGACGGTACTTCGACGCGCCGGTGATCGGCCTCGACCTGGGCGGCACGAAGATCGCCGCCGCCCTGGTCGGGGCCGACGGCACCGTCCTGGCCCGGCACACCCTGGCCACCCCGGCGACGGAGGGCGCCCGGGCGGTGCTGGACGCCCTGGCCGCGGGGGCCCGCGCGGTGTGGGCGCCGGGGGCCGCCGCGATCGGCGTCGCCGCGGCCGGCGTCATCGATCCCGCCACCGGCACCGTCACCAGCGCCACCGACACGATCCGCGGCTGGGCCGGCACCGCCCTGGCCGCCGGCCTCGCGACCCGTACGGGGCTCCCGGTGGCCTGCGACAACGACGTACGCGCCGCCGCCGCGACGGAACTCGCCGGCCTCGGCGAGGACGGCATCCTGATCTACGCCGCCGTCGGCACCGGCGTCGGAGGAGCCGTTGCCGCGGCGGGACGCGTGCTGCACGGCGCCGCCGGAATCGCCGGGCACCTCGGACACCTGCCGAGCCCCGAGGCGGACGGCCTGCCCTGCACCTGCGGGGCGACCGGCCACCTGGAGGCGATCGCGGCCGGCCCCGCCATCACCGCCCACTACGCGCGGCTCGGCGGGGAGCGGGCCGACCGCCTCCAGACCGTCGCCGAACGCGCCGCGCGGGGCGACCCGCACGCCACGCGGGCCATCACGCTCGGCGCCCGCGCGACCGGCCGTGCGCTGGGCGGCCTCGCCAACGCGCTCGGCCCGCACCGCGTGGTCGTCGCCGGCGGCGTGTCCCGCGTCGGCGCCCTGTACCGGGACGCCCTGTGCGCGGCGTTCACCGCGGAACTCATGCCCCCGCTGCGCGCGTTGCGCCCGGTGCCGCCGCACGGCGGAGCGGACGCCGCCGTCCTCGGGGCGGCCGCGCTGACCCGCACCCTGCCCCTGCACCGCCCTGAGACCACGGGAGTAGCCCCATGACCCCGGCCCAGCCCCTGGCCGAATCCCTGGCCGGCCGCCTGATCGTCTCCTGCCAGGCCCCGCCCGGGGACCCGATGCGCCACACCGACACCCTGGTCCGCATGACCCTCGCGGCACGCGACGGGGGTGCGGCGGCCGTGCGCGTCAACGACCCGGAGGTCGTCGCCGCCGCGGTCGCGGCCGTCGACCTCCCGGTGATCGGTTTGTGGAAGGACGGCGACAGCGGCGTCTTCATCACCCCGACGGTGCGCCACGCGCTCGCCCTCGTGGAGGCGGGTGCCGCGGTCGTCGCGGCCGACGCCACCGCCCGGCCGCGCCCCGACGGCAGTACGTTCGCGGAACTCGTCGAGGCGGTCCACGCGGCGGGCGGCCGGGTCATGGCCGACGTGTCGACACTCGCCGAGGGCCGGACGGCGGCCGCCCAGGGAGCCGACTTCGTCGGCACCACCCTGTCCGGCTATGTGCCGGGCTCCCCGGTCCAGACCGCGCCGGACCTGGCTCTCGTGACCGGCCTCGCCGGGGCGATCGGCACCCCGGTGATCGCCGAGGGCCGGATCGCGACGCCGGAACAGGCCGCGCAGGCCCTCGCGGCGGGCGCGCACAGCGTCGTCGTCGGTACCGCCATCACCGCGCCGACCGCGCTGACCCGGCTGTTCGCGCAGCACATGGCGTCCTGAACCGGCACGCGTGAGGGGCGGTGGGAGACAACCCACCGCCCCTCACGTGCTGTCGCGGTCAGACCGCCGGGGCCGGGTACGTCGGGTACTCCACCCCGGAGACGTGCTGCACGACGCGCACGACCTGGCAGGAGTAGCCGAACTCGTTGTCGTACCAGAGGTAGAGGATCGCGTTGTCACCCTCGACCTTCAGCGCGCCGGCGTCGACGATCGAGGCGTGGCGCGAGCCGATGAAGTCGCTGGAGACCGCGTCGGGGGCGCTGATGAAGTCGATCTGGCGCTTCAGCGGCGAGGTCAGCGACACGTCGCGCAGGTGGTCGAGGACCTCCTCGCGGGTGGCCTCGCGGGCCAGCTGAAGGTTGAGGATCGCGATCGACACGTCCGGTACGGGCACGCGGATCGAGCTGCCGGTGATCTTCGCCTCGAGCCCCGGGAGGGCCTTGGCGACGGCGGAGGCGGCACCCGTCTCGGTGATGACCATGTTCAGCGGCGCGGACCGGCCGCGACGGTCCGACTTGTGGTAATTGTCCAGCAGGTTCTGGTCGTTGGTGAACGAGTGGACCGTCTCCACGTGGCCGCGCAGCACACCGTACTCGTCGGCCATCGCCTTCAGCGGCGGGACGATCGCGTTGGTGGTGCAGGACGCGCAGGACAGGATCTGCTCGTCCGGCTTGACGGTGTCGTGGTTGACGCCGTGGACGATGTTGGGGACGTCGCCCTTGCCCGGCGCGGTCAGGACGACCTTGTCGATGCCGGGCCGCAGGTGCTTCGACAGGCCCTCGCGGTCGCGCCACTTGCCGGTGTTGTCGATGAGGATGGCGTTCTTGATGCCGTACGCCGTGTAGTCGACCTGCGTCGGGTCGTCGGCGTGGATCACCTTGATGACGTTGCCGTTGGCGAGGATCGTGCTGTTGGTCTCGTCGACGGTGATCGTGCCCTGGAACTGGCCGTGCACGGAGTCGCGGCGCAGCAGCGAGGCGCGTTTGACGATGTCCTCGGCGGCCCGCTCGCCGCCCCCGCGGACGACGATGGCGCGCAGCCGCAGGCCGTTGCCCGAGCCCGCCTTCTCGATGAGCAGGCGGGCGACGAGCCGGCCGATGCGGCCGAAGCCGTACAGGACGACGTCGCGGCCCTCGCGGCGGTCGGTCTTGTTGTCGCCGGTGGCTCCGGCGACGGCCTCCGCGGTGAACTCCTCCACCGTCAGCCCGCGGTCGTCGGCCCTGTAGGTCGCGGCGAGCATGCCGATGTCGATCTGCGAGGGGCCGAGGTCGAGCGTGGTGAGGGCCCGCAGGAAGGGCATCGTCTCGGTGACCGACAGTTCCGCACCGGCGATCTGGCGGGCGAAGCGGTGGGTCTTGAGGATGCTGACCACCGACTTGTTCACCAGGGAACGGCTGTGCAGCAGGATGGTCACGTCCTGCTCCCGGTGCAGCTTCCCGATCATCGGGATCATCGATTCCGCGATCTCTTCGCGGTGCTTCCAGTTGGTGAACGAGTCGTCGTTGACAGTCACGTCTCTATCTTTCGAGCTAGGCGGCGCTCATATGCTAACCCGACCGCACTTCTGATCGATCAAGTGGGCCCCCTCCTGATCAGATGAGTGCCAGTGAGTGCTGCTCGGATGAGTGCCGGCAGGCGTGGTGCCGTGCGCTCGGCCCCGGCCTCCCGGCGCGTGGACGCCCCGCGCTCCGCCGTGCACCGCGCGTTGCCGGACGCGGACGCCGTGGCGGCGTGATGGCGGGTTCCGGACGGTATTGACCGCGCCGGTGCACACGTTCGACGCGCGACAGGGTGGCGCCTTCCGTGTCTCGCTCACCTGTGAGGTGCCGACGGCTGCCGGAGGGTCCGGCGGGCGCATCGACACCTGCCGCGGGCGTGTCGCGCGGCTCGTGCCCGGCCAACAGGTGGTGGAGGTGCTCGAGTTCGAGTCGGCCGCCCCCGCCGTCCAGGGCGCGACGACGATTCCACCGCGCTCGCCGAAGTGCGCGGTGGCACGGAGGTCGTCGTCGCCCACGACGGGCTCCCCGGCGCGGTGCCCGCCGTGGACGACGGGGCGGGCACCGCGCATGGCCCTGGCGGAAACCGGCCGCGCTGGTGGAGGCCGCCGAGCGCCGGAACGAGGCGCCGCCGGGCCCCCGGGCTCAGCGCGTCCCGCTCCAGGAGTGGGCGACGTCCACCACGAGGCGGCCGTCCAGTGCCAGTACCCGGAAGGGCAGCCGGGTGCGGACGCCGAGCCCGATCTGTGTCTCGCCCTCGAAGCTGCCGGCGAACCGGGTGTCCCTGAAGGTGCGGTAGCCGGTGAGGTCCACATCCGGCAGGGGCCGGTCGGCCCGGCCGGGATACGTGGCGGCGCCGGTCTCGGGGCGGTAGCCGGGTGCGGCGATCCTGACCTCCAGGACGGCTCCGCCGTCCACCGCGATCGGGCGGCCCGAGCCGTCCTGGTGAACGCGGTCGACGTACCGGACCACGTAACCGATGCGGTCGGCGCTCGCACCGGGTACGTCGACGACCATCCGGTCGAAGCACGCGTGGCGCGCGGTCCTGACGTCCTTCACCGGGGCCGTCGTCCCCGCGGCCCGGGTCTTGGCGAGGCTGCCCCAGCCCGTGGGGCATGCCGTGGTGTGCGCGGTGTCGCGTACGGTGCTCCGCGCGTCGGTGCCCGGGGCCGCGTCGGCCGCGACCGTGGCCGTCCCCAGGGCGGCGCCCGCGAGTACGACCGTCACCCATGCTGTTCTGCTTCGTCGCATTGTGTCCCCCGGTGTATGCAAGTTCCGGTATGGGATGAGACGAGTCGATTGACCGAAAGGTTGCGGGTGCGTTGGGGGTGCACTGGGTGCTTCGGGTGTGTTTCGGGCGCGCTTCGGGTGTACCGAGGGGGCGCACGCGACGGCCCCGCGCCGACCGAGGACCCGGTCGGCGCGGGGCGAGGACGCCAGGCCTGTGCGCCGGACGCCGGGCCTGTGCGCCGGGTCGGGTCCTGGTTTCCGCGGTGTCAGCGGTCCCGGTCCAGTTCCTCCTCCACGGGCGGCTTCGGCACCTCGCGCAGATGCTGCGACTGGCCCGGTTTGCCGCCCGCGCGGGCCTGTTCGGCGCGCTGTGCGGGAGAGGTGCCGAGGTCGGAGGCGGGGTCCACGCGCACCGACCGGGCCACCTCCTCGCGGTTGGCGTAGCTCTCGGGCGGGATGCCGCGCAGCGCGGCGACGGCGTCCTGCGAGGCGCCCGCCTCACGCGCCGCCCGGATCAGGTCGTCCTTGCCCGCGGGGAAGTCGACGCCCTTGATGGCGTCGACCACTTCTCGGGCGCTGGTGGTGTGGGACATGAGCACTTCTCCCGGTCGGGGCCTGGATTCCCGGAGCTCCGGGAATCCTCGGAGGCCCACCGGGTAACCGCACGAGCCCCGGTACTCACATCCCCGGCACACCTCGTGGCTCTCCGGCGTACCTCGGGGTTCTCGAGTCTCCCGCCGCACCCGACCGAAGGTGACCGTGCCGGCACCGGACGTGGAACAGGATTGCGCCCTGGACGATCGGGTACGCGAGGCTGGACCGCCCCGTACCGATCATCGGGGCGGGCCCCATCATCGCCGCTATCAGGGATCAGTCATGGAAACACCCGCGAACGACAACTCCGTCTCGCCCGCCCGGCGCGCGCTGGACACACTCGCCGAGAACACCGAGGACACGGCGGCGCTCGACACACTCGCGAGCAGCGACGTCCTCATCCCGGTGCCCGACGACGCGAACGAGCAGGACGCCACAGACCCCGGGATGCTGGCACTGCCGGTACTGGAACAGCAGGGCGGCCGTCAGGTGGTGCCGGTGTTCACCTCGGAACTGGAGATGGCCGACCTGCTGCCGTACGTCTCCCGCTACCGCATGGTGCCGCTGGGTGCCCTCGCCGCGCAGTGGCCGGCCGACGACCTGTCGCTGTCCATCGACGCCGGGTCGGAGCACCGCCTCACGCTCACGTCCGACGGAGTCCGTACCCTGCTCGCCCGTCCCTAGGGGCGCTCGTCGTCGCCGAGCATGCGGGCCAGTACGGCCCGCTGCAACGGCAGAACCTCGGTGTGCAGGTCGCGGCCCCTGCGGGTCAGCGCCACGTACACACCGCGCCGGTCCTCCGCGCACATCGTGCGCTCCACCAGCCCGTCCTTCTCCAGCCGGGCGATGAGCCGGGACAGGGCGCTCTGGCTCAGGTGGACCCGGCCGACCAGGTTCTGCACCCGGCACTGGGCGCCCTCGCCCGGCCCCTCGGTCACGAGGAGGTCGAGCACCTCGAAGTCGCTCGCCCCGAGACCGTGCGGGTGCAACGCGCGGTCGATCTCGCACATGGTGCGCGCGTGCACCGAGAGGATCTCACGCCACCGTTCCTCGAGCCGCGCACCGGCCGTCTTGACTGCCATACCAGCACGGTAACACCGGGACGACTGTTCATTGACTGTGCAACTAGTGTGCGTGCAAGGGACACGCTCCGGTCGGACCTTCAGGAAGCGCCCCACCCCGGCCCGGGGAAACGCCCAGGCAGGCCCGAGGGCGGCCCCACGGGACACACCCGAGGAAACACGGCTCACGCCGAGTCCCGCTTCACCAGCTCGGTCGGCAGGATCACCGCCGCCGGGTCCTCCCCGCCGATCTGGGCCAGCAGCACCCGGACCATCTCGGCGCTGATCCGGTCCCACGGCTGCCGGATGGTGGTCAGCTCGGGACTGGCGGCGACCGCCGCGGGGGAGTCGTCGAACCCACCCACCGCCACGTCCTGGGGCACTCGCCGCCCCGCCCGTTGCAGTGCTGCCAGGACGCCCTGCGCCATCAGGTCGGACGCCACGAACACGGCGTCCATGTCGGGGGCCCGCGCCAGCAGCCGCTCCGCCCCGGCCTCGCCGCTCGCCCGGCTGTAGTCGCCCGAGACGACGAGCCGTTCGTCGATCGCGATGCCCGCCTCGCCGAGCACCTCCCTGTAGCCGGCCAGGCGCTCCACACCGCCCGGGGTGTCGAGCGGGCCGGTGACCACACCCACCCGCCGCCGTCCCAGCGACAGCAGATGGCGGACCATGTCGCGGGCGCCGTCCCGGTCGTCGGCGGCCACGTAACTCACCTTCGAGCCCAGCCCGATCGGCTTGCCGCACGCCACCAGCGGTACCCCCGCCGCGCGCAGTTCCTCGGCGACCGGATCCCCGGAGTGGCTGGACACCAGCAGCACCCCGTCGACGTGCCCCGCCGTGATGTACCGCGTGATGCGCCGCCGTTCGTCCTGGGTCCCGGCGAGCATCAGCAGCAGCGGGACGTCGTGCGCGGCCAGCGCCTGGGTGCAGCCGCGCAGCAGGACGTTGAAGTTGGGGTCCTCGAAGAACCGCTCCTGCGGCTCGGTGAGCAGGAAGCCCACCGAGTCCGACCGCCCGGTGATCAGCGACCGGGCGTGCCGGTTGACGACGTAACCCGTCTTGCGGATGGCCGCGTTGACGGCTTCCTGCGCGGCCGGACTGACGTAGTGCCCGCCGTTGAGCACCCGTGACACCGTGCCCCGGGACACTCCCGCCTCGCGCGCCACGTCGTGGATCGTGGGCGGTCGGCGCCGGCCCCCCGTGTTGCTCATGGTCACGACTTTACGGCCCCGGAGAGCAGGTCGAGGCTCCAGAAGCGCTGGACGACCAGGAAGAGGGCGACCAGCGGAAGCACCGCGAGGAAGGCACCGGTGATCACCAGCGTGTAGAGCGCCGGCGTGTTCGCGCCCTGCTCCAGCAGTGTGTGCAGACCGAGCGTGATCGGGAACTTCTCGTCGTCGCTGAGCATGATGTACGGCAGCAGGAAGTTGTTCCACACGGCCACGAACTGGAACAGGAAGACCGTGACCAGCCCGGGCACCATCATCGGCAGCGCGACCCGGGTGAAGATGCGCCACTCGCTCGCCCCGTCCATCCGCCCGGCCTCCACCACGTCGGCGGGTACGGCCGCCGCCGCGTAGATCCGCGCCAGGTAGACGCCGTAGGGGGAGAGGATCTGGGGGAGCAGTACGGACAGGTACGAGTCCGTGAGGTCCGCCTCGGCCAGCAGCAGGTACTGGGGGACGGCAAGGATCACCGGGGGCATCAGCACGCCCGCCAGCAGTACGTTGAACAGGGTCTCCCGGCCGCGGAAGCGGTAGGTCGCCAGTGCGTAGCCGCTCAACGCCGACACGGCCGTGGACAGCAGGGCGCCGAGACCGGCGTAGAGGGCCGAGTTGGCCATCCACTGCCAGTAGACGCCGTCGCGGTAGGCGCTGAGGTCGCCCACGTTGTCGGCGAAGCCCGTGCCCGGCAGGAAGGTGAAGGTGGAGAACAGTTCGCTGCCCGACTTGGTGGCCGCGATCACCACCCAGGCCACCGGCAGCAGGCAGTAGACGGCGCCGAGCAGCAGCGTGAGCGTCGGGACCAGCGCGATCCGGCGGCGCGGCGGGGGCCCCTGGGCGGTGCCGGGCGTGGTGCCCGCCGCCGGCTGTGCCTTGCGGACGGCGAGGGAACTCATCGTGCTGCCTCCTGCTTGTTGCGGCGGTTGGCGGCCCGCAGGAACCCGAAGGACAGCGCCAGGGTGACGAGCGCGATGATCGCCGCCTGGGCCGCGGCCGCGTGGACGTCGCCGTTGCCGAAGGCGTCCTGGTACACCTTCATCAGCGGACTCCAGGTCGTGGACACGGAGTTGGTGAGCGGTTTGAGGGTGGTCGGCTCGTTGAACACCTGGAGCGTGGCGATGATCGAGAAGAAGAACGTCAGCACCAGCGACGGGGCCACCATCGGGATCTTGATGCGCAGCGCGATCTGCGACGGGGAGGCGCCGTCCAGCTTCGCCGCCTCGTACACCTCGGCCGGGATGGCCTGCAGCGAGGTGTAGATGACGATCATGTTGAAGCCGGTGCCGCCCCAGATCGCGATGTTCGACAGGGCGAGGTAGAGCGGACCGCCGTCCAGCAGGTCCGGCTGCGGCAGACCGAGCCGGTCGAGCACGAAGTAGAAGGGACTGACGTCCGGCAGGTACAGGAACCCCCACAGCAGTGCCGCCACCACGCCGGGAACGGCGTACGGCAGGAAGATCGCGAGCCGGGTGACCGGGGTGAACCGCACCTTCTCGGAGTCGAGCATCAGCGCGAACAGCAGGGCCAGGCCCAGCATCACGGGCACGACGAGGCAGCCGTACCCGAGCACGCGCAGCGCTCCGTCCAGCAGCTCGCTGTCGCTGAGGGCGTCGGTGTAGTTCTGGAAGCCGGCCCACACCTCCTGCCGCGCACCGGCGCCGAGGCCGAGCCCGGACACCTCCACCTTGCGGAAGCTGAGATGGACGGCGTAGCCGATGGGCAGCGCGAAGAACAGCAGGAACAGGGCGATCGCGGGGACGAGGAAGAAGTAGGGAGCGCGAGAGGCTCCTTTGCGGGCGGTGGTGGGAGACGGGTGGGCGTTCGGGGCGCCCTTGACCCCGTACGGCCCGCGGCGTGCCGTCGTGCTGGTCACTGGGCGACCTCGAAGCCCTGCTTCTTCAGGTCGGCGACCGTCTCCTCCTGCATGGTGTCGAGGGCGGCGGCGAAGTCCGACTTGTCCTTGGCGGCGGCGCCGAACGCGTCCTTGAAGGTGGTGTACGCGACGTTGACGTTCGGCCCCCAGGCGGAGGGTGCCGTCGTCTTCGCGATGTCGGCGGCCTTGGTGTAGAAGTCCGGCTGGTGGGAGAAGAACTCCGGCGGCTTGGTGAACGCGCCGCTGAGCTGGGCCGAGGTGGAGGCCGGGTAGATGCCGCCCTCCTTGGCCAGGGCGTTCAGCGCGCCGCGGTCGGTGTTCAGCCACTCGGCGAACTTCGCGGCGGCGTCCTTGTGCTTCGAGTCGGTGGTCACGCCGGTGGAGGAGCCGCCCCAGCTGCCGGTGCGCCTCCCGCCGTCCGGCCACTGCGGGAGCGGGGCCATGGCCCACTTGCCCTTGGTGTCGGGCGCGGCGGTGGTCAGCGTGCCGGGCGCCCACACGGCGCTGACCCAGGCGATCTGCTGGCCCGTGTTGAGCGCCTTGTTCCAGGCGGGCGTGTACATCGGCTGGTTGTCGACGGCGCCCTCCTTGACGAGGCCGCCCCAGAACTCGGCGACCTTCTTGGTCGCCTCGTCGTTGACCCCGACCTTCCACTTCTCGCCCTCGGTCGACCACCACTTGGCGCCGGCCTGCTGGGCGAGGCCCGCGAAGAGGCCGGAGTCGTTGGCGGAGAAGGTGGTGAGGTCCTTGTCGGGAGCCGCCTTCTTCAGCTTGCGCGCGGTCTCGGCGAAATCGTCCCAGGTGGCCGGGACCTCGAGGCCGTACTTCTCGAACAGGTCCTCGCGGTAGTAGAACATCATCGGCCCGATGTCCTGCGGGACGGCGTAGACCGCGTCCGTGCCCAGTGTGGTCTGCTGCCACACGCCCTCCGCGAACTCGCCCTTCACGTCGCCGACCTCGCCCGATATGTCGGCGAGCGCGTCGTTGCTGACGAGCGTGGGCAGTGCCTGGTACTCGGCCTGCACCAGGTCGGGCCCCTGGCCGGCCTTGTGCGCGGTGAGGATCTTGGTGACCAGCGTGTCGCCGGACGCCTGCTTCTTCACCGTGACGGTGATCTGCTGCTCCTTGCCCGGGCCCTTGTTCCACAGGTCGACGACCTTGTCCATGCCGGGCGTCCAGGTCCAGTACGTCAGCGAGACCGGACCCGACTGGGCGTCGCCGCCGTCGTCGGACGAGCCGCAGGCGGCGAGGGTGGTGGCGCCGAGCGCGACGGCGACGGCGGAAGTCACCAGGCGGCGGCGCTTCGTGTACGGCATGGAACTCTCCCCTGACCTGGGCCTCCGCCTGCTGCGGAGACCTGCCATGCTTCTGTGAGCGTTCACAGTAGAGAAACATCCCGGACACTTGTCAATGGTTGTTGCTGTGCGGTTATGTTGGGCTCGCACCGCTAGAGATGTGTGTGCACGTTCCCAATTGATCGATCACACGGGAGACCATCCATGCCGGAGACCACCCCCAGAGGCCTCACCGGGCTCGCCTTCGGCGGGGACTACAACCCCGAGCAGTGGCCCGAGGACGTCTGGCAGGAGGACGTCCGGCTGATGCGCGAGGCCGGCGTCACCCTGGTGAGCGCCGGGATCTTCTCCTGGGCGCTGCTGGAGCCCGCACCGGGCACCTACGACTTCGCCTGGCTGGACCGACTGCTGGACCTGCTGCACGAGAACGGCATCCGCGTCGACCTCGGCACGCCCACCGTGGTCCCGCCCGCCTGGTTCTACCGGGCCCACCCGGAGGCGCTGCCCGTGACCGCCGAGGGCGTGCGGTACGAGTTCGGCTCCCGCGGCGCCATCTGCCACAGCAACGCCGACTACCGCGCCGCCGCCGCGAACATCACCACCAGGCTCGCCGAGCGCTACGGCGCCCACCCGGCGCTCGCGCTCTGGCACGTCCACAACGAGTACGGCGTCCCCGTCTCCGCCTGCTACTGCGACTCCTGCGCCGCGCACTTCCGCCGCTGGCTGGCAACGACCTACGGCACGGTGGACGCCGTCAACGAGGCCTGGGGCACCGCCTTCTGGGGCCAGCGCTACGCCGACCTCGACCAGATCAACCCGCCGCGCCTGACACCGACGGTCGGCAACCCGGCCCAGGCGCTGGACTACAAGCGCTTCGCCGACGCCACCCTGCGCGAGAACTTCACGGCGGAGCGGGACATCCTGCACCGCCTCTCACCCGGCGTGCCCGTCACCACCAACTTCATGACCGCCCTCAGCCAGTGCGACTCCGTCGACTACTGGGCCTGGGGCCGCGAGGTCGACCTCGTCACCAACGACCACTACCTGATCACCGACGGCCGCCGCACCCACGTCAACCTCGCCATGGCCGCCGACCTCACCCGCTCCGTGGCGGGCGGCGCACCCTGGCTGCTGCTCGAACACTCCACCTCGGGTGTCAACTGGCAGCCCCGCAACCCCGCCAAGGCCCCCGGCCAGATGGCCCGCAACTCCCTGGCCCACGTGGCCCGCGGCTCCGAGGGCGCGATGTTCTTCCAGTGGCGGCAGTCGAGGCGCGGCGCCGAGAAGTTCCACTCGGCGATGCTGCCGCACGGCGGCACCGAGACGCGGGTGTGGCGGGAGGTGGTGGGACTCGGCGCCTCGATCGACTCGCTGAACCCCGTCCGCGGCACCCGCACCGAGGCCGACGCGGCCATGGTCTGGGACTGGCACTCCTGGTGGGCGCAGAACCTCCAGTGGCGCCCCAGCGAGGACCACGACCCGCGCGAACGCGCCGACGCCTTCTACGAGGTGCTCTACGACCGCCACCTCACGGTCGACTTCGCCCACCCGGAAGCCGACTTGTCGGCCTATCCCCTTGTCGTCGTCCCGGCCCTCTACCTGACGACCGAGGCGGCCGGGAACAACCTCAGGCAGTACGTGGAGAGCGGCGGCACCCTCGTCGTCTCGTACTTCTCCGGCATCGTCGACGAACACGACGCCGTCCACGAGGGCGCGTACCCCGGTGTGCTCAGGGACGTGCTGGGCCTCACCGTCGAGGAGTTCTCGCCCCTGCTGGCCGGCGAACGGGTGCGGGTCACCGGCCCGGACGGTGCCGGGCTGAGCGCCGACGTGTGGACGGAGTTCGTCGTGCCACGCGGCGCCGAGCCGGTGTGGACGTACGCCGACGGCCTGGCCGCGGGCCGGCCCGCCGTCACCCGGCACCGCCTCGGAGAGGGCACCGCCTGGTACGTCTCCACCCGCCTGGGCGCGGAAGGCCTGGACGCGGTCCTGGGCCGGGCCGCCGAGGACGCGCGCATCACCCCGCGCACCGACCTGCCCCGTGACGTCGAAGTCGTGCGCCGCACCGGCGAGTCGGGCACCTACCTGTTCGCGATCAACCACACCGCCTCGGACGCCGAGGTGCCGCTGGACGCACCCGGCACCGAACTGCTGACCGGGGAACGCGCCGCGGGCCGCCTTCCGGTCCCGGCCGGCGCCGTCCGGGTCGTACGGCTCGACGGCTAGCCGCACCTCATATCTCCTACGTCGAAGGGACGACGGACGACGATGTTCCACCCCAGACGCACCCTCAAGGCCCTGCTGCCGCCCCTCGTGGCCGGGCTCGCCCTCACCGCCCTGCCGGCCCAGAGCGCCCACGCGGCGAGCAGCCTCACCAACGGCGGCTTCGAGGCCGACGGCGGCGGAGCGGCCACGCCCACGGGCTGGTCGGAGTACGGCTCGACCGGCGCCTCGTACACCGAGGCGGGCGGCCACGGCGGCGGCAACCGCCTGAGCCACTGGTCGTCGTCCGCGTACCGGGTCGAGACGTACCAGTACCTCTCCGGACTCACCGACGGCAGCTACCGGCTGACCGCATGGGTCCGCTCCGGCGGCGGTCAGAACGCCGCGTGGACAGCCCTGAAGAACTGCGGCGGAACCGAGCAGCGCACCGACCTCCCGGTGTCCTCCAGCGGATGGATCCGGATCGTCGTACCGGTCGAGGTGACCGGCAACCAGTGCACCGTCAGCGTCAACAGCGACGCGAACGCCGGCAACTGGATCAACGTCGACGACCTGACCTTCACGCCGGGCGCGTCGGCCGGACTGCAGGTCAAGGGGGCCGACGTCTCGTCCCTCGCCAAGAGCGAGGCCGAGGGCGGCGTCTACCGCACGGCCTCCGGCGCGACGGGCGACGCGCTCGGCATCCTGGAGTCCGCCGGCATGAACTACGCCCGCCTGAAGGTCTGGGTGAACCCGGCCGACGGGTACAACAACAAGGCGCGTGTGCTGGAGACCGCCAAGCGCGTCAAGGCGCAGGGCATGAAACTGCTGGTCGACTTCCACTACTCGGACACCTGGGCCGACCCGGGCGCCCAGAGCACGCCCGCCGCCTGGGCGGGGCACTCGTACGGCCGGCTCAAGAGGGACGTGCACCACCACACGTACGACGTGCTGAGCGCGCTCGAGGCGCAGGGCACCGGCGCCGACATGGTCCAGGTCGGCAACGAGATCAACGGCGGCATGCTGTGGGACGAGGGCTCCACGGACAACTGGGCACAGCTCGCCGGGCTGATCAACAGCGGGTACGACGCGGTCAAGAGGGTCGACGCGGACACCCCCGTCGCGCTGCACCTCGCCGAGGGCGGTGACCTGGCGGGCACCCGCTGGTGGTTCGACAACGCCGTCGCGCACGGCGTCCGGTTCGACGCCATCGGCCTGTCGTACTACGGGTACTGGCACGGTCCGCTGTCCGACTTCCAGACCACCCTGGACGACGCGGCAGCCCGTTACGGCAAGCCGGTCTTCGTCGCCGAGACGGCCTATCCGTTCCGGCTGGACAGCGAGGACGCGCACGAGAACATCATCGACGTCACGGGCGAGCTCGTCCCCGGCTACCCGGCGACCCCGGCCGGGCAGCGCGCGTGGATGAACACGGTGGCGAACATCGTGGAGGCGGTCCCGAACGGCCGCGGCCTCGGCGTCTTCTACTGGGAGGCGACCTGGACCGCCGTGGAGGGCAACGGCTGGGACCCCGCCGACCCGTCCTCCGGCAACGGCTGGGAGAACCAGGCCCTGTTCGGCTACGACGACAGGGTGCTGCCCGCGGCGGCGTGGTTCCGCCACCGCTGACACCTTCCGCACCCTTCGCACACCTTCCGTACCGGCGAGGCGGTCCGGTGCCGGGCGAGGCGCCGGAGTCCCGGACAGCCGGGCCCCGGCTGCGGGACAGTGGACGGACACAGCAGGGGCGGGTCCGGACGGAGGGAGGACGAGATGCTGAGGATTCCCGTGCACGGCACGCGTCTCGACGTCCTGGAGTGGCTCAAGGACCCGACCGTCCATTTCCCGCCCCAGCACCACGCGGACGTCGTCGCGCACGGCGTCCGCGTGGAGCTCGTCGCCGCGAAGCTCGGCGTGTCCCGCCGGGTGGCCGGGACCCACCTCGGACTGCTGGCGGGACTCGGACTGCTCCGCGCCACCAGGATCCGGCGCCGGACGTACTACCGGCGCGACGAGGTTCGGATCGCCGAGGTGGCGCGGATGTTCGAGAAGGGCTGGTAGACCGGCGTCTGCGAGGCGCCCCCGAGAGTGGCCCGGAGGCCGTGCGGGCGTCGGGCCGGCCATCGGCCGCGGCCCCGGTGTGCGCGGCGCGGCGGCCTGCCGTGCCCGAAGAGCAGGAGGCCCTTGTCCGGTGCCGGGCCCGCTGTCCGGCGCGGCGCTCGCCGACGCCGCGGGTCCGACCTGCGCCCGCTGCTCGGGACCGGGCTGTGCGGCGCCCTCACGACGTACTCGGCCTTCTCCCGCGAGACGCTCCGGCTGACCGAGACGGGTGCTCGCCTCCTGGCGGCCGTGAAGGGGGCGGCGAGTGTGGCGGCCTGCCTGGGGTGGCGCGCGGGGGTGACACCGGCCGACGCGCTCCGGGCATGAGGCGAGGCACCGGCCCACCTGTAGTAGGACTGGCCGGATGAGGACCGTGCGGATGAGGTCCGCCCGGAAGGAGGACCGGCCCCGGCACGACCGGTCGCCCTCGTGTCCGCAGCCCGAGCAGAACGGGAACCCATGAGCGTCATCAGCATCGGCCAGGCCGTCGTCCTCGGAGCCGTCGAGGGGGTCACCGAGTTCCTGCCGGTCTCCTCCACCGGCCACCTGAAGATCGTCGAGGGGCTGATGGGCATCCCCGTCGACGACGACGCCGTCGTGGGGTTCTCGGCGGTCATCCAGGTCGGTGCGATCGCGGCCGTGCTCGTCTACTTCTTCAAGGACATCGTGCGGATCCTCACCGCCTGGGTGCGCGGGCTGGCCGACCGGGAGGAGCGCTACCACCACGACTACAAGTTCGCCTGGTGGGTCGTCGTCGCCACCATCCCGATCGTGCTCGTGGGCCTGGCCGCCAAGCCGCTGATCAAGGGACCGCTCGCCTCACTGTGGGTGGTCGCCGGCTCGCTGATCGTCGGCAGCGGCGTGATGTGGGTGGCGGACCGCACGGGCCGGCACAAGCGGGGCGAGGACGACACGTCGTTCACGGACGCGATGCTGGTCGGCGGCTCGCAGATCCTCGCCCTGCTCTTCCCGGGCTTCTCCCGCTCCGGTGCCACCATGTCGACCGCCCTGATGCTCGACCTCGACCGGGTGGCAGCCACACGGCTCTCCTTCTTCCTCGGCATCCCGGCCCTGACCGGCGCCGGCCTGTACGAACTGAAGGACGCCCTGGGCACCGGGGCGGGCGCCGCCCCGCTGGCGGTCGGCACCCTCGTCTCCTTCGTGGTGGCGTACGCCTCCATCGCCTGGCTGCTGAAGTTCGTCGCCCAGCACTCCTTCAACGCCTTCGTGATCTACCGGATCGTCGTCGGCGTGCTGCTGTTCGGACTGCTCGGCGCGGGCGTACTGCACAGCTGACCGTCGCACGCCGAGACCCGACCGGCACGCACTCGCCTCTCAGCGGGCGTCGCGCAGCGGCTCCCCGACGCTCCTGAGGTGCCGCAGCGCCTGCCCGTACGAGGCGAACAGTCCCGTCTGGCAGTACGGGACGCCCAGCTCGGCGCAGTACCGCTCGGTGATGGCCTGGGCCCTGCCGAGGGCGGGCGTCGGCATGCTGGGGAAGAGATGGTGCTCGATCTGGTAGTTGAGGCCGCCCATGAAGACGTCGACCAGCGCGCCGCCGCGCACGTTGCGGGAGGTGAGGACCTGGCGGCGCAGGAAGTCGAGCCGCGTGCCCTCCTCGATCATCGGCATGCCCTTGTGGTTGGGCGCGAAGACGGAGCCCAGGTAGACCCCGAACAGGCCCTGGTGGACGGCGATGAAGGCGAGCGCCTTGCCGGGGGAAAGAAGCGTGAACAGCCCGCCGAAGTACAGGACGAAATGGGCGACGAGCAGCGTGCCCTCCACTACCGGACGTTTCATGTGCGGGCTGCGCAGCGCCTTGAAGCTGTTGAAACTCAGGTTGAGACCCTCCAGCGTCAGCAGCGGGAGGAACAGGGCGGCCTGGTGCTTGCCGACGAAACCGGGAAGCCCCTTGGCCTTGCTCGCCTGGCGCTGCGACCAGACCAGGATGTCGGGCGAGACGTCCGGGTCCTTCTCCTCGTGGTTGGGGTTCGCGTGGTGGCGCGTGTGCTTGTTCATCCACCAGCCGTAGCTCATGCCCAGCAGCAGGTTGGCCACCAGGAGGCCGCCGATCTCACTGGGGCGGCGACGGGAGAAGACCTGCCGGTGGGCCAGGTCGTGGGCCGCCAGCGCGAGCTGGCCGAAGACGACGGCCAGCGCCACCGCGACGAACAGCTGGTTCCAGCCGTCCCCCAGCGTGAGAAGGGCGGCGACACCGCCCGCGAGTGCGAGGGCGACGGCGCCGAAGCGGACCGTGTAGTACAGCGGGCGGCGCCGGAGCAGCCCCGCGGCGGTTATGCGCCGTGAGAGTTCGGAAAAGTCGCTTCCCTTGTCGCGTCCCTTTTCCTGTTCGCGCGGGGGCGGGCTCTCGATGAGCACCGTTGGATTAGCCATGTACCTCAGTATGTGAACGGCTTCCCGGCCGCAGAATGACGTCTGCCCCCGAAGCGGGGGTGCGGCTAGCCCCACCCCCGGCGTCGCGGTCCTCGGCATCACCGCCCGGCGGTGCGGCGGGACCGGACCGGAGGAACAATGGCGATCATGAGTACGACGACCTACCAGCCGGTCCTGGAGCGCATCGCCGAGGAGATCGAACGGACCCCCGGAAGCGGCCGGCCCGCCGACTACATCCCGGCGCTCGCGGCCTGCGACCCGCGCCGCTTCGGCATGGCCGTCGCCGAGCCGGACGGCACGGTGTACGGGGTGGGGGACTGGCGGGAGCCGTTCTCCGCGCAGTCCATCACCAAGGTCTTCACCCTCGCCCTCGACCTGTCCCGGGAGGGCGACGCCCTCTGGGAGCACGTGGGCCGCGAGCCGTCCGGCAACCCGTTCAACTCCCTGGTGCAGCTGGAGTACGAGAACGGCATCCCGCGCAACCCGTTCATCAACGCGGGCGCCCTCGTCGTCACCGACCGCCTGCACACCCGTACCTCGGACGCGGCCGGGGAACTGCTGGCCTTCCTGCGTGCGGAGAGCGGCAACCCGGACCTGACCTACGACGAGGACGTCGCCGCCTCCGAGACCGCGCACGGGGACCGGAACGCCGCACTGGGCCACTTCATGGCGTCGTACGGCAACATCGACAACCCGGTGCCGGTCCTGCTGGAGCAGTACTTCCGCCAGTGCTCCATCGCCGCGTCCTGCGCCGATCTCGCCCTCGCGACCGGGTTCCTGGCCCGGCACGGCATCCGGGCCGACGGCACCCGGCTGCTGAGCCGCAGTCAGGCCAAGCAGGTCAACGCGGTGATGCTGACCTGCGGGACGTACGACGCGGCCGGCGACTTCGCCTACCGGGTGGGCCTGCCGGGCAAGAGCGGGGTCGGCGGCGGCATCATCGCGGTGGTGCCGGGCCACTGCACGCTGTGCGTGTGGAGCCCGGGCCTGGACGAGCGGGGCAACTCGGTGGCGGGAGTGGCGGCGCTGGACCGCTTCACCACGCTCACGGGACTGTCGGTCTTCTGACGGACGGCCGGAAGTGTCACATTCCCTTTGTCCGAAAGGCTCTGAGGCGCAGTGCCAGCGCCATGACCCCCGCGCCGAGCACGGCGGCGCCGGCGATCGCCCCGGCCTGGTGCCAGCCCGGGGCGTCCGGCGACGGCCGCGCCGCCGGGACCGCCGAGGGTACGGCCTCCGGCCCCGGCAGGGGCCGGACACCCCCGGGCGCCAGGGAACCCACCGGGTCGACGTGCCCGGCCGCCCCGAATCCCCAGTCGAGCAGCGAACGGGCCTCCTCGTACACGGCGTGGCCGCCGCCCTCCTGCGGGTTCATCACGGTCACCACCAGCGTCAGCCCGGCACGGCGGGCGGCGGCGATCAGCGTGTTGCCGGCGTTGCTGGTGTAGCCGTTCTTGATGCCGACCAGCCCCGGGTACGGCTTCACGCCGTCTTCCCCGGTGAGCAGCCGGTTGGTGTTCACGATCCCGTACGAGTCCCCGCTCCGGCCGGGGAACATCGCGTCGACCTTGGCGCAGTACCGCGCGAAGTCCGGGTTGCGCAGCCCCGCCCGGCCGAAGACCGCCAGGTCGTACGCCGACGACACCTGCCCCGGCGCGTCGTAGCCGTCGGGTGAGCGGACGTAAGTGTCGTGGGCGCCGAGGGCACGGGCCTCGGCCTGCATCCTGGCCGCCGTGGCGCTCCAGCCGCCGGTGAGCGAGGCCAGGACGTGGACGGCGTCGTTGCCGGAGTTGAGGAAGACCCCGTTCCACAGGTCGGAGACACGGTACGTGCGGCCCTCGACGACACCGACCAGGCTGCTGCCGGGGCCGATGCCGGACAGCTCGTCCGCGCTCACCTCGTGGCGGATGCCGCCCGGCAGGACCGGCAGAACCGTGAGGGCGAACAGCGTCTTGAGGGTGCTGGCCGGCGGCAGCCTGCGATGCGCGTCGTGCGCCGCCAGCACGTCGCCGCTGCCCGCGTCGGCCACCACCCAGGACAGCGCGGAGACATCGGGGACCTCGGGAGCCCCGCGCCGGGGCCGGACCTGCGTGCCGGAGCGGTACAGCAGTGACGGCTGCGGCGCCGCAGCCGCCCGTGGCCCCCCGGGCGGACCGGGGGCCGGCAACTCGGCTCGGGCCGCCGCGGCGGGCATGAGCGTGAGCAGTCCCGCGGCACAGAGCACGCAGGTGGATCGAGCCGCCCGGGACGGGAATCCGATAGTCATACCGCAAACGTAGGAACGGACCCCCGGACCGCCACGCTGCCCGGGCCGAGTCGCGTGGGCAAGCACCCGGATGCCGCAGGGGAGGCCGGCCCGGGGCGCCGTCGCCCGACGGGGCCGTCAGTCCGCGGGCAGCGTCGGCTGGACGCGCCGCAGGAACGTGGCGTTGTCCGGGGTCTGGCGCATCCGCTCCAGCAGCGTCTCCAGGCCGGACTGCCCGTCGCGGGTCCCCAGGGCACGCCGCAGCCCGCGTACGGCTGTCGACTCGGCGGCGGACAGCAGGAGTTCCTCGCGTCGCGTGCCGGAGCCGGTCATGTCCACGGCCGGGAAGACCCGGCGGGAGGCGAGCTCTCGGCTCAGCCGGAGTTCCATGTTGCCGGTGCTCTTGAGTTCCTCGAAGTAGAAGTCGTCGGCACGCGAGCCGGTCTCCACCAGGGCGGTGGCGAGGATGGTGAGGGAGCCGCCCTCCTCCGCCTTCCTGGCGGCACCGAAGAACCGCTTGGGGCCGAGCAGCGCCCCGGCGTCGACGCCGCCGCTGAGGGTACGGCCGCCGGAGGAGGCGGCGGTGTTGTGCGCCCTGCACAGCCGAGTGAGGGAGTCGAGGAGGATGACGACGTCCTCACCGGCCTCGACCAGCCGTTTGGCCCGCTCGATCACGAGCTCGGCGAGCGCGATGTGCTGCTTGGCGCTCTGGTCGAAGGTCGAGGAGTACACCTCGCCCCGCACGGACCGGCGCATGTCGGTGACCTCCTCGGGCCGCTCGTCGAGCAGCACCACCATCAGGCGGGAGTCGGGGTGGTTGCCGGCGACCGCGGCGGCGAGCTGCTGGAGGAGGACGGTCTTGCCGGTCTTCGGCGGGGCCACGATCAGGCCGCGCTGGCCCTTGCCGACCGGGGCGATCAGATCGGCGACCCGCCCGGTCAGGCCGGCCGCCGGGTGCTCCAGGCGCAGCCGCTCGTGCGGGTGCAGTGGTGTCAGGTCACGGAAGTGCCGTCGGGCGCCCTGCCCGTCGGGTGCGCGGCCGTTGACGCGGACGACGTCGGTCGGGGTGCGCCGGTCGCCGAGTACGGCCTCGACCAGGTCGCCCTTGCGCAGGGCGTGGCGGCGGATCAGCGCGGGGGAGAGGGCGAGGTCGGACGATTCGGGCCGGAGGCTCCGGCCCCGCAGGTGCCCCTTCCCGCTCGCGTCGATGTCGAGGACACCGTGCGCGATCGCGGCCGGGGCCTGCTGTACAGGGGGGTGTTCGAGTGTGGTGGTCATGGGGTGCGGTCCTTTCGAGGACACGGGGCATGGGGCATGCGGAAGGAAGGGGGAGAAGCCGTGCGAGGGGTCGGACGACGCGCCTGCGGACGGCGGGAACAGCACCTCGACGCAACGGGAGAAGAACCCTGCTCGAGCGGTTGTGCTGAGAAGCGGACGCGCCGGTCGCAACTGGACGGGCGGGTCGGCGGACCGAAGGGGAACTGGCACCGGCGCCCCGAAAGGGCGTACACAGGTACTGAGCGCACCGTACCACGGCGAGTGGTGGAACGGCTACGGCGGCGGGACGGTCGTGCGTCCACCTTGCTCGACACGTCCGGCGCGGCGGCTGTTCCCTGCTCCGTCCTCCGGATGCGCCCGGCCGGACTCGTCGAGGTGCGGGACGTCGCCCCCGTGGACCTGGCGACCGCCCCACCCGCGCCGCGAAGACCGGCGCGTGGTCGCTGACGTCCGCCTCGCGACCGATGGCGCGGGCGCGTGCTCACGGCGCGGGGAGAGCGGCGCGCCCCCGCCGGGCCCACCGGACAGCCTCTAGGCTGACCGGATGTTCAGCCCCGAAGGCCCCACCCTGCGCGAACTCGCCGTCCAGGCCCTGTCGTCGGTCGAGCGCGGCTACGACCTGCTCGCCCCGAAGTTCGACCACACCCCGTACCGCACGCCGGACCGGGTGCTCGACGCCGTGGCCTCGGCGCTGGCGCCGGCGGGGCCGTTCGACGCCGGGCTCGACCTGTGCTGCGGCACCGGCGCGGGCGTGGACGTGCTGACCCGGGTGTGCCGGGGGAGCGTGACCGGGGTCGACTTCAGCGCGGGCATGCTGGAGGTCGCCCGGGGGCGCACCGTGCCGGAGGACCCGGCGGTCTCCTGGGTGCGCGCGGACGCCCGCGCGCTGCCGTTCGGTCCCGCGTTCGACCTCGTGGTCAGCTTCGGGGCGTTCGGGCACTTCCTCCCTCGTGAGCTGCCGGGCCTGTTCACCCAGGTGCGTTCCGTGCTGCGGCCGGGCGGCTGTTTCGCCTTCCCCGTCGCCGCGCCGGCCCGCCCCGGCTCCCGGGGGTACTGGGCGCTGCTCGGCTTCGACGCGGCGATGCGGGTGCGCAACGCGCTGTGGCGGCCGCCGTTCGTCATGTACTACCGGACCTTCCGGCTCGGGGACGTGGGCCGGGAACTGGCCCGTGCCGGTTTCCGGACGGACCTGCGCGCCCTGCCCGAGTTCGGGCGCCGGCCCGACGGCAGCCCGCGCGCCCGGCTGGTCCTGGCCCGTCGGCTGCCGTGAGGGTGTGCGCGGGCCGGGTCAGCCGGCCGCCGGCAGCGTGAACTCGTAGACCAGCGCGTCCTGTCGGGCGTCCACGAGGAGGTCCGTGATCTCCAGCGGCCGCGCGTACTGGTCGTGCACCCGCCGGACGACCCGCACCGACGGTGTGTCCGCGAGCCGGGTGATCGTGTCACGGTGGTGGAGGGTCAGGCCCGCTCTGCGCATCCAGTCGTAGGTCCGCCGCAGTTGCGCCGAGGCGGCGCCGTCGGCGCGGTCGCGGTACCGGGCCAGCTCCTCGACCTCGGCGAGCGCCACGGTGGAGAACGAGGTCACGGCCGTCCGCCGGGCGCTTCCGTCGGCGGTCGCGGAAGTGTAGCGGTGCACCAGGGTCGGCCGGTCCGGCGCCAGCCCGAGCGCCGCGGCGTGCTCCGGCGGCGGAGGCTCCCAGGCGACGGTGGCCCGGTCGCCGGTGCACCCTTCCGCGGCCCGGGCGCCGACCGGGAAGGTGAGGGACGCCGGGCTCTGGGCCGCCGGCCTGGGCAGGGTCGTGTGGCTGCCCCGACGGTCGGTGGTGAGCAGGCCGTCCCGGCGCAGCATCTCCAGGGCCTGCCGTACTGTCTCCCGGCTCACCCCGAAACGCGCGGCCAGCCGGCGTTCGCCCGGCAGCCGTTCGCCGGGTGGGACGGCCCCGTCGCGCAGCTCCCCGAGCAGCTGCGCGGCCACCCGCCAGTACAGGGGCTGTCCGTCGGTGAGGGGGTGGTCGTGCGGGGTGGTGCGGACCATGCCGCGCCCTCCTGTTGGTGACGTGTGGTAGCCGCGCGGGCTCGGTGCGCCACCAGAACTACCATTGGTCTAAACCAGCAGGGAAGGGCGGTCCGCCGGTTCGGCCGAAACCTCACGCGCCCGTCGACTGCCCGTCACCGCGCCACAAGGCGCCGTACAGGGCGTCGACGGCATCGCGAGAAGGGGGAGCGGGACCGCGAGAAGGGCGCGGGACCGCCGGAGGGCCGACCCCGTCCGGCTCAGACGTACGAGCTCAGCCAGCGCAGCTTGGCGGCCTGCTGGAAGGGTCCGCCGCCCTCGTGGTCGTTGAAGTCGTACACCTCGATCGCCTTGTCGTCGTGCGCCCAGGCGTTGAACGCCGCGAAGACGGTCGACGGCGGGCAGGTCTGGTCCTCCAGGGCTGCCGAGAACAGGGCGGGCGCCCGGCCGCGCGCCGCGAAGTGCACGCCGTCGAAGTAGGACAGCGTGCGCAGCGCGTCCTCGGTGCGGCCGCGGTGCGTCTTGAGGTAGAGGCCGATCTCCCGGTAGGGCTGCCGGTCGGTGAGCCTGGTCGCGCGCGGGAAGTCGCAGAGGAACGGCACGTCCGGCGCGACGGCCGCCAGGTCGGGCACCAGGCCGCCGACGGCGATCGCGATGCCGCCGCCCTGGCTCCCGCCGAGGGCGACGGTGCGCGCGGGGTCGGTCAGCGGGTGCGAGCGGGCCGCCTCGACCGCGCGCACGGCATCGGTGAAGACGCGGCGGTAGTAGTAGTTCTCGGGGGCGTCCAGGCCGCGGGTCATGAAGCCCGGGTACGCGGGCGTGCCGCCCACGGGGTCCGCGGTTCCGCCACCGCCGCCCCAGGCGCTGCCCTGGCCGCGGGTGTCCATCACGAAGTGCGCCCGGCCGGCGGATGCCCACAGCAGGTGCTCGTGCGGCAGTCCGCGCCCGCCGCCGTACCCGACGAACTCCACGACCAGCGGCAACGGTTCCTCCGCCGCGGCCGGCAGGATCAGCCACCCCTTCACCGGATGGCCGCCGAACCCGGCGAACGTCACGTCGTGCACCCGCACCGTGGACAGTCCCGTGTCGACCGGTTCGAAGCGGGCGTCCAGATCGTGTCCGCGGGCCTCCTCCAGCGTCTTGTTCCAGAACGTGTCGAAGTCCTCGGGCTCGGCCGACGCGCTGCGGTACGCGCGGAGTTCGTCGAGCGGAAGGTCGAACAGGGCCATCGAGAACCGCCTTTGCGGGGGTCAGTGCCGGACCGTACGGATGATCACACCGTACGTGAGTGATCGGAGGTCTCGCCAGATCCCCACGGGGAACACTGGAGGCCGGCACGGTCGATGTCGGTGTTCGATCCGTCGAACCGCCAGGTCAAAGGAGCGGTCCGCCGTCGGTGGGTGGGCGGGGGAGCGGCGGTCCTGCGGAAGACCGGGCCAGTGGTCGGGTCACCGGTGCCGCCGTCGGGCCCGCCGCTGCGTCCACTGCGGCTCGGTGGGGGACCGGTCCCGGTCCCCTCGGTCATCCGCCGCCGCAGCGGATCGCTCCGCAGCCGCGCACCGGGGTTCGTATGCCGACCTCTTCGCGGTCATCGCGACCGGAGGGCCCGGACGGCCGTGCGGCGGCGGGGACCGCCGTGTCCCCGTGTCGCGCCTCGCGTGCGGGTGTTCGCCCGGGTCCGCTACCCGGTGCGGCGGTCCTCGCTCGCCGAGTCGCCCCTCCCGGAAACGCCGGACGAGTGTTCCGCGCCGCGGACGGGCGCCCGGTGACGCCTCGGGGAGACGGGTCAGGGGATGGCGTGTCGGCGCGGCCGCGGGCGCGCCGACGCCGGTCGCGCCGCCCACGCGGGCCGAGCCGCGGGACGGCGCGGCCCGGCGTGTCTCGGGGCGCGGGTCAGCCGAAGCGTTCGATGCGGATCCGGTGCACCGGCTGGCCGGCCGCCACCAGCAGTCGCGAGGCGTGCTCCGCGAAGGAGTTGGAGCCGCACACGTAGGCCTCCCAGCCGTCGGCGGGTGGCTCGGACAGGAGCGGTGCCAGGTGTCCGGCCGTCATCCGGCCCACGGGCGTACCGGCCGGCGCGTCGCGGGTGAACACGGGCGTCGTCTCCGCACCGAACTCGCGGGCGTAGATCAGCTCCTCGGGGCTGCGGGCCGACACC
The DNA here is from genome assembly GCF_049974565.1 of Streptomyces sp. WG5. Classification (NCBI taxonomy): domain Bacteria; kingdom Bacillati; phylum Actinomycetota; class Actinomycetes; order Kitasatosporales; family Streptomycetaceae; genus Streptomyces; species Streptomyces sp. WG5. The sequence goes on along the minus strand of NZ_JBNGGC010000020.1, from coordinate 51,375 downwards.
AGCAGTCGCAGCGGCACCGTCAGTCCCCGCGCCCGGTGGTGCCGCACCATGGACATCAGCGGGACGACACCGGAGCCGGCACCCAGCAGCAGGGCGGGCCGGTCGCCGGGCCAGGCGAAGAAGCCGCTCAGCGGGCCGCGCACCTCGACCCGGTCGCCGGGCCGGGCCACCGTGTGGAACCAGCCGGACACCTCTCCGTCCGCGACGTGGTCGAGGGTCAGCTCGATGTGCCCGGAGTCGTCCGGCGCGGACGCCAGCGAGTAGTGGCGCTGGGCCGCGTAGCCGTCCTCGGCGGACAGCCGCAGCATCAGGTGCTGGCCGGGCAGATGGCCCGCCCACCCGGGCACCGCGAGCCGGAAGGTGGACGCGCGGGGCGTCTCGCGGCGGATCTCCGTGAGCGTGGCCGTCTGCCACGTCCCGGCCACCCGGCCGTTCACCTCGATGCGCCCGGGCACGGCGAACCCTGTCGGGGGAGTGAAGGCACCTGCCGTGTGCGTCGCTGTCTCAGTCACCGGAGTACCGCTGCTCCTCCCAGGGGTTGCCGCGCGCGTGGTAGCCGTTCTGCTCCCAGAAGCCCGGCTCGTCGTGGTCGAGGAGCTCCAGGCCCGCGATCCACTTCACGCTCTTCCAGAAATAGAGGTGCGGCACCACCAGCCGCGCCGGGCCGCCGTGCTCGGCGGCGAGCGGCTGCCCGTCGTACTCCCACACGATCCAGGCGCGTCCGCCGGTCAGGTCGGCGAGCGGCAGGTTGGCGGTGTAGCCGGTGTGCGCGTAGGCGACGGCGTGGGTGGCGGACGGCAGCGGGCGGGCCGCGTCCAGGAAGGCGTCCAGGGACACGCCCCCGAACCGCACCCCGAACTTCGACCAGCCGGTCACGCAGTGGATGTCGCCCGCGTACGCCGATGCGGGCAGCCGGTGTGCTCCGGTCCAGTCCCAGGTACGGGGCTCGCTCACCAGCCCGCCCACGCGGAAGGTCCAGTCGGCGGGCGACAGGTCGGGCGTGACCTCGGCGGACAGCACGGGCCAGTCGTCGCCGGCGTCGTACTGGCCGGGCGGCAGCCCCGGCCGCGCGGCGCGCGGGCGTCCGGTGAAGCCTCGGGTGATGTTCATGCGGTGGGGCCTTTCGGGCCGTCGCGGGAAAAGCCCGCGGCCGGCGTGGTCAGTGCGTACGCGGTCAACCGTACGTGCCCCGGGAGCGGTCCTCAGCCCCGGTCCTCGTCGGGTGCGGCTCCCCGCCACGCGTTGTACCGCTCCAGATACGCGGCGAAGCGGAGCAGGTCGTCCTCGGGCCAGTCGGCGAGCCGCTCCCGGAAGGCCGTCCGGCGGCTCTCGGTGACCTGGGCCAGGATGCGCCGCCCGGCCTCCGTCAGGTGCAGGACCTGGACGCGGTGGTCGTCCGGGGCGACGCGCCGCTCGACGAGGTCGGTGCGCTCCAGGGCGGACACCTGGCGGCTGACGGTGGACTTGTCCAGGGCGTAGTGGGCGGCCAGGTCGGTGGCCCGGCAGCCGTCCCGCTCCTCCAGGTGGCCGAGCAGCGTGTACGACACCAGGGACAGCTCCGGGTGCATGCGGCCCGCCGAGGCGCGGGCGCGGCGGGCGAAGGCCGTCATCTCCCGCTGGATGGTCTCCACGGCCGCGTCCGCCGGGCGGTCGCCGGGCGTGACGGTCGTCTCATCGGGTGTCTCCGCTGTCGTCACAGCTCCTCCTCCACTTCGCTAGTTGTACAGTACAACTTGAAGAGGGAGTTGTATAAGCCAACTATTCGCTCCCGTCGAACCGGACAATTGGAGGATGTGAGCGATGAGGTCGCCCGCCCTGCGCCACGTGCTCACGCACCTGATCACCCCGCTGCTGATGTGCGTCGGCATGGGGCTCGCCTACATGGGGGCCTTCGTCACCCCCGAGCCGAACCATCTGCCGGTAGCCGTCGTCGGCTCCGGGCCCGACGCCAAGGTGCTCGCCCAGTCCGTCAAGGACAAGGCCGGCGACGACCTCGACGTGCGGACCGTCGCGACCCGCGCCGACGCCGTCGACCTGCTGAAGGCGCGCGACATCACCGGCGCCTACGTACCGGGTGGCACGGCACCCGAGGTCGTGGTGGCCACGGCCGCCTCCGACATGGGCGCCATGGCCGCGGAGAAGGTCTTCACACCCCTCGCCGAGCAGCGGGGCGTTCCGTTGAAGGTGACCGACGTGGCCACCCCGGTCGACGACGACCCCACCGGCCAGGGCCTGTTCTTCCTGCTGATCGCGGTCAGTATCGGTTCCTACGCCTCCGTGGCCGCCCTCGGTGCCGCCGGTGCCGCCCTGCCGATGCGTGTCCGGGCCCTGCTCACCCTCGGCGTCTCCGTCGTCGTCAGCGGTGTCGGCGCCCTGCTCGCCGGGCCGGTGTTCCACCTCGCCCACCACGACCTCGCCGGTGTGTGGGGGATGGCCTGGCTCTACGCCGCGGGCATCCTGTTCATCGGGGTCGGACTGCACACCTTCCTCAAGCGCTGGACCACGCTCGCCATGATGGTGCTGTTCGTGATGCTCAACTTCACCAGCTCCGGCGGGCTGTTCCGGCCCGAGCTGCAGAACGGCTTCTTCGGCACCCTGCACGCCTTCTGGAACGGCGCCGGGTTCGTCGAGGGCGCCCGCAGCCTGCTGTACTTCGACGGCGACGGACTGGGCCGCAGCGTCTGGACGCTGGCCGCCTGGCTGCTGCTCGGCCTCCTGGTGACGGCCCTCGCCGCCCTCCGGGAGCGGGGCACCACGGCACCCGCGCCGGCCACCGCCCCGAAGCACGCGAGGCCGGACGGACGGAAGACCGTGTCCGCGGCCGAGGAGGAAGCGGAGGAAGAGGCCGCGGAGCGAGCGGAGGAAGAGGCCGAGGAGGCCGTCGGCGTCTGATCGTTGGGGTAGTGTGACCGTCGGCCGCGGACAGTCCCGGCCGACGGACGCCTGGGAGGTGAGACCCATTACCGCTGTGTCGGCCCGGGTGCTCTCACCTCACGGCAGTGCGGTCCCCGCCAACGGGTGACCGTGAGAGCGCCCTTCGGTTCTCGAAAGGCTCTCGGCTTCCATGCCCTCCCTGTTCTCCGCGTCCCCCTTTCCTGTCCCCTTCTCCGCCTCGTTCCCGGCCCGTGACTCCGTCGTGGCAGCGCTCCGCGCCGCCGGCTGCGTCTTCGCGGAGGACGAGGCGGAGTTGCTTCTCGCCGCGGCCCGCACCACCGAGGAGCTGACCGCCCTGGTGGACCGCCGCGTCGCCGGCCTGCCCCTCGAACTCGTCCTCGGCTGGGCCGAGTTCCGCGGCCTGCGCGTCGCCGTCGAACCCGGCGTCTTCGTCCCCCGCCGCCGTACCGAGTTCCTGGTGACCGAGGCCCTCGCCCACGCGCCGGACGCGGCCGTCGTCGTGGACCTGTGCTGCGGCTCCGGCGCCGTCGCCGCCGCACTGGCCGCCGCTCTGGACGGGCCCGAGGTGCACGCCGCCGACGTCGATCCGGCCGCGGTGCGCTGCGCCCGGGGGAACCTCGCCGCCGCCGGCGGCAGGGTGTACGCGGGTGACCTGTTCGACGCGCTGCCCGACACGGTGCGCGGCCGGGTGGACATACTCGCCGCCAACGTGCCGTACGTCCCCACCGGCGAGGTCTGCCTGCTGCCCGCCGAGGCCCGTGACCACGAGCCGCTGGTCGCCCTCGACGGCGGCGCCGACGGCCTCGACGTGCTGCGCAGGGTCGCCGCCGAGGCGCCCCGCTGGCTGGCACCCGGCGGCTGCCTGCTGGTCGAGACGAGCGAGCGGCAGGCACCGGTGGCCGTCGACACCTTCACCCGCGCAGGTCTGACCACCCGCCTGGCGGTCTCCGAGGAGCTGTACGCCCATGTGGTGATCGGCGTCAGGGAATGACGGTGCCTTCCCGCCCGAATGTGTCCGGCGTCAGGGAGTGACGGTGCCTTCCCGCCCGAATGTGTCCGGCGTCAGGGAGTGACGGTGCCTTCCCGCCCGAACGTGTCCGGTGTCAGGGAGTGACGGCTCCCTCCCGCCCGAACGTGTCCGGCGGCGTGGCCCGGGCGATCAGCAGGGCCACGTCGTCGGAGTTCCCCGGCTCGTGCAGGGTGCGCAGGAGCAGGTCGCAGACCTCCTCGAGAGGGCGGTCCGGGCCCTCCAGCGTGGCGAGGAGCGCGTCCAGCCTCTCGTCCAGCGGATGCCGGCGCGTCTCGACGAGACCGTCCGTGTAGAACACCAGCCGGTCACCCGGCTCCAGGTCGACGGCGGTGGTCGCGAAGGCGACGCCGCCCACCCCGAGCGGCACCCCGGTGGGCAGGTCCAGCAGTTCCGGCGGGCGGCCGGCGCGCAGACGGACCGGCGGCAGGTGCCCGGCGTTGGCGATCAGGCACTGCCGCCGGTGCGGGTCGTGGACCGCGTAGAGGCACGTGGCGATGGCCTGGTCCAGGCCGGCCGTGGTCCGGTCGAGGTGTCCGAGCAGGAACGCCGGATCGAGGTCGAGGGCGGCCAGGGTGTTCGTCGCGGTGCGCAGCCGTCCCATGGAGGCCGCCGCCGCGATGCCGCTGCCCATCACGTCGCCCACCACGAGCGCGGTCTTGCAGCCCGCCAGCTCGATCACGTCGAACCAGTCGCCGCCGACCTCGCTGGTCGCCTCGGCCGGCTGGTAGCGGGAGGCGACCTCCAGCCCGCCCGTCACCGACGGATGGCTCGGCAGCAGGCTGCGCTGGAGGGTGAGGGCGGCGTCGCGGGCGTTCTGGTACCAGCGGGCGTTGTCGATCTGTACTGCCGCGCGGACGGCCAGCTCCCGGGCCAGCAGCAGATCGTCCTCGTCGAACGGCAGCGGGTTGCCGACCCGTTTGAGGTCCAGGGCGCCGAGCACCTCGCCCCGCGCGATCAGCGGCACGGCCAGACAGGAGTGCGCGCCCGCCCGGCGCAGCAACTCGGCCGCCTCCGGTGAACGGGCGATCCGCGGCAGGTCCTCCTCCGTCACCCGCTCCACCGTCACCGGCCGGCCGGTGCGCACGCATTCGGTGACCAGCCGGTCCGGCCCGTACCGGGCGACCTCGCCGGGTGGATCGGCCGCCCGCAGTGCCTGAGCGCAGTCCTCCGCCTGGACGGCCAGGGTCCGGAGCATCGCCGGCTCGGTGGGGCCCAGGCTGCTGCGCCGGCCCTTCACCACGGCCTCCAGCAGATCCACCGCCGCGATGTCGGCGAGGTCCGGCACGGCCACGTCGGCCAGCTCGTGCGCGGTACGGTCCAGCTCCAGGGTGGTGCCGATCCGTGCGGAGGCGTCCGCCACAGCGGCCAGCCGGCGCCGGGCGGCCTCCGCCTCGACGCCCGCCCGGTACTGCTCGGTGACGTCCACGACCGAGACGGCGACGCCCAGCACGGCGCCGACGGCGTCCTCCAGCCGGTACAGCGAGACCGACCACGCGTGGTCCTCGTCCGGGTCGGCGGGGGTGCGTCCGGTCGCGGACCGGTCGATGACCGGCTTCCCGGTCTCCAGTACCCGGCGCGCCGCCGCTTCCAGATGCTCGGCGTCCACCTCCGGCAGTACCTCGCGGACCGTCCGGCCGAGGTGGTCCTCGGCGGGGATGCCGTTGATCCGTTCCAGGGACGGGTTGACCGAGACGTAGCGCAGTTCGGTGTCGAGGACGGCCAGCCCGATCGGGGACTGCCGGATCACCCGGGTGGACAGCGCCACGTCGCGCTCCAGCCGGCGCACGGTCGACCGGTCGACCGCGAGTCCCAGCGCGTAGACGTCCCCCCGGTCGTCCAGGAGACGCATGTTGCGGAACTCCACCAGCAGGGTGCCGCCGTCCTTGCGGCGGATGGGGAACGCCCCGGCCCAGCTCCGGCCGGTCTTCATGACGTCGGCGAACAGCTTGACCACCAGGTCGAGATGCCGTTCGTGGACCATGATGCGGGCGGCGTACTGTCCCAGCGCCTCCTGCGCGGAGTATCCGAACAGCTCCTCGGCCTGCGGGCTCCACAGGACGATCCGGCCCTCGGTGTCCAGGACGACCGAGGCCACGTTCAGCACGTCGAGCAGCCCGCTGGGGCGCACCGGACCGCGCGGCGACGCGTCGCCCCCGAACCCGGCAGACCCGGCTGCACTCATCCCACGCCCCGCCTTCGCCGTTCCACGCGGCACGCCCTTGGGACGCCGATTCCCCTGTCCTGCCGCGTTCCACCGTGCACAGGGCCGTTCGTCCGAGGCCTCTGCCGTCTCCTTCCAGCATCACCCGGTACGGCGGTGACCGCCGCACGGACACGGCGGGGCTGGTCTGTACATGACTGTCTCGTCGCGTCAGACCGTGCGCCGGAATGCTCACCGCCTCCCACCTGGGAGCCCGCCCATGCCCTCGCGCGCCTGGCAACGTGGCCACGGCCACGGCCGGACCGTGCCGGTAGTGCTCCGCCGCAGGTGGTGCTTTTCTGGTGGTACGGGCCACGAGAGGAGCGATCACGATGGACGCTGAGCGACTGCATCCGGAATCCGTCTCGGTGGAGCTGAGCGGGTGCAGCAAGGAGGACGCCCGCACCGTGTTCGACGCCCTGTGCCAGTGTTTCTCGTCCGACCGGCGCCCGGACGAGGTCCCCCGCGACTACGACGAGGTACGCCCCACGGTGTGGCTCGGCACCTTCGACGTGGCCGAAGCCAGGGGGGAGTGCTCCCCCACCCGGCTCGCGGCGTCCGTGGAGGCCGACGTGCAGGGTGGCTACTGGGCGATCGAGCGGTTCCGCACCACGCTGGACTCCCTGTTCACCGTGCACGACCTGAGCACGGCCTCCGGGGACCAGGAGCGGGAGCTGCACGTACGGCTGGAGAGCCGCTGACCTGGGCCCGACGGTGTGGTGGTGTGGTGTGCGCCGCCTTCTTGTGCAACTAGTTGCATAAGGGGGCGGCGGTCCTCTACAACAGAGGCATCACACCGCGCACGGAGGGCCCGATGAGCCGCTACCCCCACCTGCTGAGCCCGCTCGACCTGGGCTTCACCACGCTCCCCAACCGGGTCCTGATGGGCTCCATGCACGTCGGCCTGGAAGAGGCCGAGCGCGGCTTCGAGCGCATGGCTGCCTTCTACGCCGCCCGGGCCCGCGGGGGAGTGGGCCTCATCGTCACCGGCGGCATCGCCCCGAACGACGAGGGCCGGCCGTACGAGGGCGGGGCCAGGCTCACCACCGCGGCGGAGGCGGACCAGCACCGGGTCGTCACGGAGGCCGTGCACCGCGAAGGCGGCCGGATCGCCCTGCAGATCCTGCACTTCGGCCGCTACGCCTACCACGCGGACCTGGTCGCCCCGAGCCCCCTCCAGGCCCCGATCAGCCCCCACGTGCCCCGCGAGCTGACCGACGCGGACGTCGAGCGCACCATCGACGACTACGTCCGCACCGCCCGACTCGCCCGCGAGGCCGGGTACGACGGCGTCGAGATCATGGGCTCCGAGGGCTACCTCATCAACGAGTTCATCGCCGCCCGCACCAACCACCGCACCGACCGCTGGGGCGGCTCGTACGAGAACCGCATGCGCCTGCCCGTCGAGATCGTCCGCCGGGTGCGCGAGGCGGTCGGCGAGGGCTTCATCGTCGTCTACCGCCTGTCCATGCTCGACCTGGTCCCCGGCGGCTCCACCCTCGACGAGGTGATCACCCTCGCCAAGGCCGTCGAGGCCGCCGGAGCCACCATCATCAACGCCGGCATCGGCTGGCACGAGGCCCGCATCCCCACCATCGCCACCTCCGTACCGCGCGGCGCCTACACCTGGGTGACCAAGCGCCTGATGGGCGAGGTGACGGTGCCGCTGGTCACCACCAACCGCATCAACACCCCCGAGGTGGCCGAGCGGTTGCTCGCCCAGGGCACGGCCGACATGGTGTCGATGGCCCGCCCGATGCTCGCCGACCCCGACTTCGTCGCCAAGGCCGCGGCCGGCCGCCCCGAGGCGATCAACACCTGCATCGGCTGCAACCAGGCCTGCCTCGACCACACCTTCAGCGGGAAGATCACCTCCTGCCTGGTCAACCCGCGCGCCTGCCACGAGACCGAGCTGGTCCTCACCCCGACCCGGCGGCGCAAGCGCGTCGCGGTCGTCGGCGCCGGACCCGCGGGGCTGGCCTGCGCGGTGAGCGCCGCCGAGCGCGGCCACGAGGTCACCCTGTACGACGCCGCGAGCGAGACCGGCGGCCAGCTCAACGTCGCCCGCAAGGTCCCCGGCAAACAGGAGTTCGACGAGACGCTGCGCTACTTCCGTACCCAACTGGCGGCGCACGGCGTCGACGTACGCCTGAACACCCGCGTCGCAGCCGACGACCTCACCGGCCACGACGAGGTCGTCGTCGCCACCGGCGTCACCCCGCGCACCCCGGACATCCCCGGTGTCGACCACCCGAGCGTCGTCGGCTACCTCGACGTGCTCCGCGACGGCGCCCCCGTCGGAGACCGCGTCGCGATCCTCGGCGCCGGCGGCATCGGCTTCGACGTCGCCGAGTACCTCACCGACGGCGGCGACAAGGCACACGAGGACCCGGAGACGTATTTCCGTCTCTGGGGCGTCGACATGGACTACCGCGCCCCCGGAGGTCTCGCCGCGCCCGAGCGGCCCGCGCCGCCGCGCACCGTCCACCTGCTCCAGCGCAAGACCACCAAGGTCGGCGCCGGCCTCGGCAGGACCACCGGCTGGATCCACCGCACCGAGCTCAAGCACCGCGGCGTCACCATGCTCCCGGGAGCGCGTTACGACCGGATCGACGACGCCGGTCTCCACGTCACCATCGGCGACGAGTCCACGGTTCTGGAGGTCGACACGGTCGTCCTGTGCACGGGCCAGGAACCGAGCCGCGGTCTGTACGACGACCTGGTCGCCGCCGGGCGCAGCGCGCACCTCATCGGCGGCGCCGACGTGGCCGCCGAGCTGGACGCCAAGCGCGCCATCAAGCAGGGCACCGAGCTGGCGGCGGCGCTCTAGAGGGTGCGGCGGCGCTGCAGGTGCAGGGGACGCGCGGGCCGGGAGGCTCGGGGGCTGTCCCTAGGATGAGCGCATGTCACTGCCGCACGCGATCCTCACCGCCCTGGTCGAAAAGCCGTCGTCCGGGCTGGAGCTGACCCGCCGGTTCGACAGGTCGATCGGCTACTTCTGGTCGGCGACACACCAGCAGATCTATCGTGAACTGGGAAAACTGGAGGCGGCGGGCCTGATCCGCGCGCTTCCCGGAGAGCAGCCGGCCCGCGGGCAGAAGAAGTCCTACGAGGTTCTGCCGGCGGGTCGGGACGAACTGGCCCGCTGGGCCGCCGCAGCACAGGATCCCAAGCCCTTGCGGGACACGATGCTGCTCAGGCTGCGTGCCGCCGCGGTGGTCGGCACCACCGGTATCGAGGCGGACCTGCGACGCCATCTGGAGCTCCACGAGCGGCAGTTGAGCGAGTACGTGGAGATCGAGAAGCGGGACTTCCCGCCCGGGAGGGACAGCGCCGAGGACCGGCTCCGGCACCTGGTGCTGCGCGCCGGCATCGACCTGGAGACCTTCTGGACCCAGTGGCTCAGGCACGCCCTGGCGGAGTTCGCCGAGCTGCCGGGTGACGAGCCGTGACTGAGTGGGGAAGTGCCGTGACTGAGTGCCGGCTCCCGCACCCGCCTCCTTGGCCGCCGCCTCCGGCGAGGCGTCGGACTCGGCGGACAGTGCCGACGGAGCACTCAAACACCCGAGCCGGCCTGACGGCGCCGGAGCGGTCCGGTCAGAACCGGTACGGCTTGCGGCGGCGGCGCAGGAACCACGCCGCGGCGATGACGCCCGTGCCGGCCAGCGCGCCGCCCGCCACGAGGGTGGTCGTGCCGTAGTCCTCGACGGCTCCGCCGAGGCCGCCCGTGACACCGCGTGGTGACGCGGAGGGAGAGGGGGACGGGGAGCGGCTGGGCGAAGGCGAGGGCGCCGCGGAGACGATGACGGTCTGGGTGCCGGCGGTGCTGTTGTTGGAGCACATGACGATGACCGTGTAGGTGCCCGGGCCGATGCCGGACCAGCTGGCGGACTGCCCCGAGCTCGTTCCGGACAGCGCCACCTGGCGCCCCTGGGCGAAGTCCCCCTGGCTGCCGGTGATCAGCGACGCGGTGCCCCAGCTGCCGCCCAGCTGGGCGCACGCGGTGGTCGTGACCGACACCGTGGTCCCGGTGGTGCTCACGGAGATTCCCGGGCCCGCGTGCGCCGGCCCGGAAGCCAGGACGACGGGCAGCGCGGCAGCCGCTGCCACGGTCAGGCCGGAGCGGAGAAGTGGCGATGAGATGCGCATGTGGACTGCCCTCCGGCAGCACGGTCGGCGGTACATCCCTTGCGCCGCCGAGATCGGGAACGGCCCGTGCTGTCCCAGGGGCAGCCAACAGGGCGGCGGCCGCGCCCGCATGCCGAGCGCGACCGCCCAGGTGACACGCCGACCGGCCCCGCGCGCCACTGCCGGGACGTCACCCGCCGTCGCCCGTGGTCACCTTCCGCTCGTCCGAGAGGCCGCCCCAGGTGCCGTCGGACAGCCGGGCCCGGACCCGCACCCGGTGCGTGACACCGGCCTGGCTCCCCGCGTAGAAGCTGTACTCGGCCCTCTCGCGCGGCGCGTCGCCGCCGTAGACGAGTGAGGTCGCCGGACGGCCGTCCAGGTGGATCTGGTACTCGGTGATCACGCCGTCCGTGCGCGGCGGGACCCAGGTGAGGTCGATGTAGTACGCCCCGTCGGCGTGGTGGGAGGCCGCGCGCAGGGCGGTGGGCGCGGTGGCGCCCCCGTCGTCGGTGCCCGGGGTGGTGAGCCGGACGGTGGTGCTCGCGGGGGACACGTTGCCCGCGGCGTCCCGCGCCCGGACCGTGAAGGAGTAGCGGGTACCCGCGCGCAGCCCGGTGAGGACGGCCGCCGTCTGCCCGCCGCCGACACTGTGGACCTTGGTGCCGCCCTGGTGGACGTCGTACGACACCACACCGCGGTCGTCGGTCGCGGCGGACCAGGTGAGCCGGACCGACCGGCTGCCCGTCGCCCGGCCGTGGGCGCCCCGCGGGCGGGTCGGGGCCGCGTCGTCGGAGACTGCCGCGGGGGTCGTCGCCCGCACCTCCCGGCTGCGGGGGCCGAGCCGCCCGTCCGCGTCGCGTGCCCGCACGGTGAAGGCGTAGGCCTTCGAGGGGTGCAGCCGGGTGACGTCCACCATGCGCTCGGAAGCCGGCACCCGCTTCACCAACGTGCCGTCGCGATAGACCTCGTACGTCTTGACACCGCCGGCCGCGTTCCACATCACGTGCACGGTCGTGGCGCTGCCCGCCTCCGCGGTCACACCCGTCGGCGCCCCGGGCAGCCCGCCCCCGTCGCTGCCGTCGTCCCCCACGCCCCAGCCGCAGGACGTGATCAGGGCGAGTGCTCCGCAGGCCAGGACGCAGCGGCGCACGACGGAGGCGAAGGAGGGAACGGCGGGGGCGGGAACGTGTCGCACGGCGCTGCCTCCGGGTGGCTCGGATGTGACGGCAATGGTCCGGACCAATATGACGCTCGTGACGCGACCACATCAAGGGGGCGGTCGTTGGTGACCACCCGGGAGCGTTACGTATGCTGACTCTGCTCGCGGCCGAATCCCCGGAGGCGCCGGGGAGTTCGGGCCGGTGGCGCGGACCGCTGTCGTCGCTGAAGCCGCGCCGGCGTGGGCGGCCGGGCGGGCCGGAGCCGGTACAGGCCCGGCCTGCCCGCCCCCGGTCGCGTGACCGGACGCGCACCGCACACCGCGCCCGACGCCATCCGGGCGTGCATCGTCTGGCCCACAAACTGGTGGCCGCGGGAGCGATTCGGGGACAGATGAGGCCGAGTGACCGCCCATGTCCCCCAGGAGAGGCCACAACGTGCGTGTCCAGTCGCTGACACTGGTCGCGGCCAGCGCCGCCCTGCTCGCCCCCACGACCTTCCCCGGCGCCTCGCCCCAGCCCCGCTCCGGCTCCCAGGCCCAGCTGCGGCCCGACCCCCAGCCCCAGCCCGACCCGGTCCGGGCGGGCAGGTCCGGTCACCGGACGGGACCGGTTCCGCGGCCCCAGGCCGGGCCCGTACCGCCGTCCCGGACCGGGCCCGGCACCGAGGCCGGGGCCCCGCGGCGGGAGAGCGGGCGTGAGCGGCCCGTCCGCGCCGAAGAGCTGCTGGCCAAGGTGCGGGGCTGCGACCCCGTCTCGCACGGGCGCTACCGCACCGACGCCGGAGCGTCGGCGGACATCCCGGTCTGCGGTACGGACGACGCCGTGTACTGGAAGGCCGACCTGGACGTCGACTGCGACGGCCGGCCCGGCGACCGCTGCAACAGCGGCACCGACCCGCACTTCACCCCCGCCACCGCCTACACCGGATCGGACGGCCGCCCACTGGACGCCGAACGCCTGCCCTATGTGGTCGTGCCCCAGCCCAGCGGCATCTGGGACCACCGCGAGCACGACGTCCACGGCGGATCGGTCGCGGCCGTCGTCCACGGGGACCGGGTGCGGTACGCGGTCGTCGGTGACATCGGCCCTCGCGACCTCATCGGCGAGGCCTCCTACGCCGCCGCGCAGTCGCTCGGCATCCCGGCCGACCCGCACGGCGGCGGTGTCGCATCCGGCGTGACGTACATCGTCTTCAAGGACAGTGAGGTGGAGCCCATCGAGGACGGGGCCGCCGCCGAGGAGACGGGGGAGCGGCTGGCGCGGGAGTTCGTGGGCGACTGAACCACCGCCGCGCGGTGCGCGGCGAGTGCCCCCGGGCAGCCGCTGCTGACAGTGGAACACAAGGCCGCGCCCGGCGCCGAGGTGGTCGCCGGAGCGGCCGGCGGGCGCGAGGTGCTCGAACCGGCACGCGGACACCCAGTGGAGGACGCCACAGGTACGTCGCCGGCCGCTGCGGGAGGAGACGGCCGGCGGCTCCGCCCCACCGCGCGGATGAGGTAAGGTTGACCTGCGCGATCGCACGGAACGTGGGACGCGCACCGGGACGTGGCGCAGCTTGGTAGCGCACTTGACTGGGGGTCAAGGGGTCGCAGGTTCAAATCCTGTCGTCCCGACTGGAGACAGTCGCGGGTCAGGGACGGTTTCGGAGGCATCCGAAACCGTCCCTTGGTCATTCTTGGGGCCAGTCGGGGGCCGGCGTCCTCGACCGAGGTCAGCGGCTCACGACGATCGGGCTCGGCAGCGAGCGCGGTGAGCGCAGCACGCTCAGGTGGGCGGAGAGTGCCGCCCCGGGAGGCCGACCGGCGCCCCGCCGGGGCATGCTTCTTTCAGATGTCTGTACCAATGCCGTGTTCTGACGGGAGCCCGCGGGGTCAGCTGGGTCAGTTGGGCCGGCTGGGCGTCCCCCGGTCGGCACCACGCAGGACGGCCTGCGCCGAGGACAGGCGTTCCGTCTCGTCACGGTCGCCGTCGGCGCCGCTCGCGACGTCGTCCGCCCAGCCGAGCAGCTGGTGGAGGTGAGGGTCGGTCGCGTCCGCGACGATGCGAGGCTCACCCACGACGACTTCGCCGCCCGTTCCGTCGACAGCGATGAGCGTGCCCTCGGGCAGGGTGCGCCCACCCGCCCGGACGCAGCCGTCGGCGGCGTCGACGGTGAGGCCCGTGGCCCCCACGACGGCGGGCTTTCCCATGGCCCGCGCCACCACGGCCGCGTGGCTGGTCGGCCCGCCGCGTGCGGTGACGACCCCGGTCGCAGCCGCCAGGCCGTGCATGTCGAGCGGGGAGGTCTCCGGGCGCAGCAGGACGACCGGTCCGCCCGCCGCCAGCCGCGCCGCGCTGTCGGCGGTGGTCGCCACCCGGCCGACGGCGACTCCCGGAGAGGCTCCGAGCCCCCGGGTGAAGACGTCCCGGGGGTCGATCGCCGTGATCCGCGGCGTCCGCACCTGGGCGAGGTGCTGCGGGGAGACGCGCAACAGCGCCTCGTCACGCCCGATCGCCCCCGCCTCGGCGAGGTCGACCGCGACCCGTACCGCGGCACGCCCGACGAATCGCCCGGGACGCACCTGGAGGATCCACAACTCGCCCGCCTCGAAGGTGAACTCGACATAGCACGCGTCGCGGTAGTGCGCCTCCAGCTGGTCCAGGGCGGACAACAGGCGGGCCCATACGGAGGGTTCCCGGTCGGCCAGCTCGTGCAGGGCTCCGGTCACCGAGCTGCCGGAGACGACGTCCTCGCCCTGGCGGCCGAACAGCACCTCACCGAACGGGACTTGCTCACCCGTATTGGGGTCACGGCTGAAGGCGACACCCGTACCGCTGTGCTCGTCGCGGTTGCCGAACACCATCGCCTGGACGGTCACGGCCGTGCCGAGGTCGCCGGGGATGTCGTGCAGGGCGCGGTAGGTCTTGGCGCGCGGAGTGTCCCAGGACGAGAACACCGCCTCGACGGCGAGCTCCAACTGCCGGGCCGCGTCCTCGGGAACGGGCTCGCCACTGTGCTCGCGGATGAGCCGCTCGACCTCGCGGATCGCCGCCTCGAAGGCGCTCGGGTCGCCGTTGCGCCCGGCGATCGCCCGGTCCACGCTCGCCAGGCTCTCCTGGCCCACGCCGACGACCTGGGAGGCGAAGCTGGTCAGGAACCGCAGCCGCGAGTCCAGCGCGAAACGCGGGTCGCCCATCTCCTCGGCCAGCGCGGCCGTCGCCCCGGAGGTGAGCCCGAGGTTGAGGACGGTGCTCATCATGCCGGGCATCGACACCTTGCCGCCGGAGCGGACCGACACCGCCAGCGGACGCTCGAAGCCGCCGAGCTCGCGGTGCGTGGCGGCCTCCAACTCGGCTACGGCGGCCGCGAGCTCAGTGACGAGGCCGTCGGGCAGCCGCCCGGTACGGAGGTAGGCACGGCAAGCCTCCGTACCGATGACGAACCCCGGTGGCACGGGCAGCCCCAGACGTCGGAGCACGACGAGCCCGTGCGCTTTGCCGCCGAGGACATCCACGGTCTCCTCGACTTCCGCCGAGAGCGGGTGAATAAAGGTCATCGCGTTGTCATCTCTGCGTCGCCTCTGCTGCTTCGGCTGCGGGGGAGAGGGGGGGTGCCACGGACGGCGGCCGGTGGGTTCAGTGGCGTGGGAGGCCGAGCGTGGCCAGCAGGTCCTCGTGCAGCTGGAACCACACGGTGTGGTAAGAGGCGGTGCTGTCCGTCACGTACTCCAGCGCGCCGGACCTCGCACGGGCGAGCGCGTCCGCGAGCCGGACCGGATAGCGCCCAAACCGGAGCAGGGCCGCGGACAGCTCCGCGCACAGGGGCTCGGCACGCTGGTGGAACTCCGTGAACCGGTCGAGGACACGGGCGTCGTAGGAGGAGTCGCTGTGGTCGTTCATCGTCATGGCGCCGTTGACGGTGCGGGTCTGCCATGCCGTGCAGAGGTCGAGGAGTTCGGGGTTGAGGACGAGGAACCGGTCGAAGGCAGCGGTCAGAGCCGGTCGTACACCGGCCGTCTCCACCTCTTCGGCGATCCGCTCGGCGTCCGCGGCACGGCCTGCGTCCGTGAGACCCCAGCCGCCGAAGTCGCCCGCGGTACGCGTGACGAGTCCGGCGACGGCGAGGTCGATCAGTTCCGACTCGACGTCGGACTCGGGCAGTCCTGTCGCCCCGGCCACTGCGGACAGGCCCGAGAAGCCGATGCAGCGAAGGGCGTGGAGCACCAGCAGATCGGTGCTGGTGGCGTGGGACGAAACGGGTTGGGTCATGGTGCGGCCCCATCGGGTGTGGTGTGGGAAACGTCTGCGGTGGTGAGGTCGTGGGTGGCCGCGGCATGCGCGGCCCCTGGTCCTTGGGCTCGGGTGACGATCGTGTCGTGCCGTACGCGGACCGCGTACTCGGTGGAGTCGTCGGCGTCCGGTACGCCGACGGCCGACGCCAGCAGGCCGCGCTCGTCGAGGACGAGGCGCAGGCGCGGCCGGCTGTCGGGGTCGAACGCGCGCCACAGGCAGCGGGCGAAGTCGCCGATCCTCAGTTGGACGAGGCGTCCGATCTCGGCGGGGTCGGACGTGGTGACGGCCACGGTCACCAGATCACCGGCCCGCGCGCTGCGGACGGCCTCTTCCGCGGCTTCGAGACGGTGGGTGCCCAGGACCGTGATCACGCCGCCCTCGGTGAAGCCGACCATGCGCCGGCTGAGCAGGTCCCGCAGCTCACGCGGCGGCTCCCAGCGGTCCCGGCAGGCCCGCGCGGGCGGGACGTAGGGCAGGTGCGGGGGGTTCCAGGTGTCGGCGAGGGCGAGCCCGCCCAGATGTGCGCAGGCCTGTGCGATGTCGAAGGGGTCACCGAATCCGAGGGCCGGATCCGCCGAGGCGCCCGGACCGTCCAGCAGCCGCAGGACCAGCTGAGCCCGCCGTACCTGTCGCGCGGGCGGCGTGCCGGTACCGGCACGAGACTCCAGTGACTCCAGCGCGAGCGCCAGCAACAGCGCCTCCAGGCGGGTCACTTGGCCGAACGCGGCACGGATCGGTTCCTCGTCGAGCACCTCGGTCAGTGAGCCCAGGTGCGCCCGGCCGGCGGACGGGCTTCGGTCGGCCAGCGGCAGCCGTTCGAGCCAGACGCGGGCGAAGGCCCCCAGGGCCTCGGCGGTGGAGGTCCGGGCACGCGCCCGCCCGCCCGCCTGGCGCGCGGCCGAGGGACGGATCCCGCCGACGGCGCCGTGCTCCGCGGCGGCGCGCTCCACCATGTCGATCAGCACGGCCAGATAGAGGGCGCGTTTGCTCGGGAAGTTCGAGTACACCGCGCCACGCGTCAGTTCGGCCCGCTCGGCGATGCGGTCCACCTTCGCCGTGACGTATCCCCGCTCGGTGAACTCGGCCCTCGCCGCGGTCAGCACGGCGGCGCGGGTGCGTTCCTGCTGTTGAGCCCGTGTCAACCGGACCATCCGCAACCCCTTCCGTTCGTACGTCAACGACGTGCGTGCCGTCAGTTCAGCTGTTCGAGCGAGCGTCTCCGCTCACGACTCAAGATACACCGAACATCCCGATGGTGAGACCATCCGAGTGCCGGACGGTGCGGCGCGGGGCGACGGGCGAAGTCGACAGAGCGACCCCCGGGGTCGGCCGGAAAATCGGATGTTTAATTCTCGGCAACTGGTTTCCGCGGCTCCCGGAGCGCCCTCCCGCCGAATGGTTCTGGATGAATTCTTGCCCGATTTATCGCGGGTTGGGATGCTCGGGCGATGGGTGAACGAGCATCTTATGAATGCCTCAGCCGCGACGAGATCGAGGACATTGCCCGCTGCGCCGTCCTGGGCGCGTACAGACCGCACCCCCGTTACGCTTTCGGGTTTTCGTTCATGGCGGTCGCGCCCGGAATTGCGCTGCTGGTGTGCGCAATGTCATTCCGGCTGGCGCGCCGGCGTTTGCTGCGCCGCCTCCAACGGTCCCACGGCGGCGTCCGGTTCGACTGGCCGGATCTGCTCGCCGAGGTGCGCCGCCGAGATCGGAACACCACCTTCCGTACGTGATGACCGTATGTTTCGCCGTCCCGGACCATCGGGGGCGATGCATCCGTTTCACTCCCCGTCGCCGCCGCTCCATCCGTGCGGTATCAGGCTTCCGAGGCGTCCGCGCCGGTTCAAACCATCAGTTGGCGAGGGGCCTGCCGAATGCTCTGTACAGACTCTTCGTCTTGACAGGCATCGGCCGAAAGCGATCAAATTTGCGCAGCGTCACGGTGCTCCCTGATCGAAGGGTGAACAAGGAATCCGATGGACGGGGATATTCTGCAACGGGGGGGCGATGTTCGTATGCGATGGCTGTGCGGACTGCGATTTATTTCTACCGTCACGAGATGACCTCAGTCTTCTTCCTGTGTGGGCGATTATCGCGGCGAAATGACGCCGAAACGGCCTGAGGGAAAGTGAAGCGGTGCGCCTTCACGGCGCCCGGGCCCGTCGCCGAACCGTGAACGCTCTATCGACTTATCGCCTCCGCCCGCTCGGCACGACGCGCCGCTGAGCCACACCGGAAGCACCTGTCACAGCAGAAGCGGCCCTACCAGGCTGCCCATTTCCACCGACGCACGATCGCCTTCCGGCCCCCAACCACGCACCCCGAGGTGATTAATCAATGATCGGTAGGTTAAAAGCCCATGCCGTTCGGACGGCGGAGGTGACCGGTGTTGACGTCCAGGGACGGGGCGGCGGGAGGGGCACGGCTTCGGTCGCCGGGGGCGCGCCGCCACCGGCCGGCGAGAGCGTGCCCGTCGAAGCCCTGCAGACGTCGGGCGGTCCCCGCACCGGCGGGGAGGACGCGGAGCACGTCCAACTGCTGGCGGCGCTGCACACACCGCTCCCGCCCATAGTGGTGCACCGGCCCACGATGCGCGTCATCGACGGCGCGCACCGACTGCGCGCCGCACTCCTGCGCGGCGACGACCACATCATGGTCCGCTACTTCGACGGCGCGGAGGCGGACGCCTTCGTCCTTGCGGTCCAGCTCAACAGCGAGCACGGACTGCCGCTTTCGCTCTCCGACCGCAAGGCCGCCGCGGCCCGGATCGTCGCCTCGCACCCCCAGTGGTCCGACCGCAGGATCGCCGAGGTCGTGGGGCTGGCCGCGAACACGGTGGGGGCCGTACGGCAGCGTTCGACTGCGCAAAATGAGCAGCCGAACGCCAGCATCGGCCGGGACGGACGGGTGCGCCCCCGCAACGGAGCCGAGGGACGGCTGCGCGCGGGGGAGTTGATGAGAGCCAACCCGGAGGCCTCGCTGCGCGAGATAGCCAGGCTCGCGGGGATCTCCGCGGCCACCGCCAGCGATGTCCGGGCCCGTCTCAACCGGGGGGAGCCGCTGGTCACGCCGCAACAACGGCAGGCCGTGGCACGGGAGAGCCCTTCGGGAGCGATGGTCCGGCGCTCCTTCCGGCCCGACGGCCCGGCCAGCGACGTCCTGTTGGTGAGCCTCAGCAAAGACCCCTCTTTGCGGCTCACCATGGCCGGCAAGATCCTGCTGCGCGCGCTGCGGGTCTGCTCGGTGGACGCGGACGGATGGGCCCGCATCGTGGAGGCGGTGCCGCCCCACCGCCAGGAGGTGGTGGCCCGCCTCGCCCGGGAGTGCGCCACCGCGTGGCAGTGCCTCGCGGACCGGCTGTCGGAACGGACGGCCGAGACCTCGACCGAGGCGGGGTGAACCGGTTCCCCGGGCCGCTGTCCGCGAACCGGACGGCGAGTGGGGAGCGGCGCCGGGACACGGCCGCGCGGTGCGGCCGTGTCCCGGCGTGCGTACGGGTCGTGCGTACGGCTCGTAGGTAGTCGCCGCGCTCAGGACGCGTCGAGGAACGCGCGGACGTCGCGGGCGAACTCCGGCGCACCCAGGACGTTGTGACCACGGCGGGGGTACCGCACCAGCCGGGCGCCCGGTATCCCCGCCGCGGTCTCGTCGAACATCTCCCGCGGCCACAAGTGGTCGCGGCCACCGCACACCACCAGGGTGGGCGCACCGACCTCGGCCAGCCGGTCTCGCACATCGAAGCCGTCCTCGGCCAGCAGCGTCGCCCTCATGTCCGAGGGATCGCGTGGCGGCGGATTCAGGCGTCCCGCCAGCCACAGCGGCACCATCAGCAGACGTTGCAGCACCGGGTTGCGGGTGAGGGCGGGGGCCGCTCGATGCATGCCGGAGCGGCCCCGTTCGGCCGCCGCGATCAGATCCCGGTGAAAGCGCCGGCCGACCGGCCCCAGGGCGTACGCGGCGGAGGCCAGGACCAGCCGGTCGACCACGTCGGGGTGGTCGACCGCCAGTTGCAGGGCGATCGAGCCGCCGGTCCCGTGTCCGAGCACGGGCACGGGGCCGGGGAACCGCGCGCGCAGTGCCTCGGCGTGTTCGGCGGCCAGCTCACCGATCGTCGTGCCGACCGGCATGCCGGGGCGACGGTTGGTCCAGAAGACCTCGTACCCGGCGGCGACGAACGGCGCCACCAGCCGGGCCGCTCGGCGCCGCTGCGCACCGGGCGGCGGCACCGTATGCGTCATCGTGAATCCGGACAGGCACACCAGCGGCTTTCCGGAACCGAAGGCGAGATGGGGCAGGCCTGTGCTGAATGTGCCCTGCTCGGTCGCGATATCCATGGGTCACCTCTCGTACTCGTCGTACTCGATCAGGCTTTGCGAGCGTTCGTGGTCACATCTCGTGTGCGCGGCTACTCTGACGTCCGGACCGGGGCCACCAAATATCGCACGGAACAGGCGAGTCGGTCGCCGGGCCGGTTCCTGAAGAAGAGGCGAGGGGTCATATTGTCCGCCGTACTGCGTCCACAACACCTGGGTCCGTTACCGGAATTCATGACCGGTGCCGACGCCGTGCCGGTAAAGCGAATACGAACGCCGCCCGGTGACGAGATGTGGTTGGTGAGCGACTACGCCCTGGGACGCCGGGTGCTGTCCGACCGGCGGTTCAGCAGGGCCGCCGCGGTGGCACCGGGCGCCCCACGGCTGAACTCGGCGGCCCCGTCCCCCACATCGATGATGAGCCTGGACGGCACCGATCACGCCCGGCTGCGCAGGATCGTCGCGGCCGCCTTCACCACGGGCAAGATGACCGGTATGGCCCCGCTGGTGCGGCGGACGGCAACCGGTCTGCTGGCCGGCATGAGCCACCTCGACAGCCCCGCCGACCTGGTGTCCTCCTTCGCCGAACCACTGCCGGTGGCCGTATTGGGCACCCTGCTCGGAGTGCCCGTCGAGGACCGGGAGATCTTCGGCTCCTGGGTGGAGGTGCTCTTCGACATCACCGCCAGCAGCGATCTGGACAAGAGCCGGCAGCGGCTCCAGCTGGTCGACTACATGTCCACCCTGATCGACCGCAAGCGACTGCGGGACGACGACGACCTCCTCACCGACCTCATCCGGGCCCACGACGGCGACGCCCTCTCCCAGGCGGAACTCGTCAGTCTCGGCCTCGCGCTGCTCACCGCCGGCTACGAGACGACGGTCGGGCAGATCGGCCTCGCCGCACTTGCCGTGCTCCAGCAGGACATTCCCCGGGAATTCGTCAAGGACGATGCGCGGGCGGACGCACTGGTCGAAGAATTACTCCGTCTCACCCCGTCGACGGCGATCAGTTTCCCGCGAGTGGCTCTCGAGGACATCGAACTCGGTGATATCCGGGTGCGGGCGGGAGAAGCGGTGGTCGTCTCCTTGCTGCACGGAAATCGCGACGACAAGGTATTCACCGAACCGGAACTCCTGCGGGACGACAGGCCCTCGGCCCACCTGACCTTCGGACACGGCATACACCGCTGTCTCGGAGCGCCCCTGGCGCGGCTCCAGGTGCGGACGGCGCTCCTTGAACTGTTCGAGTTCTTTCCCGGACTGCGGCTGGCCGAGGCCGGGCCCGCGGCACCCGCCGTCGTGTGGAAGGACGGACTGATCACCCGGGGCCTCAGCTCCTTGCGGGTGACGTGGTGAGCCGTCGGCGGCACCCGTAGGACACGGAGCCTCGAGAACCGACAGAAAACAGAAGTACCGGCAGGAACCAGTGGGATCAGAAGGGGCAGGGGACCGACAGTGGCTGCACACGTGGCGGACGGCATGGCGGAGCCGGAGACGGCGCAGGACGAGCCGATCGCGATCATCGGCATGGCGTGCCGCTTCCCCGAGGCCCCCGCGCCGGGCGACTACTGGCACCTGCTGCACGACGGCCGCTCGGCCATCAGCCGCTCGTCCGAGACCGGCAGGTACGAGGGGACGCTGCCCGACCGGGACCGGTTCGACGCCGGCTTCTTCGGCATCTCGCCGCGTGAGGCGAACGCCATGGACCCGCAGCAGCGGCTGGCGCTGGAACTGAGCTGGGAGGCCCTCGAGTCGGCGGGACTGCTCCCCGGCGAGCTGCCCGGCGGCGACACCGGCATCTTCCTCGGTGTCTCGGCCAACGACTACGCCGGTGTCGTCCGGCGCGAAGGCGCGGCGCCGCTCTCGCACCACGCCATGGCGGGGACCCACCGCAGCGTCATCGCCAACCGCGTCTCGTACGCACTCGACCTGCGCGGTCCGAGCCTCACCGTCGACGCGGGCCAGGCCTCGTCCCTGGTGGCCGTGCACCTGGCCTGCGCCAGTCTGCGGGGCGACGAGTCGTCCCTGGCCCTGGCCGGCGGTGTGCAGCTGAACCTGACCGAGGACGGCGCGGAACTGGCGCAGGCCTTCGGCGGGCTGTCCCCGGACGGCAGCAGCCGTGCCTTCGACGCGCGCGCCAACGGGTTCGTACGGGGCGAGGGCGCCGGCCTCGTCGTGCTCAAGCCGCTGGCCCGGGCGCTGGCCGACGGCGACCGCGTGCACGCGGTGATCAGGGGCAGCGCCGTCAACCACGGCGGCAGCGGCGCGGGACTGACCGTGCCCAGCGCGGCGGCGCAGGCCGACGCCCTGCGCGCGGCCCACCGCCAGGCCCGGATCACCCCCGAAGACGTGCAGTACGTCGAACTTCACGGCACCGGCACGAAGGTGGGCGACCCGATCGAGGCGGACGCCCTCGGCACGGTGTTCGGCGCACGACGAAACGGCCGCGATCCGCTCCGGGTGGGCTCGGTCAAGACCAACATCGGCCATCTGGAGGCGGCGGCGGGCATCGCCGGCCTGCTCAAGGTCACCCTGGCGCTGGCCCACGGCGTCATCCCCGCGAGCCTCAACTTCGAGTCGGCCAACCCCGAGATCGACCTCGACGCGCTCGGCCTGCGCGTGCAGACGCGGGCCGAGCAGTGGCCTGCGCACGAGGGAACGGAGCGGGTGGCCGGGGTCTCCTCCTTCAGCATGGGAGGCACCAACTGCCACGTCGTCCTGTCGGCGGTGCCCGATGTGTCCGCCGCTCCGACCGCTCCGGACCGGCCGGCCGGTGACACCGTCGCGCAGCTCCCGGCGTCCATGCCGTGGGTGCTCTCGGGACGCAGCGCACAGGCCCTGCGGGACCA
The DNA here is from genome assembly GCF_049974565.1 of Streptomyces sp. WG5. Lineage (NCBI taxonomy): Bacteria > Bacillati > Actinomycetota > Actinomycetes > Kitasatosporales > Streptomycetaceae > Streptomyces > Streptomyces sp. WG5. The sequence continues at coordinate 28,522 of NZ_JBNGGC010000020.1, read as the reverse complement.
GGCCCGGAAGCTGCGGGACCACGTGACGGCGAACCCCGCCGACCGGATCGAGGACCTCGGCTACTCACTGGCCACCACCCGAACCGCCTTCGCCCACCGGGCGGTTGTCGTCGCGGCGGCCCGTGAGGACTTCGTGGCGGCTCTCGAGGCCCTGACCCTCGGCAGGGCGACGGACGCGGTCACCACCGGCAGTGTCACGGAGCCGAGGGAGCCGCTGACCCTCGTGTTCCCGGATACGGCCGACGCGTGCCTTGACGCCGGGCGTGCACTGCTGCCCCGCTCGGCCGAGTTCGAGGCGGCCCTCGCCGCGTACGACGAGGTGTTCGCGCCCCACGGCACGCGGTCCGTCACCGAGGTACTGCGCGGCACTGAGGCCGCCACCCCCGGAACGGATGCCTCCACGGCGTGCGTGTTCGCGGTCACGCTCGCACTCGCGGCGCTCTGGCGTGCGTACGGGGTCCGGCCGGACGCGGTGAGTGTCCCGGCGGGTCCGGGCACGGTGGCCGCAGCGGTCGTCCAGGGCCTGCTGACGCCGGAGGAGGGCGCTCGCCTCGTCGCCGCGGGCGAAGTGGCCCCCGAGTGCGCCGGTTTCGCCGCCCCTGCCGCCGCCGACGCCCTGTGGCTGGACGCCACGGGACGGCTCGGCGTGCGTACGCCGGAAACGGGATCCTGGAGCACGCCGAACGGTTCGCCGTCCGAGCCGGACCTCGTCGCGGCCCTCGGGCAGTTGTACGTGCGGGGCGTGCGGGTCGACTGGAGCCCCGTTTTCGCCGGCACCCGGCCCACGGTCGTCGACCTGCCCTCGTACGCCTTCCAGCGGGAGTCGTACTGGTGGCCCGAGGCCGGCACGGAAGCGGTCGGCGGCCCGGTGTCCGGGCCCACGCCCCGCTCGGGGATCTCTGCCGAGGAGACCGTCTTCTCGGTGGTCCGCGAGGTGCTGGGCGGCGGCGCGTTCGACGGCGGAGCGGCGTTCAGGGACGCGGGCTTCGATTCGTTGATGCTGGCCGAACTGCGGGACCGGCTGTCCGAGGTGACCGGCCTGGACATTCCGTCGACAGCGGTGTTCGACCACCCCACCCCACTGGCCCTCGGTGATTTCCTGGCCACTCTTCAGGAGGGCTCCACCGACACCGCTCCCGTGCGGACCGTCGAAAAGACGTCACGCGAATCCACCTCCGGTGATCCTGTGGTGATTGTGGGGATGGCTTGTCGTTTTCCTGGTGGGGTGGTTTCGCCGGAGGGTTTGTGGGATGTGGTGGTGTCGGGTGGGGATGTGGTGTCTGGTTTTCCGGTGGATCGGGGGTGGGGTGCTGGGGTGTTGTCGGGTGAGGTGTGCGGGGTGCGGGAGGGGGGTTTTGTCGAGGGTGTGGGTTTGTTCGATGCGGGGTTTTTTGGTGTGTCGCCTCGGGAGGCGGCGGGGATGGATCCTGCGCAGCGGTTGTTGTTGGAGGTGTCGTGGGAGGTGTTGGAGCGGGCTGGGGTGGCGCCGGGTTCGTTGCGTGGGCGTGGTGGGGTGGGGGTTTTTGTCGGGGGGATGGGGTATGAGTACGGGCCGCGTTTGTGGGAGGGGGGTGGGGGGTCGGCTGGTTATTTGCTGACGGGTTCTGCCGGGGGGATGTTGTCGGGTCGTTTGGCGTATGTGTTGGGGGTGGAGGGTCCTGCGTTGACGGTGGATACGGCGTGTTCGTCGTCGTTGGTTGCTCTGCATTTGGCTGTGGGTTCTTTGCGGTCGGGTGAGTGTGATGTGGCGTTGGTGGGTGGGGCGACGGTGATGGGGACGCCGGGTGCTTTTGTGGAGTTTTCTCGGCAGGGTGGGTTGTCGGGGGACGGGCGGTGTCGTTCGTTTTCTTCGGATGCTTCGGGGACGGGGTGGTCCGAGGGTGTGGGGATGTTGTTGGTGGAGCGGTTGTCGGTGGCGCGGCGGTTGGGGCATCGGGTGTTGGCGGTGGTGGCGGGGAGTGGGGTGAATTCGGATGGTGCGTCGAATGGGTTGACGGCGCCGTCGGGTGTGGCGCAGCAGCGGGTGATTCGTCGGGCGTTGGCGGATGCGGGGGTGTCGGCGTCGGAGGTGGATGTGGTGGAGGGGCATGGGACGGGGACGGTGTTGGGGGATCCGGTGGAGGCGGGGGCGTTGGTGAGTGTGTTCGGTGGGGGGCGGCCGGTGGGGCGGCCGTTGTGGTTGGGGTCGTTGAAGTCGAATATCGGGCATGCGCAGGCGGCTGCGGGTGTGGGTGGTGTGATCAAGATGGTGGAGGCGTTGCGGCATGGGGTGTTGCCGCGGACGTTGCATGTGGCGGAGCCGGTGGGTGGGGTGGAGTGGGGTTCGGTGCGGTTGTTGACGCGGGAGGTCGCGTGGGAGGCGGTGGAGGGCAGGCCGCGGCGGGCGGGGGTGTCCTCGTTCGGGATCTCGGGGACCAACGCGCACGTCATCCTCGAAGAACCCCCTGAGTTCAGCGACTCCGGGACGGGGACCGGGGGAGTGGACGGGACGGCCGGGCACCCGGCGTCGATCCTCCGGGACCCGCAGGCCGCCTCCGGCCTCCCGGGCGCCCGGTCCGACGGCGCCGGCGCCGACCGGAGCGGCCCTGCCGATGAGGCCACCGGGCCCGTGGCGCTGCCGCTGGTGCTGTCCGCGAAGACGCCGACGGCCCTGCGCGCGCAGGCCCGCCGCCTCCGTGACTTCCTCTCCGGCGGCGCTGAGCACCGGCCCGCGCACGACGGCCCGGTCGACCCGTCCGCCGTCGCGTACACCGCCGCCTGCATCCAGTCCGGGTTCGACCACCGCGCCGCCGTGCTGCCCGGCGCGGACGGCGACTACCGAGGGGCACTGGACGCTCTGGCCGCCGGGCTGTCCGACCCCCTGCTCTCGACCGGCAGCGTGAGCGGGCGCGCCCGGGCCGTGTTCGCCTTCGGTGCCGGTGCGGCCGGTGGTGGAGGACCGGACTTCACAGCCGCGGCACGGGAGTTGCTGGCCGCGTCCCCCGCGTTCGCCGAGCACGTACACGAGTGCGCCGCCGCCCTGGCGGTCCATCTCGGCCGTCATGTGGGGGAGCTGACCCCCGCCGACCCCCCGGAGGCCGTGGCGTTCGTGGTGGGCGCCGCCCTCGCGCGGCTGTGGGAGCAGTGCGGTGTGCGGCCCGACGCGGCACTCGGGCAAGGGGTGGGAGAGATCGTCGCGGCCCACGTCACCGGGGCGCTGACGCTGGACGAGGCGGCACGCCTCTGCGCGGCCGGCATGCGCAAGGGCTCCGACGAGGAACTGCGCGCGGTCATGGCCGGAGTGACCCCGCGCCGTACGACGACCGACTTCTGCTCGTCGCGAACCGGCATGCCGCTCGACGTCGAACGGGAGCTGACCGCCGAGTACTGGCTGCGCGCCGTACGGGAACCCGCCGACCTCGACGCGGCGCTGCGCCACCTGGCGGACCGCGGCCGTCGCACCCTCGTAGCGATGCCGGCCGCCTCTGCGCTCGGGGCGACACCGCACAGCCGGGGCACCGGTCACCCGGACGCGGCCGACCACACGGACGCGCCCGGCCATCCGCGCGTACCCGGCCGGGCCGAGGCAGCCGACCACCCGAACGCAACCGGCCACCCGTGGCCACTGGACGCGCTCCGCCCCGGCGGCGACGGCACCGGCGGGCTCCTGCCGGCGCTGGCCGCCGCCTACGCCCGCGGCCTGCCGGTGGACTGGCAGGCCGTCATCCCCAGGCGGCCCCTGGCCGTCCTGCCGACCTACCCGTTCGAGAGGCGGCGGTACTGGCTGAACGCCGACGCGCCGCGCCCGCCGCACAGCGGGGAGCACGCGCTGCTCGACACCGCCGTCACCCTCGCGGACCGCGACGCGCGGGCGCTCACCGGCACCCTGTCCACCCTCACGCACCCCTGGCTGGCCGACCACAGGATCGACGGGCACACCGTGCTGCCGGGAACGGCCCTGGTCGAGCTGGCCGCGCACATCGCCGCGCTCGACGGCGCCGCGACGGTCACCGAACTGACCCAGGAGGCACCGGTCCGCCTCCCCGACGACGGCAGGACGGTCGAGGTCCAGTTCGTCGTCGGCGCGGTCGGCGAGACAGGGGAACGGCCCTTCACCGTGTACGCGCGTCCCGGCCGTGCCCAGGAGTCGGCGCGGGCCGCCGAGGAGAGCCGGGCCGCCGACTGGACCCGCCACGCCACCGGGATCCTCGCGGCGCGCGCTCCCCGGACACCGGCGGACTTCGACCAGGCGGCCTGGCCGCCGCAAGGCGCGGAACCCGTGGAACTGAGCGGCATGTACGAGGAGCTGGCCGAGGCCGGATACGCGTACGGCCCCACCTTCCGTGGCCTCGAGGCCGCCTGGCGGCTGGGCGAGGACCTGTGCCTCGACGTACGACTGCCCGTCGGAACCGACACGTCCGGGTACGGCCTGCACCCGGCGCTGCTGGACGCGGCGCTGCACGCGACCGTACGGCAGGGCGCGGCCGACGGACGCGTACGGCTGCCCTTCTCGTGGAGCGGCGTGCGGGTGTACGGCGGTGGCGCGACGGAGCTGCGCGTACGGGTGTCACCTGTCGGTCCGGACGCGGTGGCGCTGCGGATCACGGACCGGCACGGCACGCCGATGGCCGCCGTGGACGCGCTGGTGCTGCGGGCCGCTTCGGACGGTCCCGCGGACGATGGACTCTTTCACGTGACGTGGCGCCCGCTGGCCGACGACACCCTGCCGGAACCGGCCTCCGACGCCGACGCGTGCTGGGTGCTCGGGTCCGCCCCGGGTTCGGGCCTCACCGCCGTTCTCGACATGGCGGACGCGGGCGCGCGTCTCGACGCCGGCGCCCCGCCGCCCGCCGCCGTGCTGGTGCCCTGCCTGCCGTCGGCCGCCGGGGGCGGGGAGGCCCGCGTGTCCGACGGCGTGCGCCGCGCGGCCCGCGCGACGCTGGCGCTGCTCCAGAGCTGGCTGGACGACGGCCGACTCGCCGACACCCGGCTGGTGTTCGTGACCCGGGGGGCGGTGCGCACGGGCGCGGGACCCGACGAGGCACCGGTGGATCTGGCCCACGCACCCCTGTGGGGGCTGGTCCGCACCGCCCGATCGGAGCATCCGGACCGCTTCGTCCTCCTCGACGTCGACGGGGACCTCGACGAGACCCGTCTGACGCGCGAGGTGCTGACCGCCGTGGCGGCCGGCGAAGCACCCGAACTCGCCCTGCGCGACGGCGCGCTGCTCGTACCCGGGCTGTCGCCCGTACCCCGGCCGACGCCCGTGCCCCGGCCGACCGGGGCACCGGGCCCCGTCGAGGTCGCCGCCCCGCCGGCGCGTCCGCACGGCACCGTCCTGGTGACCGGGGGCACAGGTGCGCTCGGCGCGCGCATCGCCCGGCACCTGGTGGCCCGCCACGGCGTACGGCACCTGCTGCTGACCAGCCGCAGCGGCACCCGTGCCGCGGGAGCGGACGACCTGGCACGGGAGCTGCGGGGCATGGGCGCCCAGGTGCGGATCGCCGCCTGTGACTGCGCCGACCGGGAGGCGCTCGCCGCGGTGCTCGAAGCCGTCCCCGCCGACCACCCGCTGACCGGCATCGTCCACGCCGCGGGCGTCGTCCAGGACGCGACCATCCGCGCGCTGACGTCCGAGCAACTCGACGCCGTGCTCGGTCCGAAGGCCGAGGCCGCCTGGAACCTGCACGAGCTGACCCGCTCCGCCCCGCTCGCCTTCTTCGACCTCTTCTCCTCCGCCACCGGCACGCTCGGCGCCGCCGGACAGGGGAACTACACCCTGGCCAACACCTTCCTCGACGCCCTGGCCCAGCACCGCGCCGACCTCGGGCTCCCGGCGCGCTCGCTGGCGTGGGGCCTGTGGGACCTTCCGGACGGGATGGCGGGACGGCTGACGGCGCACGACGTCGAACGCCTCGGACGCCGCACCGGGCTGCGGCCGCTCGACGCGGCCCGCGGTCTGCGCATGTACGACGCCGCCCGCGCCATCGACCCGCCGGCCGTGGTGGCGGCGGCTCTCGACCCGGAGTCCGTGCGGGCGTTCGTCCCGGCCGCGGCTCCCGCCGCCGCCTCTACCACCCCCACCGCCGCCGCTGACCGGGCGGGAACCCCGTGGGCACGACGGCTGGCCGAGCTGCCGGAGGGCGAACGGACGCAGGAGAGCCGTCGCCTCGTCATGTCGATCGCGGGCGAGGTGCTGGGCGGGAGCGGCTTCGACGGCGGGCTCGCGTTCCGGGACGCCGGGTTCGATTCGCTGCTGGCGGTGGAACTGCGCAACCGGCTCTGTGAAGTGACGGGACTGAGGCTGCCGCCGACCGTGGTGTTCGACCACCCGACACCGCTCGCCCTGGGAACGTTCCTGGGCTCATTGCTCGCGGATCCGCCTTCCGAGGCCCCGGCGGCCGGAAAAACGGTTCCGGCTCTTTCGCCGGCGCGCCCGGCAACCGGGGATTCGGCGTCCTCCGGTGATCCTGTGGTGATTGTGGGGATGGCTTGTCGTTTTCCTGGTGGGGTGGTTTCGCCGGAGGGTTTGTGGGATGTGGTGGTGTCGGGTGGGGATGTGGTGTCTGGTTTTCCGGTGGATCGGGGGTGGGGTGCTGGGGTGTTGTCGGGTGAGGTGTGCGGGGTGCGGGAGGGGGGTTTTGTCGAGGGTGTGGGTTTGTTCGATGCGGGGTTTTTTGGTGTGTCGCCTCGGGAGGCGGCGGGGATGGATCCTGCGCAGCGGTTGTTGTTGGAGGTGTCGTGGGAGGTGTTGGAGCGGGCTGGGGTGGCGCCGGGTTCGTTGCGTGGGCGTGGTGGGGTGGGGGTTTTTGTCGGGGGGATGGGGTATGAGTACGGGCCGCGTTTGTGGGAGGGGGGTGGGGGGTCGGCTGGTTATTTGCTGACGGGTTCTGCCGGGGGGATGTTGTCGGGTCGTTTGGCGTATGTGTTGGGGGTGGAGGGTCCTGCGTTGACGGTGGATACGGCGTGTTCGTCGTCGTTGGTTGCTCTGCATTTGGCTGTGGGTTCTTTGCGGTCGGGTGAGTGTGATGTGGCGTTGGTGGGTGGGGCGACGGTGATGGGGACGCCGGGTGCTTTTGTGGAGTTTTCTCGGCAGGGTGGGTTGTCGGGGGACGGGCGGTGTCGTTCGTTTTCTTCGGATGCTTCGGGGACGGGGTGGTCCGAGGGTGTGGGGATGTTGTTGGTGGAGCGGTTGTCGGTGGCGCGGCGGTTGGGGCATCGGGTGTTGGCGGTGGTGGCGGGGAGTGGGGTGAATTCGGATGGTGCGTCGAATGGGTTGACGGCGCCGTCGGGTGTGGCGCAGCAGCGGGTGATTCGTCGGGCGTTGGCGGATGCGGGGGTGTCGGCGTCGGAGGTGGATGTGGTGGAGGGGCATGGGACGGGGACGGTGTTGGGGGATCCGGTGGAGGCGGGGGCGTTGGTGAGTGTGTTCGGTGGGGGGCGGCCGGTGGGGCGGCCGTTGTGGTTGGGGTCGTTGAAGTCGAATATCGGGCATGCGCAGGCGGCTGCGGGTGTGGGTGGTGTGATCAAGATGGTGGAGGCGTTGCGGCATGGGGTGTTGCCGCGGACGTTGCATGTGGCGGAGCCGGTGGGTGGGGTGGAGTGGGGTTCGGTGCGGTTGTTGACGCGGGAGGTCGCGTGGGAGGCGGTGGAGGGCAGGCCGCGGCGGGCGGGGGTGTCCTCGTTCGGGATCTCGGGGACCAACGCGCACGTCATCCTCGAAGAACCCCCTGCCGATACGTCGGCTCCCGCGGGCAGGGACGTACGGAACGCCCCCGCGGGCCCGGACGTACGTGACCCCTCCTCAGCCGGCCACCGAGGTGGCGCGCTGCCGCTGGTGCTGTCCGCGAAGACACCGACGGCCCTGCGCACCCAGGCCCGCCGCCTCCATGACCTGCTGAGCGGGCCGTCCGGGTCGCAGCACCTGCCGGAGGACGCCCCGACCGCCCACGATCTCGCGGCGGTCACCTACACCACCGCCCGGGTCCAGTCCGGCTTCGGCCACCGCGCGGCGATCGTCCACGAGGACGTAACCGCTCTCCTCGACGGGCTCGCCGCCCTGGCCGAGGACCGCCCGGCAGCCCCTCTGACACGAGGCGTGGCAGGCCCCGCGGACGGACGCCGGGTCCTCATGTTCGCCGGTCAGGGCACCCAGCGGCCCGGTATGGGCAAGCAGCTGCACCAGCGGTTCCCGGCGTACGCGGAGGCCTTCGACGAGGCGTGTGCCGCCTTCGATCCGCACCTGGAACGGCCGCTGGCCTCCGTCGTCCTCGCGGAGCACGCGACCCCCGAGGCGGCGGCACTGCACCGGACCGCCTTCACCCAGCCCGCGCTCTTCGCCACCGAGTACGCACTGTCCGAGCTGCTGCGGTCCTGGGGCGTGCGGCCGGACATCGTGCTGGGACACTCCGTCGGTGAACTGGTAGCCGCGCATGTCGCGGGCGTCCTTTCCCTGGCGGACGCCGCCGAACTCGTCGCGGCGCGAGGCCGGCTGATGCAGTCGCTGCCGTCGGGCGGCGCGATGGTCGCGGTACGGGCGGGCCTCGCGGACGTCGAACCGCTGCTCGCCGGCCTGGAAGACAAGGTGGGAATCGCCGCCGTCAACGGCAGCCGGGCGGTTGTGGTCTCCGGCGCGAGCGACGCGGTGTCGACCGTGGTCACCCAGGTGAAGGCCGCCGGGCACCGGGCCACGGCACTCACGGTCAGCCACGCCTTCCACTCACCCCTCATGACGCCGATCCTCGCCGAGTTCCGGGAGATCGCGGCGAGGCTGACGTACCGGCGGCCGGTCCTGCCGCTCGTCTCGAACGTGACCGGCCGCATGGCGAAAGCGGCGGAGCTCATGTCGCCCGACTACTGGGCGGACCACATACGGCGCCCGGTCCGCTTCGCCGACGGGATCGCCACCGCCCGTGCGGAAGGCGGGCGGCACTTCGTGGACATCGGCCCCGACGGCACGCTGTCGTCCATGGCGTCGGCGATCCTCACCGGCCTCGCCGAGGACCCCGAGCGGGACGAGGCGCACGGCCCTGCCGTCGTGGTGCCGCTGCTGCGCGGTGCCCGCGACGAGGCGCGGACGGCGGCGGACGGGCTCGCGGCCGGTTTCACCTCCGGCCTCGACGTGGACTGGCCGGCCGTGGCCGCCGCCTGGGGCGGCGAACTGACCACCCTGCCGACCTACCCCTTCGAACGCCGGCGGTACTGGCTCAACCCGACGGAGCCGGCGGGAGCGGGCGCTCCGCGCGCCACGGACCACCCCGTGCTGGACCGGCCGCTGGACCTGCCGGACAGCCGTGAACTGGTGTGGTCCGGGCGGCTGGACCCGGCCGAACTCCCCTGGCTGGCCGATCATTCGGTGGCCGGCCAGGCCCTGGTGCCGGGCGCCGTGCTCGCCGAACTGGCCTGCCGGGTGGCGCGCGAGGCGGGGTGCGCCCGAGTGGAGGAACTGGTCCTCGCCAGCCCCCTCGTCGTGCCCGACCGGGCGGCGCTCGAACTCCGCGTGGTGGCACGTGCCGCGGACGGCTCCGGACGTCGGCCCTTCACCGTCCACGCGCGCACGTCCGCCGACCCCGACCCCGAATGGCGGCCCACGGCCACCGGCGTGCTGGCCGGCGCCCCGGACGGCTCCGCCGCCCCGGTCCCGCCGGTGACCTGGCCGCCGTCCGACGCCGAACCCCTGCCGCTGCACCAGGAGGGCGACTACGCCCGCCTCGCCGCCCGAGGCCTCGCGTACGGGCCGGCCTTCCGGGGACTGCGCGGCCTGTGGCGCACGGCCGACGGCATCTGCGCCGAACTCGCACCGCCGGTGCCCATCGCCGCGCAGACCACGCTCTTCGGCCTGCACCCCGCTCTGCTGGACGCCGCCCTGCACCCGATCGAACTCTTCGGCCTCGCGGGCGGGACCTCCGCGTCCGGCGTCCGCGCCCCCGGTGTCCGTGTCCCCTTCACCTGGCGCGACATGACCCACCACGCACGCCCGAGCACCCCTCGCGTGAGGGTTCGGCTGACGGCCGTGCGCCGGGACGAGGTCGCGTTGGAGCTGTCCGACACGGACGGCAACCCGGTCCTGTCGGTCGGAGGCCTGTCCCTGCGCTCACCGTCGACGGCGGACGACAGCCGGCTGCGACGCCTGAGCTGGACGACGGCCCACCGACGCCCCGGGGACGAAACCGGGGAACGGGCCGACGGCTCCGAGCGGCCCGGCCGGCTCGCGCTGATCCTTCCCGGCGGCGCCACCATCCGTGAGCCTCACGACGCCTTGCCCACCCTGGACGCCGAGCGCTGTGCCGACGTCGCCGAACTGGTCCGACGCGCACCCGGAGGAGTACCCGGCACGGTGGTGATCCCCTGCCCGGCGGGCACGATGGACGAGGTCCGCGAGGTGACCACCAGGGTGCTGGCCGTCGTACAGGAGGTACTGGCCGAACCGGCGCTCGCCCGGTGCGGTATCGCCCTGGTGACGAGCGGAGCGGTCGGCACCGCTGACGACGACCCGGCGACGGACGCCGCGGCCGCCGCCGTATGGGGGCTCGGCCGGTGTGCGCAGCAGGAGGAGCCGGGACGGATCCAGCTGGTGGACGTCGACGCGGGCGAGGTGTCGGCGGAGTCGCTCGCCCGGGCCCTCCGGTCCGGCCTCCCCCAGGTCGCCCTCAGGAAGGGCGAGTGGCTCACCCCGGAGCTGACCCCCACCACCGGCAGGCTGCTCGACGCGCCGTCCGGTGACGGAAGCTGGCGGCTGGACTTCGTCGGACGCGGGACCCCCGACGACCTGGCCCTCGTGGAGTGGCCGGACGCCGACGCGCCCCTCGGCGAGGGACGGGTGCGCGTGGCGCTGCACGCGGCCGGGGTCAACTTCCGCGATGTGCTGCTCACGCTGGGCGTCGTCGAGCCGGGGGCCGGCGTGCCCGAGGGCGAGGGGCGGCAGAGCGTGGAGGGCGCGGGCGTGGTCGTCGAGGTCGGCCCCGGAGCGGGCCGACTGCGTCCGGGGGACCGGGTGATGGGCCTCTTCGACGGGATCGGACCGGTCTCGGTCACCGACGAGCGGCTGCTCGCCCCCGTCCCGGCGCACTGGTCGTTCGCCGAGGCGGCCGCCGTGCCGGTGGCGTTCCTCACCGCGTACTACGGCCTCGTCGAGCTCGGCCGGCTCCGGGGCGGAGAACGCGTGCTCATCCACACGGCGACCGGCGCGGTCGGCTTCGCGGCCCGCCAACTCGCCCTGCACGCGGGGGCGGAGGTCTTCGCCACCGCGAGCCCGGCGAAGTGGCCCGTACTGCGGGACGCGGGCATCGGCTCCGACCGCATCGCCTCTTCCCGCGACGACGCCTTCGAGGCGTCCTTCCGTACCGCGTCCGACGGGGCGGGCATGGACGTGGTGCTCAACTCGCTCGCCGGGCCGCTCACCGACGCGTCCCTGCGGCTCCTCTCGCCGGGCGGCCGGTTCCTGGAGATGGGCAAGACGGACCCCCGCGACCCCGAGGAGGTGGCCGCCGCGTACGACGGCGCCGCGTACACCGTCTTCGACATCCGGCAGGCGGGGCCCGAGGGCATTCAGCGGATGCTGGCCGGCCTCCTGCCGCTCTTCGAGGACGGCACGCTGACGCCTCCACCGCTCACCCTGCGCCACGTGCGCGACGCACCGGCCGCTTACCGGTACGTCGCCGAAGCACGGCACGTGGGCAAAGTGGTCCTCACCGTCCGGGACTTCGACACCGACCGCGCGGTGCTGATCACCGGCGGTCTCGGAACCCTGGGCGCGCTCGTCGCCCGACATCTCGTGACGCGGCACGGGGTACGGGACCTCGTACTGATCGGCCGACGCGGCGAGGCGACCCCCGGCAGCGCCGAACTGGCCGAAGAGCTGCGCGGATCGGGGGCCCGCGTCACCGTCGCCGCGTGCGACGCGGGCGACCGGGAAGCCCTGGCGGCGCTCCTGGGCGAGCTGTCCGGGCGCGGCATCCGCATCGGATCGGTGGTGCACGCGGCGGGCATGACGCGGGACGCGGCGATCGGCTCGCTGACCTCGGACGCGATGGCCCAAGTACTCCGGGCCAAGGCGGTCGCCGCCCTGAACCTGCACGAACTGACCGCGTCCCTCGGCCTCTCGTCCTTCGTCCTGTTCTCCTCGGTGGCCGGAGTGACCGGCTCGGCCGGACAGGGCAACTACGCCGCGGCCAACGCCTTCCTGGACGCGCTGGCCGAGCACCGCCGCGCCCGGTCACTGCCCGCGCTGTCCATCGCCTGGGGGCTGTGGGAGCCGGCGAGCGGCATCACCGGGCGGCTGCGCGCCGAGGACCACGACCGGCTCGCCCGTCACGGCATCCGCGCGCTGTCCGCGGACCGGGGGCTGGCCCTCTTCGACGAGGCCGTCGCCACCGCGGCACCGGTCGCGGTCGCGGCCCGCCTCACCACGCCCCCGCCCGCCGCCCGGCCGGACACCGCCGCGCCGGCGAACGGGAGCACCACCGCGGCGACGAACGGGAGCACCACCGCGGCGACGAACGGCGCTGGGCCCGCCGGGCCGCCCGAGGCCGTCCGCCGCAGGTCGCTGCTCGAACTGGTGCGGGCGGAAGCCGCCTCGGTACTCGGACACGACTCACCGGAGGCCGTCGCGCCCGAAGCGCTCTTCCCCCAGCTCGGCTTCGACTCGCTCGGAGCGATCGAACTGCGCAACCGCATCGTCGCCGCGACCGGCGTCCCGCTGCTGTCCACCCTCATCTACGATTTCCCGTCCCCGAAGGCATTGGCGGGCCATCTGCGGGAGCAATACCCGGACTGGCCCGACGGCGACCGCCCCCCTCACGGAAAGGGAAGCGCGAACGGAATCGGGGAGCGCAAGGGAACGGAAAATGACGGGGGTGCGGGAATCGACGACGGAAAGGGAATCGGCGACATGCGGAGGTCGGGCCATGAGCACTGACGCGGGCGGCTGGACGATGTCCTTCAATCCGGGCCGGGACGCACGGTTCCGCCTGGTCTGCTTTCCGCACGCGGGCGGCTCCGCCGGCTCCTTCTTCCCGCTGGCGCGCGCCGCGCCGCCCGGCCTGGAGGTGGTCGGCGTCCAGTACCCGGGACGTCAGTGGCGCCGTACGGAACCTGCCGTCACCGACATCCGCGGCCTGGCACGCGGGGCGGCGGACGCGCTGCTGGCCGAGCGGGATCTGCCGACGGCCGTCCTCGGCCACAGCATGGGCGCGCTGGTCGCCTTCGAGACAGTACGGCTGGTGCAGCGGGAGCGGCCGGGAGCCGTCGGGCACCTCTTCGCCTCCGGCAGTCGCGCGCCGTCCCGCCCGCGCGAGGAGGATCAGCGGGCGCGGTGGACCGACGAGCGGATCATCGCCGAACTGGGCGTCCTGGGCGGCACCGGCGACCGGCTGATCTCCGACAGGGAGGCGCTGCGGCAGGCGCTGCCGGCGCTGCGCGACGACTACCGCGCGCTGGCCGCCTACCGGCCCGCTCCCGGCGCGCGCGTCACGGTGCCGCTCACCGTGCTCGTGGGGCGCGAGGACCCGAAAGCGGGGCCGGAGCACGCCGTGGACTGGCAGCCGCACACCGGCGCGGACTTCGCCTTCAGGGTCTTTCCCGGCGGTCACTTCTTTCTCGATGAGAACGCCGCGGAACTGCTGGACCTCGTGCAGTGCAGCCTTGTTATGCCACAGCACCCGTGAGAGTCTTTCGGGCGCCGTCCAAAAGAAAAGAACGAAGAGAATCGGAGAGGCGATGTCGAATCCGTTCGAGGACGAAAACGCCGTGTACGTCGTACTGATCAACGACGAACTTCAGTATTCGCTGTGGCCGGTGATCGTCGACATTCCCGACGGCTGGCACACGGTGTTCGGTGAGGCCCCGCGGACCGAGTGCCTGGACTACATAGACCAGCACTGGACGGACATGCGTCCCAAGAGCCTGGTGGACGCGATGAGCGCGGCGGCCGGTGCCCGGGACCGCACCGAATGACCGCCCCGTCCGGCCCGGACCGTCTGCCCGCGGCCCGGCCGCGGGTCCGGACGGATCTGGACGGCCTGCCGTTCTTCCGGGGAAGGGCCGCCGAACCCGGAATGATCGGCCTGGACTGCAACGAATCGCCGTTCGCGCCGCCCGCCGCCGTGCAGGCCGCGCTGTCCGGCGCGGTCCAGGGGGTGAACCGCTATCCCGACAACTCGTCCGCCGACCTCACCGCCCGGCTTGCCGAGCGCCACGGAGTGCCGCCCGCCACCCTCTGCCTGGGGCCGGGGTCGGTGGGTCTGTGCGCGCAGTTGATCCAGATCACCTGTGCGGCGGGCGACGAAGTGATCGTCCCCTGGCGCTCGTTCGAGGTCTATCCGGCCATCGCCGGGACGGCGGGCGCGGTGGTGCGCCGGGTCCCGCTGACCGCGGGGCACGCCCTTGACCTGCCGGCGATGGCCACGGCGATCTCCGACCGCACACGGCTGGTCTTCGTGTGCTCGCCCAACAACCCGACCGGGACATCCGTGTCACGGTCGGTCGTGGAGCGCTTCCTCGCCGAGGTGCCGCCGGACGTCCTGGTGGTCCTGGACGAGGCGTACGCGGAGTTCACCGAGCAGGAGGCCGACCCGCTCGACGGGTTCGGCCTGGTGCGTGACCTGTTGCGGCAGGGGCGTACCAACGTGGTCGCGCTACGTACCTTCTCCAAAGCCTACGGGCTGGCCGGGCTGCGGATCGGCTACTGCCTGTCCGCCCCGCCGGTGGCCGAACTGCTGGGCCGGGTCGCGGTCCCGTACGCGGTCGGCACCCTCGCCCAGCGGGCCGCGGTTGCCGCGCTGGACTGCGAGCGGGAAGTGCGGGAACGCTGCCGGCACCTCACCGAGGAGCGGGAGCGGGTCCGGGCCGCTCTGCTCGGCGCGGGCTGGGACGTGCCGGTCAGCGGCGCGAACTTCCTGTGGCTGCCCGCCGGTCCGGCCGCGGAGGCCTTCGCCGCGCACTGCCGCGAGCAGCGGATCCTGGTCAAGGCCTTCCCCGGAGAGGGGGTACGGGTGACGGTCGGCACGGCCACCGAGAACGACGCCTTCCTGGCCGCGGCGGCACGGTTCACCCCCATCGAGGCCGGCGGCGCCGTCCGGTCGGCGCCACTCGGCTGAGGAGGCGCGCTGCGGACCCGAGAGCCGAAGCCTCCGGCCCCCACGCGATACGTGTCCTCCGTTCAGGTGACATCACCCGCTGGTTTTCAACTTCTGGTTGACAACCTCTGGTTGAAGTTGCCAGGCTCCTTCCATGACCGATCATGCGGAGGGGCCGGACGCCCTGGACCGTGCCGAAGATCCCGACCATGCCCGTGCCCGCCGGGAGCACGTGGCGCTGCGGCACGTGGTCGAGCGCCTGGCCGACGCCGAGCGGTCGGGGCCGACCGACCCGCCGGCTCGTCTCACCGCTCAGGAGGCCGTCCGTCTCATCGCCTCCCGGGCCGCCGGCGGGCGTTCCGCCGACGCGCCCGAGATGGACAGGACCGACATCATGGCGGCCCTGACGTTGCTCCCGCGCGCCCGCGCCGACTTGGACGTACTGGAGGCGAGCCTGCTGTTCGTCGCCAGGGACATCGGCCTGACCTGGCAGGACATCGCCTACGGCCTCGGCCTCCGGTCCCCCCAGGCGGCGCAGAAACGGGCCGGACGCGGCACCCAGAGCCCGGGTCCGACCCCACCGTCACGGCCCCAGACCCCAGCCGCAAGCGACCCCAAGGGTGAATGTGAGCACTGAACTCGCGGTCGAGACCGTCGGCATGGTGAAGTCCTTCGGGACCACCAAGGCCGTCGACGGCCTCGACCTGTCCGTCCCGGCCGGCGCCGTCTACGGAGTCCTCGGACCCAACGGCGCGGGCAAGACCACGACCCTGCGCATCCTGGCGACACTGCTCGCCCCCGACGCGGGCGTCGCCCGGGTCTTCGGTCACGACGTCGTCCGCGAAGCACACCGCGTACGGGAACGAGTCAGCCTCACCGGCCAGTTCGCCAGCGTCGACAACGACCTCACGGGCATGGAGAACCTGCTGCTGCTCGCCCGGCTGCACGGATACCGCTCCACGGCCGCCCGGGAGCGCGCACGCGACCTGGTGGAGGCATTCGACCTGGTCGAAGCCGCCGACCGCCCGGCCCGCGGCTACTCCGGCGGTATGCGCCGCCGTCTGGACGTGGCCGCCGGGCTCATCGTCCGGCCTCAGCTGATGTTCCTCGACGAGCCGACCACGGGACTCGACCCCCGCAGCCGCAACGAGGTCTGGGCCATCATCCGGGCGACCGTCGAGCGAGGCACGACCGTCCTGCTCACCACCCAGTACCTGGAGGAGGCCGACCAGCTCGCGCAGCGCGTCGCGGTCATCGACCACGGCAAGCTGGTCGCCGAGGGGACCCCGGGCGAGCTGAAGTCCTCGGTGGGCCGCGGCTCACTGCGCGTCGAACTGACGGACCCCGACGACCTGCCGGAGGCGAGCCGCATCCTCGTCGGTGCCCTGGGTGTGCCCGCCGAGACCACCGGCCCGGCCCAACTCACCGCGCGGGGCACCGATCCCCGGAGCGTGGCGCGCGCCCTGGGCGAACTCACCCGCACCATCGAGGTCGACGACTTCGCCATGGACCGCCCGAGCCTGGACGAGGTGTTCCTCGCGCTGACCGGGCGGCCCCCCACCTCCGAGGTGCCCGCCGCCCGCAAGCCGGGCCGCAAGTCCGGCCGCAAGCCCGCCACGAACGAGGAGAGCCGATGACGACCGCCGCGCGCCCGATGGAGGCGGAGGAGAGGCTGGTCCGGGTCCTCGGCGAGGACACCCGCCCCCAGCAGCGCCCCGGGGCGCTGTCCACGTCGCTCACGATGGGCTGGCGGGCGCTGGTGAAGATCAAGCGCTCGCCGGGACAGCTGTTCAACGCGACCATCACCCCGGTGATGTTCACGCTGATCTTCACCTACCTCTTCGGCGGCGCGATCTCCGGCAGCAGCCGCGAGTACCTGCAGTTCCTGCTGCCCGGCATCCTCGTGCAGGGCGTGCTGTTCATCTCCACGCAGACCGGTGTGGCCCTCACCACCGACCTCCAACAGGGCATCTTCGACCGCTTCAAGTCGATGCCGATCTGGCGGCCGTCCCCGCTGACCGGCGCCCTGATCGGCGACGTGGTGCGCTATCTGATCTCGTCGGCCGTCGTGGTCGCCGTCGGGCTCGCACTGGGCTTCCGGCCCGACGGCGGACTGCTCGGCGTCATCGGCGGCGTGCTCCTCGCTGTCCTCTTCGGCTTCTGCGTCTCATGGATCTGGACGTTCCTCGGCCTGGTGCTGCGCACCCCGCAGGGTGTCTCCGCGCTCGGCATGCTGCTGCTGTCGCTCCTGACCTTCGCCAGCAACATCTTCGCCGAGCCGGCCACCATGCCCGGCTGGCTGGAGGCGTTCGTCGACATCAACCCCATCGGGTACGTGGTCACCGCGAGCCGCTCCCTCATGAACGGGGACGGCACGGCCGACCTCACTCCCGCCCTCGTCTCCTGCGCGGTGCTGCTGATCGTGTTCGTGCCGCTCAGTCTGCTGCGCTACAACAAGAGCGAATAAAGGAGCGGGCTGTGATCCAGCCCGTCAAAACGGCGTTCCCCTCGTAATTTTTGAACGTTTGCCGCCGGTGGAGACCGTGGATAGCATCGTCCCCACCGCACCGGAAATCGTCCGAATTTTATTGGGGGAGCGCCGTGCTCAACAGTGAGAATTCCCGGGTCGACGTCCCCGAGATCGCGATGGTCGACCCCGAGGTACTCAGCGATCCGATTTCCGCCTATGGGAGGGCGAGGGAACAGACCCCCATAGTGCGCCTCATGGCGCCGGGATTCGGATCGATATGGGCGGTCACCCGCCACAGCGACGCCAAGGCCATGCTGAGCGACCCGCGCCTCGCCATGACCGCCGACAGCTGGAACCAGCGGATCCCGGACGACGTACGTCCCTACATGCTGACCATGTCCCACATGGACGGCGTCGACCACGGCCGGCTGCGCAAGCTCGCCGTACGGGCCTTCACCGCCCGTCGCGCCGCCGCCCGCCGCGACATGATCCGGCAGAGCGCCGACCGGCTGCTCGACACCCTGCCCGGCCTCGCCGAAGAGGGCACCGTCGACCTCCTGAAACACTTCGCACAGCCGCTGCCCACCTTCGTGGTCGGCGACGTCATGGGCATCCCCGAGGCGGACCGGTCCCTGTGGCGCGCCTACGTCGCCCGGATCAGCTCTGGAGGCCAGACGTACGACGAGGCCCTGCGCGATGCCATCGAGGGCGCCAAGCGGGTCATCGAACTGCGGCGTGAACAGCCCGGCGACGACCTGGTCTCCGACCTTCTGCGGGCCCAGGCCGAGGACGCGGACCGGATCAGCGACACCGAGCTGGTCACCATGGTGTGGCATACCGTCTTCGCAGGCCAGGACAATCTCGCGAACTTCATCGCCAACTCCGTGGTGGCCCTCCTCTCGCATCCGGAACAGCTCGCCGCCCTGCGTGCCGACCCGTCCCTGATGCCCCGGGCCGTGGAGGAGCTGATGCGGTGGCGGCCCCCCCTGCTGCTGACCGCCATCCGCTACGTCCTGGAGGACTTCGAGCTGTGCGGCGCGCAGGTGCGCGCCGGGGACTCCGTGGTGGCGGTGATCGCCTCCGCCAACCGCGACCCCCGCGTCTTCGACGACCCCGACACGCTCGACATCACCCGGCCCGCCGGCGCCGCGGTCCAGTTCGGCTTCGGCCACGGAGCGCACTACTGCATCGGCGCCTCGCTGGCCGCCGTCGAGGCGGAGGTGGCGATCGAGGCCCTGCTGAGCCGCTTCCCCGACCTCGCGCTCGCCGTCCCGCCCGACGAGGTGCCGCGGCTGCCCAACCCCGGCAGCTGGCACCTCACCGCGCTCCCGGTCACCCTCTGAGCCCTCCGCCTCCGAGTCCTGCGCGGAAATCGGGCTAGTGAAATCACTCGATGAAGCATGTGGCCCATGACGCATTACCCGGGTGTTCGAGTGCTTTGTTGACGGCAGTCGGGCCGGACCATAGATTGACGACTGCCCGAATTTCCCGCCTCCCGATAAGCAATTGATTGCAGCGCTCCCGAGATGTTCGAGAGTGCGGGAGGTGCCGTGGAAAAGCGGACCATGCGGGGAGGTGAACCGATATGCGTTACCTGCACTGAAAGCAGAGATGAGAACGTACGGCCGTAGCCCGGCATGGTCAGACCTGCCGGGCTACGGCACCGTTGACGGGGGTTGCGCATGGCAGGGCCCGCAGACACCGACACAGCAGAACTCGACATTCCAGGCCTGATCGCACGCGCCGATGAATTCATCCGGCTGTACAGCTCGGAGAACGCCGTCGACCGCCCGCCGGCCGACCGCATGGCCGAGATCCGCCGCGAGATCCGCCAGAGCGGCACCTATGTGCACACCGCCGGCGAACTGGCCTTCGGCGCCAAGATCGCCTGGCGCAACAGCAGGCGCTGCATAGGCCGCCTGTACTGGCCCGGCCTCGTCGTACGCGACCTGCGACACCTGCGGACGGCCGAGGACATCCACCGCGAGTGCGTCGCACACCTGCGGCTGGCCTTCAACGGCGGCCGGATCCGCCCCACGATCAGTGTCTTCGCGGCCGACGGACCCGACGGCACGGGACCGCGGATCCACAACCCCCAGCTCATCCGCTACGCCGGCTACCGCGGCCCCGGTGGCCGCGTCACCGGCGACCCCGCGTCCGCCGACCTCACCGACCGCGTCCGCGCCCTCGGCTGGCCAGGCGGCCCGGGCACCCGCTTCGACGTCCTGCCGCTCCTCGTCGAGGAGCCGGGCAGAGCGGCCCGGCTCTTCGACCTCCCGCCCGACGCCGTGCGGGAGGTCCCGCTGCGCCACCCCGACCACGACTGGTTCGCCGACCTCGGCCTGCGCTGGCACGCGCTGCCCGTCATCTCCGACATGGTGCTGGAGATCGGCGGCGTACGGTACGGCGCCGCCCCCTTCAACGGCTGGTACATGGGCACGGAGATCGGCGCCCGCAACCTCGTCGACACCCAGCGCTACGACCTGCTGCCCGAGATCGCCGACCGGCTGGGCCTGGACCGCACCAGTGACAGGACCCTGTGGAAGGACCGGGCGCTGGTCGAGCTGAACGTGGCGGTGCTCTGGTCGTTCGAGCGGGACGGCATCACCATCACCGACCACCACACCGAGTCGGAGCGGTTCCTGCGCCACCTGAGCCGCGAGGAGAAGGCCGGCCGCACCGTGCCCGCCGACTGGTCCTGGATCGTGCCCCCGCTCTCGGGCGGAGTGACCCCCGTCTTCCACCGCTACTACGACGACCAGGAGTCGTCGCCCGCGTTCCTGCAAGCACCGGCCCCCGGCCGCTGCCCGGCCACCGGACACGCTCCGACGACCGCCGGCGAGGCCCACGGACCGGACCCACAGCCGCCCGTCAGCGTCGGCGCCGACACCGGAGACAGCCGTGACCGTATCGCCCGCCCCTGAGGCCACCGACCCCCTGTTCAGCCCCCTCGACCCCGCGGTGCTCGCCGACCCCTACCCGGTCTACCGGCGGCTGCGCGAAGCCCAGCCGGTCTACTGGCACTCGGGCATCGACTCCTGGCTGATGACCCGGCACGCCGACTGCACGGCGATCCTGCGTGACTCCGCCCGGTTCAGCACCGACTTCCGGAAGATCGGCATCCCGACCCCGCCGACCCTGCTCAGCCTGCAGACCCTGGACCCGCCCGACCAGACCCCGCTGCGCCACCTCGCCCTCGACGCGGTCCGCGCGCAGGACCTCGACGCGCTGCGCGAGGAACTCGACGCGTTCGCCGACCGGTTGCTCGACGAACTGGCAGGCCGGCCGTCCTTCGACTTCATCCACGACTACGCGGACGTGTTCACCCTGCGGGCCATCACCCGGTTCATCGGCGTCGAACCACCCGAGACCGACGAGGCGTTCGCCCGCTTCAACGACGACCTCGACCACAGCATGGACGCGCAGCTCGACCCCGACGCGGAGGAACCCGGACTGCGCGCCCGCGCCCACTTCAACGACCTGGTCCGCACCTGGCTCGCCGACCCCGGCCCGCACGGTGTCCTGCCCGAGGTGGTGCGCCGCCTGCCCGGTTCCGGCGTCGACGCCGACGACGTACTGGTCAATTCCGTACGCGCCTTCTTCCACGCCGGGTTCGAGGTGCCCAGCCGCTTCCTCGGCAACGCCCTGGCGGCCCTGCTGGACACGCCCGGCGCGTGGGAGTCCCTGGTACGCGGTGACGTCGGCCTCGACACCGCCGTCGAGGAACTGATCCGGTACGTCGGACCGGTGCAGGCACTGGCCCGCGCCTGCACCGAGGACACCGAGCTGGGCGGGGTCACCGTCCAGAGCGGCCAGGTGGTGACCGCGCTGATCGGCGCGGCCAACCGCGACCCCGCGCAGTTCCCCGACCCGGACACGCTGAGGCTGGACCGCAAGCCCAACAACCACCTGGGCTTCGGCCGAGGCGCGCATTCCTGTCTCGGCCTCAACCTCGCCCGGATCGAGGCACATGTGACGCTCGGGGCCCTGCTGCGGCACCCCGGTGTCCACGCGGCGGGCGAACCGGTGGTGCGGCCGAACGGCACGCTGCGCGGCCTCTCCCGGCTACCGCTCGCACTCGGCTGACCCGAAGGAGTGTCGGCGGCGATGGAGATGGTGAGCGGGAGCAGCGGGGCGGAGACCGGGTCGGCCCCCTCGGCCAGGGCCGCGGGCGTGGCACGCCTGGCCCGACTGGCGTCCGGCCTCGGCCTCGGTGACCGAAGCGGCGTGTGCGTGGAGGCCTTCGGCGCGATGACGGGCTCCTGGGGCACGGCCACGGCCGCGCAACTGGCCGAGTCCGACGTGTCGTCCGACGGGTCGCCGATGGAGTTCGCGATCGGCCTCGACGACGACCCCGCGCTGCAGTTCGCGGTGGAGGCCCTGCGCCCCGGGGACTGCCCGGTGGACCGGGTCGACTCCGCCCGCGCCACGATGGCCGGCCTGGTCCGCCGGTACGGAACGGACGAGCGGCGGTGGGCGCAGGTCGCCGACCTGTATCTGCCCGAGAAGCCGGCCACCGAGCACGTCGCGATGTTCGGCGCAGAGGTGCGACGGCAGGGGGACGCCCAGTTCAAGGTCTGGTTCTACCCGGCCGTCGGCGGGCCCGAGCGGGCCGCGGAGCTGTGCGAACGGGGTCTTGCCGCCGTCGGGCTCGGAGCGGCCTGGCCCGCGGTGACCGCGCACATGGCACGGGGCGAGCGTCTTGACCGGCCGGTGATGTTCTCGCTCGACCTCTCGGCGGACCCCGAGGCGCGGGTCAAGCTGTACTTCCGGCACTACGCCACCGATGCCGACGGCCTGGCCGAACTCATGGCGCCGTACCCGGGTTTCGCGGCCGCACCCGTGCGGCGGTTCTGCGGGACGATGCTGCCCGAGGCGGTCGCCGACCTCTCCGCTCAACCCCCGGTCACCTGCCTGTCGTTCACCGGGGCGCGGCCCGCCGCGGTCGGCGGTGCGACCGTCTACCTCCCCATGTGGACCTATGCCCCGGACGACGAGGCGGTGCGCCGCCGGATGAAGGCGGCGCTGGCCGCCTGCGACCGGTCCTCCGGCCCCTACGAACGGGCGCTGCGCGAGGTGGCGTCCCGCCCGCCCGCCGCGGGCCGCGGCATCCACAATTACGTGGCCTGGCGGCCGGGTCCCGGCCGCCCCCGGCTCAAGGCGTACTTCTCGCCCGAACTGCGGCACACGGACCCGAGGGCGCGGTACGCCCTCGACGGGCAGGAATGACCGCCGAAAGGGCTGCCGCCCGTCGCTGACAGCGTGCCATAATCAGTCCTCGTGTATGAGCCTGTGGTCGACGCGTGGAAGCGATATTCGGGACTTGTGGACAGGCCAGGCACTCCCTGGCGTGTTCCGTCGGGGGTGCTGGCGGAAATCCATACCCGTTTCGGACAGCTTGACATGCTGATGGAATCCGTCGTGACGGTTCTGGATCCGTCGTGGACATCGACGGACGAACGGCAGACCGCCGCCGACGAACGTCAGGAATTCCTTCGGCAATGGGACTGGGCGTCGGTGTACACCGACGCCTTCTACTTCTTCGGCTGGCGTACCGTCGACCTGCTCAACGGCACCGTCGGCGGCCCTCTGCCATGCCTCGAACCGGTCCGGCCGGCCGGTCTCCTCGCCGTCCGAGACGTCCTCCACGAGCACCCGGAGAGCCAGGGCGCCTACTACCGGCACGGCCTCGAGCTCCGCGACGAGGCCCTGGAGAAGATCAGCCGCGCCGCGGACGTGCTCGCGGCGGGCGGCGACGGCACGGAGCCGGACGGTACGGAGCCTGGCGGGCGGTGAAGGCACGGGCGGGCGGGTGGTGAGCCCGCCCGCCCGGCACCTGGACCGAACCGTCACTTCAGCATCTCCACGACCGGTGCGAAGGCCTCCAGCCACGGTTCCAGGACCACGATGTAGCTGAGGCCGAACCGCTCCCGGTACTCCGTCAGCCGATCGGCGATCTCCCGCTGCGACCCGATCAGCCAGGCCGGCGTCGCGAGCAGCTGCTCGGGGGTGAAGTGGGCCAGCGGATGCCGCGCCCACTCCTCGGCGGTGCCCCGCGGATCGTCCGTGACGATCACCTGCTGCACCAGCAGGTTCAGTTCCACCTCCGCGACCCGGGCGCCCAACTGCTCACGGACCAGGGCCACCCGCTCGCCCAGCTCTTCCGGGCTCGCCAGCTGCGGGAACTCCCCGCGCCCCGCGAAGATGCCGGTGAAGCCGATGATGTCGGCGTGCTCGGCGGCCAGCCGCAGCACCCGGTCGCCGTTACCGGCCACCAGCAGCGGCGGGCCGCCGGGCCGCACCGGCCGCGGTGTGTGATCGGGGTTCACCATCAGCCCGCGCAACTCCTTGACAGTGCGCTCCAGTTGGCTGACGCGCTCACCGGCGGACGGGAACGGCACCCCGTCGGAGCCGGTACCCTGCCGGATGGAGCCGGCCGCCAGCCCGACCTCCAGGCGGCCGTCGGTCAGCAGGTCGGCCGTGGCGGCCTCCCGGGCCAGCAGCACCGGGTTGTGGAACGCTGCGTTGAGGACGAAGGTGGTCACCCGGATCCGCTCGGTGGCCTCGGCCGCCGCCACCAGGGCGGGGAACGGGGCGGGCGCGCCCAGGTGGTCCGGCACGCCCAGCACATCGAATCCCAGGTCCTCGACCTTGCGGGACTTTTCTGCCCATTCACGCCGCGGCGCGGGCGTGACGAGATTGACGCCGAAACGGAACGGCCGATTCTCGGGAAGAGTCATGATGCGACGTTAGCAGCGGAGCCGGAATCCGAGAACGCACGCGCTTTTGCGGCCGCGGCCGGTATTCCGGCGGCGGCTGTTCAAATTCCGCAATCTTGACACCGGTGAGGCCCGTGATCGAGTCTCGGGACGAATGTCACGTGCCTTGTTTCCTTCGTCGTGCGGGGAGAAGGAGTTTTTCGTGCGCCCAGAGCAAGCAAACGCCAGAACCACCGTGGGGAATTCGACACCTGCCCCGCCCTATTCCGAGGACGACGGAGAAGCACTCCAGGACTGGTTCCGCGCCATGCGGGACCAGCATCCCGTCCACCAGGACCCGGCGACCGGCGCCTGGATGGTGCTCCGGTACGCCGACGTCGTCACCGCCAGCCTGGACCACGCCACGTACTCCTCCGAACTGTGGCGGGCCTACCCGGCCGAGTGGGGCAAGGGAGACGCCTGGGGCCAGGGCCGACTCACCGAGATGGACCCGCCGAGGCACCGGCTGCTGCGGGCACTGATCGGCAAGGCGTTCAACCAGCGGACGGTCGCCGGCCTCGCCCCGGAGATCGAGGCCACCGTGGAACGCCTGCTGGACGCCGTGGACGGCGACCCCGAGATCGACGTGGCCCGCGACCTGGCCGACCCCCTGCCGGTCATGGTCATCGCCGAACTGATCGGGCTCCCCTTCGAGGACCGGGAGTTGCTGCGGGGCTGGGCGGACCGGCTGCTCTCCTTCGAGGCGGGCGACCTGGCCGGCGAGGAACTCGTCAAGGCGATCGACGCGGCGGGCGCCGAACTCCTCGCCTACCTGCGCGAGCACTACCGGCTACGGCGCGGAGCCCCCAAGGACGACCTCTTCAGCCGGCTCGCGCAGGCCGAGGTGGACGGCGAACGGCTCACCGAGGAGGAGGTGGTCAACATCGGCAAACTGCTGCTCGTCGGCGGGCACGTCACCACCGCCTGCTCACTCGCCAGCCTCGTCTTCGAGCTGCTGCGCCACCCCGACGCGCTGACTGCCGTACGACAGGACGCGGGCCTGATACCGGCCGCCGTCGAGGAGTCGGTCCGCTACCGCCCCGCGGTGCCCAACAGCCTGCGCCTGACCACACGTGACACCGAACTCGGCGGAGTCGCCATCCCCGCCGGGCAGTTCGTGTCGCTCTCCGCACTGTCGGCCAACCACGACGAGCGGCAGTTCGAGGACCCCGAGCGCTTCGACATCCACCGGCAGCACAACCAGCACGTCGGCTTCGGACAAGGCGTCCACTACTGCCTGGGCGCGCCCCTGGCCCGCACCGAGATCCGGATCGCGCTGACGGCGCTGCTGCGGCGGTACCCCGTCCTGGAGAGGACCGACGGCCCCCTCCAGTACTACCGGAACCCGAGCATCGCCGGTCTCAGGTCCTTCCCCGTAGCCGTCGCACGAGGCTGACGGCTACCGCCGCCGCGGGCTCTCCCGCATCCCCGCCCGCCGCCACCTCCACAGCCACCACAACTCCGCCGCGTCGTGAACCACTCGGACCCCAGGGGCAGAAGAATTCATCATGCGATACGTTGACGAGCCGAACACGAGCGGACGGTCCACGGACGGCAGCGGGCACCGGGGGGCGGCACCCGACCCCACCACGCTGCCGGCCATCTTCGGGACCCGCGCGGCGCTGACCCCGCGGGCCCTGGCCGTCAGCGCGGGCACGACCACCTGGACGTACTCCGAACTCGACGCCCGCGCCAACCGCATCGCCTGGTGGCTCATCGGCCAGGGCCTGGGACCCGACGACCGGGTCGCCGTCGCCCTGCCGCGCGGCGCCGAACACATCGCCGCTCTCCTCGGCATCATGAAGGCCGGTGCCGCCTACCTCCCGCTGGACCCCGAGCAGCCCACCGAACGCCTCGCCCGCCTCCTGCGGGACAGCGGACCCAAAGCCGTCCTGCTCCACACCGACCTCGCCCGCCGCCTGCCGCCCGGTGGCACCCGGCCGCTCCCGCTCGACGCCCCCGCCACCGGCGCAGCGCTCGCCGCCTGCCCCGCCACCGCGCCCCACGACGGCGACCGGACCCGCCCGCTGCTCCCGAGGGACCTCGCCTACGTCATCCACACCTCGGGCTCCACCGGCACCCCGAAACCGGTCGGCGTCCCGCACACGGGCTTCGCCGCCCTCGTCGCCACGGCGGCCCGGCACCAGACCACCGACACCGGTTCCCGCGTGCTCCAACTGGCGCCCCCCACCTTCGACGTGGCGATCTGGGAGCTGCTCACCACCTTCGCCGGAGGCGGCACCCTCGTCGTCCCCGAACACGGCCGTCTGCTCGGCGAGGAACTCGCCGACGTGCTGGCCGACGAACAGATCACCCACGTCACCCTGCCGGTCCCGGTGCTCGCCACCCTCCCCGTCGGCACCGAGTCCACGCTGCCCGACCTGCGCCGGGTGCACATCGGCGGCGAGAGCTGCCCGCCCGACCTCGTGCGCCGGTGGTCCGCCGACCACGAGCTGGTCAACGGCTACGGCACCACCGAGTGCTCGGTCGCCACCACCCTGACCGAACCGCTCACCGCCCTCGACGGCGGCCCCGTACAGGTCCCGATCGGGACACCGGTGGCGGAGGTCCAGGTGTTCGTCCTGGACGACGCGCTGGCCCCGGTGCCCGTCGGCACGGCAGGGGAGCTGTACGTGACCGGCCCCGGCCTCGCACGCGGATACGTGGAGCTGCCGGGTCTCACGGCGGAACGGTTCGTCGCGTGCCCGTTCGACGCGCCGGGCGCTCGGATGTACCGCACCGGCGACGTCGTCCGGTGGAACGCGGACGGTCAACTGGAGTTCCTGCACCGCGTGGACGACCAGGTGAAGATCCGCGGGTTCCGGGTGGAGCCGGGCGAGGCGGAGGAGGCGCTGCGGCGGCACCCCGCGGTGGCACAGGCCGTCGTGCTGCCCCTCACGCACACCACGGGCGATACGCGGCTCGTCGCCTACGCCGTCCCCGCCCCCGACGCCGAGGTGACCCCCGCGTCGCTGCGGGCCGACCTTCAGGAGGTGCTCCCCGACCACCTCGTGCCGTCCGCCACCGTCCTGCTGGACACACTGCCGCTGACACCGAACGGAAAGATCGACCGCACCGCGCTCCCCGCCCCCGACTACGACGGCACCGGCGTGTCCCGCGCACCCCGCACAGAGACCGAAGCCGTGCTGTGCGGCCTGTTCGGGGACATTCTGGGGGTGGCGTCGGTCGGGGTGGACGACAGCTTCTTCGACCTGGGTGGTCACTCGCTGCTGGCGACGCGTCTGGTGAGCAGGATCCGCCGTGTCATGGGCGTCGAACTGCCGCTGAGGGCGCTGTTCGAGGCGCCGACCGTGGCGGGGCTGGTACGCCGTCTGGACGCGGGGCAGGTGCGTCCGGCGTTGGAGGCGCGTCCGCGTCCGGAGTCGCTGCCGTTGTCGTACGCCCAGCAGCGGCTGTGGTTCCTGCACAAACTCGAAGGTCCGTCGGCGACCTACAACATGCCCCTCGCCCTGCGCCTCACCGGCGACGTCGACCACGACGCGCTGGAGGCCGCCCTCAACGATCTGGTCGTGCGGCACGAGCCGCTGCGCACCGTCTTCTCCGAAACGGCCGACCGGCCCGTCCAGCGCGTCCTGCCCGCGGAGCGGGCACACCTGGCGCTGCGCACCGTCACCGTCGGGCAGGACCGCCTCGAAGCGGAGATCCGCGCCGCGGCCCGTCACCCCTTCGATCTCGCGGCCGACATCCCGGCCAAGGCGTGGCTCTTCCGGACCGAAGACGCCCCGAACGCCGCCGTCCTGCTTCTCGTGCTCCACCACATCGCGGGGGACGGGTGGTCGGCGGGCCCCCTGGCACGTGATCTGGTGGCGGCCTACGCGGCCCGCTCGGGCGGCGAGGCCCCGGCCTGGCCGGCACTGCCGGTGCAGTACGGGGACTACACCGTGTGGCAGCACGAGGCGCTGGGGGACGTGGACGATCCGGACAGCGAGATGGCCCGCCAGTTCGCCTACTGGGCACATCAGTTGGAGGCAGCGCCGGAGGAGGTGACGGTGCCGGGGGACCGGCCGCGCCCCGCCTCGGCGTCGTACGAAGGCGGAGTGGTGTCCCTGGAGCTCGGCGCCGACCTGCATGCCGGGCTGCGGGACCTGGCCCGGTCGGCGGACGTGACACCGTTCATGGTGTTGCAGGCCGCGCTGGCGGCGTTGCTGTCGCGGCTGGGCGCGGGATCGGACATCGTCGTCGGTTCGCCGGTCGCGGGGCGGATGGACGAGGGGCTGGAC
>NZ_JBNGGC010000019.1:0-166241 GCF_049974565.1 Streptomyces sp. WG5 | reverse complement strand
CGAACCCGGAAGCTAAGCCTTACAGCGCCGATGGTACTGCAGGGGGGACCCTGTGGGAGAGTAGGACGCCGCCGAACTTCTCTTAGAGCTCTGGCTCTTGGGCACACAGCCCGAGAGCCAGAGCTTTTTTGCGTTGAGGTAAGGTCAGGGAGCATCATTGGCTCGTTTCACCCCAGGAGGCCCCCGCGTGGAGGTCCAGGAGACCCGCGTGCAGACCGACCGGGTCCTCACCATCCCGAACATCCTCAGCATGGCGCGCCTTGCCGGCGTGCCCCTCTTTTTGTGGCTGATCCTCAGGCCCGAGTTCGGCGGTCCGCAGAGCGACGGCTGGGCCCTGTTGGTGCTGGCCCTGAGCGGCGTCAGTGACTACCTGGACGGGAAGCTCGCGCGGCGCTGGAACCAGATCAGCAGCCTCGGCCGACTCCTGGACCCCGCCGCCGACCGGCTTTACATTCTGTCCACCCTGGTGGGCCTCACCTGGCGCGAGATTCTCCCGCTCTGGTTGACCCTTGTACTGCTTGCCCGCGAAGCCGTCCTGCTCGTGATGGTGGGCATCCTCCGGCGCCATGGCTATCCGCCACCGCAGGTGAACTTCCTGGGGAAGGCCGCCACCTTCAACCTCATGTACGCCTTCCCCCTGCTTCTGCTGAGCGACGGAAGCGGGTGGATCGCGTCACTCGCCGCCGTTTTCGGATGGGCGTTCGCCGGATGGGGTACAACCCTGTACTGGTGGGCAGGTGTTCTCTACGTGGTGCAGGTCCGCCGCTTGGTCCGTGCGGACACCATGGCCGACTGAACCCGCCGATTGCGAGGCCCCCGGCGGCCGGATGGCCCCCACTGCAAAAGTGCGGGACTCTGGACGGGTGAAGTCGGTCAATCCGTCGTCTCTTAGAGGAGGACGCTTCCGACATGAAGGCCGTCGTGATGGCTGGAGGCGAAGGCACACGCCTTCGTCCCATGACCTCAAGCATGCCCAAGCCGCTCCTGCCGGTGGCCAACCGGCCGATCATGGAGCACGTTCTGCGGCTGCTCAAAAGGCATGGGCTCAACGAGACCGTCGTCACCGTCCAGTTCCTGGCCTCCCTGGTCAAGAACTACTTCGGTGACGGCGAAGAGCTCGGAATGGAGCTCACCTATGCCAACGAGGAGAAGCCACTCGGTACCGCCGGGAGCGTCAAGAACGCCGAGGAGGCATTGAAGGACGATGCCTTCCTCGTCATCTCCGGCGATGCCCTGACCGACTTCGACCTCACCGACCTGATCAATTTCCACAAGGAAAAGGGCGCGCTCGTCACCGTATGCCTGACGCGCGTACCCAACCCGCTCGAATTCGGCATCACCATCGTCGACGAAGAGGGCAAGGTCGAACGCTTCCTGGAGAAGCCGACCTGGGGCCAGGTCTTCTCGGACACCGTGAACACCGGTATCTACGTCATGGAACCCGAGGTATTCGACTACGTCGACCCCGACGTGCCCGTGGACTGGTCCGGTGACGTCTTCCCGCAGCTGATGAAGGAAGGCAAGCCCGTCTACGGTTACATCGCCGAGGGCTACTGGGAGGACGTAGGCACCCACGAGAGCTACGTGAAGGCCCAGGCCGATGTGCTGGAGCGCAAGGTCGACGTCGACATCGACGGCTTCGAGATCTCGCCCGGCGTATGGGTGGCCGAGGGCGCCGAGGTGCACCCCGACGCCGTACTCCGCGGGCCCCTCTACATCGGCGACTACGCCAAGGTCGAGGCCGGCGCCGAAATCCGGGAACACACGGTCGTCGGATCCAACGTCGTCGTGAAGAGCGGCGCCTTCCTGCACAAGGCCGTCGTGGCCGACAACGTGTACGTCGGACCGCACAGCAACCTCCGAGGCTGCGTCGTCGGCAAGAACACCGACATCATGCGCGCCGCGCGGATCGAGGACGGCGCGGTCATCGGTGACGAGTGCCTGGTCGGTGAAGAATCGATCATCCAGGGCAACGTCCGGGTCTACCCGTTCAAGACCATCGAGGCCGGTGCCTTCGTCAACACCTCCGTCATCTGGGAGTCCCGGGGCCAGGCCCATCTCTTCGGCGCCCGCGGGGTGTCCGGCATCCTGAACGTGGAGATCACGCCGGAGCTGGCCGTACGGCTGGCAGGTGCCTACGCGACCACGTTGAAGAAGGGCTCCACCGTCACCACGGCCCGCGACCACTCCCGCGGTGCCCGCGCGCTGAAGCGGGCGGTGATCTCCGCCCTGCAGGCCAGCGCCATCGACGTACGGGACCTGGAGAACGTACCGCTGCCCGTGGCACGGCAGCAGACCGCACGGGGCAGCGCCGGCGGGATCATGATCCGGACCACGCCCGGGGTGCCGGACTCCGTGGACATCATGTTCTTCGACGGACAGGGTGCGGACCTGTCGCAGGGCAGCCAGCGGAAGCTGGACCGGGTGTTCGCACGACAGGAGTACCGGCGGGCTTTCCCGGGAGAGATCGGGGACCTGCACTTCCCGTCCAGCGTGTACGACTCGTACACCGGGTCGCTGCTGCGGAACGTCGACATCACGGGGATCGCCGATTCCGGGCTCAAGGTGGTCGTGGACGCGTCCAACGGCAGCTCGGGACTGGTTCTGCCCAGTCTGCTCGGGAAGCTGGGTGTCGACTCGCTGACCATCAATCCCGGCCTCGACGAGTCCAGGCCGACCGAGTCGGCCGACATGCGGCGCTCGGGTCTGGTGCGTCTCGGGGAGATCGTGGCGTCGTCGCGGGCGGCGTTCGGCGTGCGGTTCGACCCGGTCGGTGAGCGGCTGTCGCTGGTCGACGAGAAGGGCCGCATCATCGAGGACGACCGGGCGCTGCTGGTGATGCTCGACCTGATCGCGGCCGAGCGGCGCAGCGGGCGGGTGGCGCTGCCGGTGACGACCACCAGGATCGCCGAACAGGTGGCGGCCTACCACGGCACCCAGGTCGAGTGGACGACCACCTCTCCCGACGACCTGACACGCGTCGGCGGCGAGGAAGGGGCGATCTTCGGCGGTGACGGCAAGGGCGGCTTCATCGTCCCGGAGTTCAGCAGTGTCTACGACGGTACGGCGGCCTTCGTGCGGCTGATCGGGCTGGTCGCGCGGACGCAGCTCACGCTGAGCCAGATCGACGCGCGGATCCCGCGGGCGCATGTCCTCAAGCGTGATCTGGCCACTCCGTGGGCGGTCAAGGGACTGGTGATGCGGCGGGTCGTCGAAGCGGCCGGAAACCGCTTCGTGGACACCACGGACGGTGTGCGCGTGGTCGAGACCGACGGGCGGTGGGTGATGGTGCTGCCCGACCCCGCCGAGGCGGTCACGCATCTGTGGGCAGAGGGCCCCGACGACGCCTCGGCGCAGGCACTGCTCGACGAGTGGTCCGCGGTGGTGGACAGCGCGGGCCGGTAGGTCACACCGCACGCGTGCGTGCCGGACAGGTGTCCCCCCAGGGGGCCTGTCCGGCACGCCGGTGGGGCCGTTCGGAGGTAGTGGCCGAGGCGTGCGACGATGTGCGGCATGCCGCAGCAACCCCCCGTTCGGAGCACATTCACGCGGCCCGCGCGCCCGGACGCGTCCATGTCCTTGCTCACCAACGTCATGGACCACAGCCTCGACGACGGATACGCCGAGGCCGCCGCGCGGAAGAGGACCGAGGGCGCGGGCGGCATGCCCAAGACCCTCCGGGCCAAGCTCGGACTGGCCGCCGGCCTGGTGCTCGCCGCGCTGGTGGTGACGGTCGGCGCGGCCCAGGCGCGCGTCGCGGCCCCCGCCGTCGCCAAGGAACGCGAAGAGCTCATCGACCGCATCGAGGGGGAGACCTCCGCCGCCGACAAGCTCGAGGAGAGCGTCGACGAGTTGCGGGCGGACGTGAGCGCGCGACAGCGCGAGGCGCTCGAGAAGAACGGCGACCGTGGCCGGTCCGACCTGATGGGCGTCCTGTCGGGCGCGGTCGCGGTACACGGCCCGGGTGTGAAACTCGTGGTGGACGACGCCAAGGACGCGAGCGCGGGCGGTGACGGGCAGCCGCGCGGCACCTCCGGGTTCTCCGACACGGGCCGGGTGCGTGACCGGGACATGCAGCGCGTCGTCAACGGGCTGTGGGAGTCGGGCGCCGAGGCGGTCTCCATCAACGGACAGCGCCTGACAGCACTCTCGGCGATCAGAGCCGCCGGTGACGCGATACTGGTCGACAACAGGCCGCTGGTGCCGCCGTACACGGTGCTCGCGGTCGGGGACGGCGAGCGGCTCAGTACCCGCTTCCAGGACAGTGCCGACGGGCTGTACCTGCATGCCCTGCAGGAGAACTACGGCATCCGGACGGCCGTCTCCGCGGTGGACGACCTCAAGCTGCCGGCCGCAACAAGTGTGATCGTACGTACAGCACAGCCGATAACCGAGAAGGGCACATCGTGATCGCCGTACTGGGCCTCGTCGTGGGAGTCGTGGCCGGCCTCTTGGTCCGGCCCGAGGTGCCGGCGGCCGTCGAGCCTTACCTGCCGATCGCCGTCGTGGCGGCGCTCGACGCCGTGTTCGGCGGCCTGCGGGCCATGCTCGACGGCATCTTCGACGACAAGGTCTTCGTGGTGTCGTTCCTGTCGAACGTGGTCGTGGCCGCACTGATCGTGTTCCTGGGCGACAAGTTGGGTGTCGGGGCCCAGCTGTCCACCGGTGTGGTGGTCGTCCTCGGCATCCGCATCTTCTCCAACGCCGCGGCGATCCGACGCCACGTCTTCCGGGCGTGAGGCCGATGAGCGACCACGACGAGCAGACCGCGAACAGGCTGCGCAAGGAGCTGCCCGACGAGGTGCCGCCGTCGGCGGACCCCCCGTCCGGGAAGCCGCCGGAGCGGGAGGCCGGGCCGCAGCCCGGGCTGACCGGTAGGCAGCGGCTCGTCAAGGGACTGTGGCCGCCGCGCCTCACCCGGGCCCAACTCATCGTCGCCCTGCTCCTGTTCGGCCTCGGTTTCGGCCTGGCTGTCCAGGTGGCGTCGAACAGCGAGGGCGACAGCGCGCTGCGTGGCGCCCGGCAGGAAGATCTGGTCCGCATCCTCGATGAACTGGACGACCGGACTCAGCGTCTTGAAGACGAGAAGCAGGGCCTCGAGAAGCAGCGCGACGAGCTGGAGAACAGCTCCGACCAGGCAGAGGAGGCCCGGAGGCAGACGCTCGAGAAGGAGCGGCAACTGGGCATCCTCGCGGGCACCGTGGCCGCGCAGGGGCCCGGCATCACCGTGACGATCGAGGACACGAAGGGAGCGGTCGAAGCGGACATGCTGCTCGACGCGATCCAGGAGCTGCGCGCGGCGGGCGCGGAGGCGATCCAGGTGAACGGTGTGCGGGTCGTCGCCGGCACGTACCTCACGGATTCCGACAAGTCCGTGAGCGTCGACGGGAACAAGATCAACGCGCCCTATCGTTTTCAGGTCATCGGCAAGCCGCAGGACCTCGAACCGGCTCTCAACATTCCTGGAGGCGTGGTGCAGACTCTGGAGAAGGAACAGGCCACCGTTACTGTTGAGCGGTCCGGCAAGATCGTCGTGGACGCCTTGCGAGTGGCGAAGCGGCCTGACTACGCTCGGTCGTCCTCCGAGTGAACCGGCGGTGCATGGGCGGCGTCCGGCGAGGGCATGAGGTTGCGGGGGGTCGGCGCACCGATTGGGTGGTGCGTGGTGGAAACTGTCTGGTGGAGACGGACGTTGTGAAGGTGTCCGGGTCGGCCAGTACGTTCAGTCAGGGTTCGTCCTGCCCCACGGGCGGGTCTGTTTCGGTCAAGGGGAATCGCCCGTGAAGTTGTTTGCGAAGTTGTTCGGCAAGAGCGCGCGAGAGGGCAGCGACAACGCGACCGCCCGCCATCGCGCACAGCCTGACGCAGAGGGTCGGCGTCCGATGTACCGGGACCAGGTGGCTGGTCCGGGCGGTGACACGCCGGGTGGTTACGGCGCGCCGTCTGTTGACCCTGCACAGTCCAGCGGCATAGGTTTCGGGCAACCGTCGACCTCAGGTACGGGTGGAGGGTTCGGCCCCGGTCCGTACGGGGCGAACGTTCCGGCGGGCCAGCCGCGGCAGGAGGATCCGTCCATGTCGGCCCTGGTGTGTACGAGGTGCGGCAACCGCAACGCGGAGAACAGCCGCTTCTGCTCCAACTGCGGGGCACCGCTGCGGGCCGGGGCGGTTCCGGAGCGTGCGTCCGAGACGACCTCCACGATCTCCATCTCCGGCCTGGAAGCGTACGACGCGGAGGTCACCGGCCAGACGGCGATGCCGGCGCTCTCTCCCGAGGCGCAGGCGGCCGTCGACGCCCTGCCGCTCGGGTCGGCGCTCCTCGTCGTGCGCCGTGGTCCGAACTCCGGCAGCCGCTTCCTGCTCGATGGCGAGCTGACCACCGCCGGACGTCATCCGCAGAGCGACATCTTCCTGGACGACGTGACGGTCTCGCGCCGCCACGTGGAGTTCCGCCGCAGTCCGGACGGCTCGTTCACGGTGGCCGACGTCGGCAGCCTGAACGGCACGTACGTCAACCGCGAGCGAATCGACCAGGTCGCCCTGTCGAACGGTGACGAGGTGCAGATCGGCAAGTACCGGCTGGTCTTCTACGCGAGCCAGCGGGGCTACTGACCGCCCCCGGGCATCCGCCCGGGGAACCTCCAGGGAAGGTCCATGCTTCGAACACCGAGCGGCGGTGCCGGGAACGGCGCCGCCGCCACGGACAGTGGGCTGATGAGCATCGGCACGGTGCTGAACGCACTGCGTGACGAGTTCCCCGACGTCACCATCTCCAAGATCCGTTTCCTGGAGTCGGAGGGCCTCGTGGAGCCGCGGCGGACCCCTGCCGGGTACCGCAAGTTCAGCGCCCACGACGTCGAGCGCCTCGGCCAGGTGCTGCGCATGCAGCGGGACCACTACCTGCCGCTGAAGGTGATCCGCGAGCACCTGGACGCCATGGAACGCGGTGAGGCCGTGCCGCTGCCGACGCTGACCCGACAGCGGGACGGGGAGTCCGTGCCGGAGATCGCCGAGGGACCCGTGGCGGCCCGGATCGGGCGGGAGGAGCTGCTCGCCGCGGCCGGAATCGGCGAGCAGGAGCTGCAGGAGTGGGAGTCGTACGGGCTTCTCGCCCCGCTGCCCGACGGGGGGTACGACGCCGAGGTGGTCACCGTGGCGTCGCTGGTGGTCCAGCTGGGGAAGTTCGGGATCGAGCCGCGGCACCTGCGGGTGATGAAGGCCGCCGCGGACCGGGAGGCCGGGCTCGTGGACCAGGTGGTGGCGCCGCTGAAGCGCCACCGCAACCCCCAGACCAGAGCACACGCGGAAGCCCGCACCAAGGAGCTGGCGGGGCTTGCGGTGAAGCTGCACGCGGCACTGGTGCAGTCCGCCCTCGGCGTGCGGCTGCCCTGAAGCCGGCCTGCTCGGGAACCCGTAACGCGCACCCGATCCCGGCCCGACTACCCAAATGTCCCGGGCACGGCCTAGGGTTGCTGTGTGAACGAGCTCGATGTCGTAGGTGTCCGGGTCGAGATGCCCTCCAACCAGCCGATCGTGCTGCTGCGCGAGGTGGGAGGCGACCGCTACCTCCCCATCTGGATCGGGCCGGGGGAGGCGACGGCGATCGCCTTCGCCCAGCAGGGCATGGCCCCCGCACGCCCGCTGACCCACGACCTGTTCAAGGACGTGCTGGAAGCCGTCGGCCAGGAGCTCACCGAAGTGCGCATCACCGACCTGCGGGACGGGGTCTTCTACGCCGAGCTGGTCTTCGCGAGCGGGGTCGAGGTGAGTGCCAGGCCGTCCGACGCCATAGCGCTGGCCCTGCGCACCGGAACACCGATCTTCGGCAGCGACACGGTGCTCGACGACGCCGGTATCGCCATCCCGGACGAGCAGGAGGACGAGGTCGAGAAGTTCCGCGAGTTCCTCGACCAGATCTCGCCCGAGGACTTCGGGACCAGCAACCAGTGAGGCGCGAGGGCCGAGGCGTTCCAGGGCGCCCGTAAGGCCCTCCTCCGGGCACATTCGGCTAGCCTTTCCCCGCGGTGGGGCACGCGAAACCACTCGTAGGGTGATTATCACTCGGCGTGCCGAGTGTGGCGATCGTTGACGCACCCGTGGTGACTGCCTACCGTCGAGGAGGCAGGTCAAGGACGGAGGTCGGCGTGAGAATCAGCGGCGACGGTACGGCTGGGGGTGGCCCCGGGCACAGCCTTGGGGCAAGCGGTCCGTACCCTCCCCCGAAATCTCGGCTCCGCGCGGGCGGGGGGTATCCCCACCACGGTGGCGCGGCCGAGGGCGTTCCGCAGCGACCGGCTGCCGTGCCGAGCAGCGGAGGGGCGACGTCCATGGCGTCCGAGCAGATCGGCTATCGCGGCCCGACGGCCTGCGCGGCCGCCGGTATCACCTACCGGCAGCTCGACTACTGGGCTCGCACGGGCCTCGTCGAGCCCTCCGTGCGGCCCGCACACGGGTCCGGGACGCAGCGTCTGTACAGCTTCCGCGACGTGGTCGTGCTGAAGATCGTCAAGCGCTTCCTCGACACCGGGGTGTCACTGCAGAACATCCGCACCGCCGTCCAGCATCTCAGGGAACGCGGCTTTCGTGACCTGGAGCGGATGACGCTGATGAGCGACGGCGCCACGGTCTACGAGTGCACCTCGCCCGACGAGGTGCACGCCCTGCTCCAGGGCGGGCAGGGCATCTTCGGCATCGCCGTCGGCGTGGTGTGGCGGGACGTCGAGAGCGCGCTGTCCCAGCTGCACGGGGAGCGGATCGACACGGGGGAGACCCTGGTCGGGCACAATCCGGCGGACGAGCTGGCGCGGCGGCGCAACCGGGCGGTCTGACACCGCCCCACGCGGGCGGGGTACGGGCAGCCGGGCGGGGCGTTGTCAGTGGCGTAGGGCAGCATCGGAGATGTGAGAACCGCGCCCACGATCCTGCATCTCGACATGGATGCCTTCTTCGCCTCGGTGGAGCAGGCGTCCAAGCCGAGTCTGCGCGGGAAGGCCGTGGTCGTGGGCGGCCTCGGCCCACGAGGTGTGGTCGCCACCTGCTCGTACGAGGCGAGGGTCTTCGGCGTGCACTCGGCGATGCCCATGGGCCAGGCCCGGCGGCTGGCACCCAACGCCGCGTACCTCGTCCC
The DNA here is from genome assembly GCF_049974565.1 of Streptomyces sp. WG5. NCBI lineage: Bacteria > Bacillati > Actinomycetota > Actinomycetes > Kitasatosporales > Streptomycetaceae > Streptomyces > Streptomyces sp. WG5. Next base: position 157,115 of record NZ_JBNGGC010000019.1, on the reverse strand, counting down.
GCGCTTCGAGCTCTACCGGTCGATCAGCGAGCAGGTGATGCGGCTGCTGCGTGCGCTGTCGCCACTGGTCGAGCCGCTGAGCCTGGACGAGGCCTTCGTGGACCTGGAGGCCGGCGGGACGGCCTGGGACGCGGAGTCGGCCCGGCTGGCCGGCGCGAAGCTGCGCACGGACATCCGCACCGTCACCGGCCTCACCGGATCCGTGGGGCTCGCCGCCTCCAAGATGCTCGCCAAGATCGCCTCGGAGGAAGCCAAACCCGACGGGTTGGTACTGATCCCGCCGGGGACCGAGCGGGCGATGCTGGAGCCGATGACGGTGCGGACGCTGCCCGGTGTGGGACCGGCCACGGGAGACCACCTGCGGCGGGCCGGGATCACCACGGTCGGTGAGATCGCCGAGGCGGGGGAGGACGAGCTCGTGCGCCTGCTGGGGAAGGCGCACGGGCATGCCCTGTACGCCATGGCCCTGGCCCGTGACGAGCGGCCCGTGGTGGCCGAGCGGGAGACGAAGTCGGTGTCCGTCGAGGACACCTACGACGTGGACATCCACGACCGGTTGCGGGTCGGTGTGGAAGTCGGGCGGCTGGCCGACCGGTGCGTACGGCGGCTGCGCGCTTCCGGGCTGTCCGGGCGGACCGTCGTGCTCAAGGTGCGCAGGTACGACTTCTCCACGCTGACGCGCTCCGAGACCTTCCGGGGGCCCACGGACGATCCGGGAGTGGTGCGGGAGGCCGCGGCCCGGCTGCTGGACTCGGTGGACACCACGGGCGGCGTGCGGCTGCTCGGGGTCGGCGTCAGCGGGCTCGCCGACTACACGCAGGAGGACCTCTTCGCGCAGGCGGCGGGGGACCGGGCCGACGAGCCCGCCGAGGAACCCGATCCGGAGCCCGCCGCGGAGCACCGGCCGGCCCCCGCCGAGCGCCGGTGGCCGGCGGGGCACGACGTGCGGCACACGGAGTACGGGCACGGGTGGGTGCAGGGCAGCGGACTGGGGAGGGTCACCGTGCGGTTCGAGACGCCCTACTCGGGGACCGGCCGGGTACGGACCTTCCCGGTGGACGACCCGGACCTGACACCGGCGGATCCGCTGCCGCTGGTCGCGCCCGTGCCGCGAAGACCCGGGGCGTCAGGGCCGGCGGGCGCGGAGGACGGCCCGGACCTCGCTGCGGGCACCGACGCGCAGACCGGCCCGACGGGGTCCGCGCATCCTGCCGCCGGCCAGGGCCTGACGTGACGTGACGGCGTCTGAGCGGCACCGGCGAGGGGAGCCCGGGGGACCCGGCCGGAAGAGGGAAGGGAAGACGGAGGAGGGCGTCGGCGAGCGACGTCCGGGCCGGTGCGATGCTCCTGATGTCCTGCGGGCTGCGGACAAGGCGGTCGGAGCCCGTGTCTGCGCCATGGTCCTGCGGACCGGCCCGGGCGGGCGGCAGACCGCGGTGGGGCCGGGCCGTCAGCTCTCCTCCTTGCCTTGGCCCGCCAGCCTTCCGAAGTCGTGGTCGGGGAGCGGGGGAGGAGCGGCGACGTCGAGACCGTAGTGGTGGTAGAGCTGGAGTTCCTGTTCCGGCGAGAGATGGCGGCCGACGCCGAAGTCGGGAGCCTCCTTGATCAGAGCCCGGTCGAAGGGCACGCGCAGGGTGCCCTCGACCAGCTCGCTCGGCTCCAGGGGCACGAAGGCGTCCCTGCTGAACAGGCCGGTGCGTATGGCGGCCCACTCGGGGACCCCGGTGGCGTCGTCGAGATAGACCTCGTCGACAGTGCCGATCCGGGTGCCGTTGCAGTCGAACGCCTTGCGGCCGATCAGATTGCGCGGGTCGATGTCGGTACGCACGGGGCCCTCCATTGGGTCGCACTGGGCTCGTACACCAGCCGCCGAATCATCCGTAAGTACTACAAAAGAGCACATGTGGCCGGTCGGCCACTCGAAGTCCGTGCGGTGACCTCGCTGGTACGCTGGCAAACGGCTGCTGACCCCGTGCGGGAGAGTCCTCCGGTCCCCACCGGAGGCGCCGAAGGAGCAAATCCTCCCCGGAATCTCTCAGGCTCACGTACCGCACGGACGAGGTCACTCTGGAAAGCAGGGCGGAGTCAACGGCTTCCGCCCTCACCGACGGTGAAAGCCGGGAGAGCCCTCGGGCCCCCGGTGAAGCTCTCAGGTCGAGATGACAGAGGGGGAGGCCGTCCGGGTACCCGCGCCGTGGTGCCCCTCGAAGGTCGTCAGACCAGGAGGCCTCCGCAATGACCGCCCCTCGCACTCCGCTCTCCGAGCTCGAACAGGCAGCGCCGTTCGAGCAGCGCCACATCGGCCCCGACCATGAGGCCCGGGCCAAGATGCTCGCGCAGGTCGGCTACGGTTCGCTCGACGAGCTGACGGCCGCAGCAGTGCCGGATGTGATCAAGAACGCCGACGCGCTGGACCTGCCCGGAGCGCGCTCCGAGGCCGAGGTGCTGGCCGAGCTGCGCTCCCTGGCCGACCGCAACCAGGTCCTCGACTCCATGATCGGCCTCGGTTACCACGGCACCTTCACCCCGCCGGTCATCCTGCGCAACGTCATGGAGAACCCGGCCTGGTACACCGCGTACACGCCTTACCAGCCGGAGATCTCCCAGGGACGGCTCGAGGCCCTGCTGAACTTCCAGACCATGGTGGCCGAGCTCACCGGCCTGCCGACCTCCGGTGCCTCGCTGCTCGACGAGGGCACCGCCGCCGCCGAGGCCATGGCGCTCTCCCGGCGCATGGGCAAGAACAAGAAGGGCCTCTTCCTGGTCGACGCGGACGCCCTTCCGCAGACCATCGCCGTGATACGGACCCGCGCCGAGCCGACCGGCGTCGAGGTCGTCGTCGCCGACCTCGGCGAGGGCATCCCGGCCGAGGTCGCGGAGCGGGAGATCAACGGCGTCCTGATCCAGTACCCGGGTGCCTCCGGTGCCGTGCGCGACATCAAGCCGGTGATCGACCGGGCGCACGAGCTCGGCGCGCTCGTCACCGTCGCCGCCGACCTGCTCGCCCTCACCCTGCTCACCTCGCCCGGCGAGCTGGGTGCGGACATCGCCATCGGCACGACGCAGCGCTTCGGCGTGCCGATGGGCTTCGGCGGACCGCACGCCGGCTACATGGCCGTGCACGAGAAGTTCGCGCGCAGCCTGCCCGGCCGTCTCGTCGGCGTCTCCGTGGACGCCGACGGCAACAAGGCGTACCGCCTCGCCCTGCAGACCCGCGAGCAGCACATCCGCCGTGAGAAGGCCACCAGCAACATCTGCACCGCGCAGGTGCTGCTCGCCGTCATGGCCGGCATGTACGCCGTGTACCACGGGCCGGAGGGGCTGCGGGCCATCGCGCGCCGCACCCACCGGTACGCCACGGTCATCGCCGCCGGGCTCGCGGCCGGCGGCGTCGAGATCGTGCACGGCGCCTACTTCGACACGGTCACCACGCGGGTGCCCGGCCGGGCCGCCGAGGTCGTCCACGCCGCCCGCGAGAACGGCATCAACCTGCGCCTCGTCGACGCCGACCACGTGTCGTTCGCCTGCGACGAGACCACCACGCGCGCCCAGGCCGGCGGCGTGTGGAACGCCTTCGGCGTCGATGGCGACATCGAGGCGCTGGACGCGGCGGCCGAGGAGACGCTGCCCGAGGCCCGGCTGCGCACCGACGACTTCCTGTCCCACCCCGTCTTCCACCAGTACCGCTCCGAGACGGCCATGCTGCGCTACCTGCGCCGCCTCGCCGACCGTGACTACGCGCTGGACCGCGGCATGATCCCGCTGGGCTCCTGCACCATGAAGCTCAACGCGACCACCGAGATGGAGCCGGTGACGTGGCCGGAGTTCGGTGCCCTGCACCCCTTCGCGCCGGCCGAGCAGGCGCAGGGCTACCTCACGCTCATCCGTGAGCTGGAGGAGCGGCTCGCCGAGGTCACCGGGTACGACAAGGTCTCGCTCCAGCCGAACGCCGGGTCGCAGGGCGAGTTCGCCGGCCTGCTCGCCGTACGCGCCTACCACCGCGCCAACGGCGACGAGCAGCGCACCGTCTGCCTCATCCCGTCCTCCGCGCACGGCACCAACGCCGCCAGCGCGGTCATGGCCGGCATGAAGGTCGTCGTCGTCAAGACCGCCGAGGACGGCGAGATCGACGTCGAGGACCTGCGCGCCAAGATCGAGAAGCACCGCGACGAGCTGTCCGTGCTGATGATCACGTACCCCTCCACACACGGCGTCTTCGAGGAGCACGTCGCCGACATCTGCGCCCAGGTCCACGACGCCGGCGGCCAGGTCTACGTGGACGGCGCCAACCTCAACGCCCTGGTCGGCCTCGCCAAGCCCGGCCACTTCGGCGGTGACGTCTCGCACCTGAACCTGCACAAGACGTTCTGCATCCCGCACGGCGGCGGCGGTCCCGGCGTCGGCCCCGTGGCCGTACGGTCGCACCTGGCGCCGTACCTGCCCAACCACCCGCTGCAGCCCGCGGCCGGTCCGCAGACGGGCGTCGGTCCGATCTCGGCGGCGCCGTGGGGCTCGGCCGGCATCCTGCCGATCTCGTGGTCGTACGTCCGGCTGATGGGCGGCGAGGGGCTCAAGCGGGCCACGCAGGTGGCCGTGCTGTCCGCCAACTACATCGCCAAGCGCCTGGAGCCGCACTTCCCGGTGCTGTACACCGGCCCGGACGGGCTGGTCGCGCACGAGTGCATCATCGACCTGCGCCCGCTGACCAAGGCGACCGGCGTGAGCGTCGACGACGTCGCCAAGCGGCTGATCGACTACGGCTTCCACGCGCCGACGATGTCGTTCCCGGTGGCCGGCACGCTGATGATCGAGCCGACCGAGTCCGAGGACCTCGCCGAGCTGGACCGGTTCTGCGAGGCGATGATCGCCATCCGCGCGGAGATCGAGAAGGTCGGCTCCGGCGCCTGGTCCGCGGAGGACAACCCGCTGCGGGGCGCCCCGCACACCGCCGGTGCGCTGGGCGGAGACTGGGACCACGCGTACACGCGTGAGGAGGCCGTCTTCCCGGCCGGGGTGACCGCCGCCGACAAGTACTGGCCGCCGGTGCGCCGCATCGACCAGGCCTACGGTGACCGGAACCTCGTCTGCTCCTGCCCGCCGCTGGACGCGTACGAGGACTGAGCCCGCCCGTACGGGAGAGGCTCCGTGCAGGTCCGGTCCCGGGCCGCACGGAGCCTCTCGCCGTGTCTCACACGGTCGTGAGCGACACCTCCGTCGACTTGACCAGCGCGACCACGGGGACCCCCACGGACAGGCCCAGGTCGTCGGCGGCCTCCTTGGTGATCACCGCGGTCAGTTCGGCGCCCTCCACGGCGACCCGCACGGAGGCCATCGCGTCGCCGGTGGTGAGTGCGGTGACCGTGCCGGGCAGCCGGTTGCGGATGGACAGGCCCTCGACACGGCCGGTCGCCACCGACACCTCCGTCGCCTTCACCAGGGCGCGGACGGCGGTGCCCGCGGCGAGGGAGAGGTCCTCGGCGGCCTCCCGGGTGATCGCCGCGGTGAGGTCCTGGCCGCCCACGAGGCGGACCCGGACCGTCGCCATGGCCTCGCCCGGGGTGACGGCGGTGACGGTGCCGGGGAGCTGGTTGCGGATGCTCAGGCTCATGGAGGCACCGTAGCCCGGCGGAGGAGCTATGCCGGGTATGCGTGGGTCTGCGTCGCCTTGACCGTCGCCCACACCGGCGCGCCCGGGTGGAGGCCGAGCTCGGCCGCGGCGACCGTGGTGAGGTCGGCGGCGAGCGGGAGTCCGCCGGTGAGGTCCACGCGGATCTGGTCGCCGTGGGTCTCCAGGCCCGCGACCTCGCAGCGCCACAGGTTGCGGGCGCTGGAGCCGGTGGGGCGTTGCCCGTACAGGGTCACGGCGCCCGGTGGGAACGCCACGAAGACCGGCCCGGAGAGGTCCTCGGTGGTGGTGATGACGGGACCGGCGTCGAGCCGCACGGTGTGGCCGTCGGCCCGGCCGCGGTACAGGTTCAGGCCGACCAACCGGGCGATGTAGTCCGTGCGGGGCCGGCGGGCGATGTCGGCGGGGCCGCCCTGCTGGACGACCCTGCCCTGCTCGACGACGACGAGCCGGTCGGCGAGCACCATGGCGTCCAGCGGGTCGTGGGTGACGAGCACGGCGACGGCCTCGAACTCGGTCAGGTGGCGGCGGAGCTGGGCGCGGACCTCCAGGCGGGTCCGGGCGTCCAGTGCCGCGAGGGGCTCGTCCAGGAGCAGCAGCCGGGGGTTGGTGGCCAGGGCGCGGGCGAGTGCGACGCGCTGGGCCTGGCCGCCGGAGAGGCGGCGTGGTTTGGCCCCCGCGTGGCCGGCGAGACCCATGCGGTCCAGCCAAACGGCGGCCTGCGCCCGGGCCTCGGCCTTGCTGGCGCCCCGGCAGCGCGGCCCGAATGCCACGTTGTCGAGCGCGGTCAGGTGGGGGAAGAGCAGGTAGTCCTGGAAGACCACGCCGACCGGGCGGGACTCGGGCGGCGTGCGGTCCAGAGCGGCACCGTCGAGGCAGAGGTGACCGTCGGTGAGCGGGGCCAGGCCGGCGAGCGCGCGCAGGGCGGTGGTCTTGCCGGCGCCGTTGGGACCGAGCAGGGCGACGACGTCGCCGGGCGCGGCGGTCAGCGCGACGTCCAGGTGGAAGGTGCCGCGGTCCACGACGAGGCGGGCGTCGAGGCCGGCGCCCGGGGTGCGTCCGCCGGTGGGTTCCGTTGTGGTGGCCGGTTCGTCGGTGCCGGTCATGATGCCCTCATCCAGCGGTCCCGGAGCCCGGCCAATACGGCGATGGAGACGACCAGCAGCACCAGGCTGAGGGCGATCGCCGCCGCCGGGTCGTTCTGCAGGGCGAGATACACCGCCAGCGGCATGGTCTGGGTGCGGCCCGGGAAGTTGCCCGCGAACGTGATCGTCGCCCCGAACTCGCCCAGCGCCCGTGCCCACGCCAGGACGGCCCCCGCCGCGACGCCCGGCGCGATCAGCGGCAACGTGACCCGGCGGAACGCCGTGAAGCGCGACGCGCCCAGCGTCGTGGCGGCCTCCTCGAAGCGCGGGTCGGCGGCGCGCAGGGTGCCCTCCACGCTGATCACCAGGAACGGCATCGCCACGAACGTCTCCGCGAGGATCACACCCGTCGTCGTGAACGGCAGCGTGATCCCGAACCACGCGTCCAGCCACCGCCCGACGACGCCGTTGCGCCCGAACGCCAGCAGGAGCGCCACGCCGCCCACCACCGGGGGCAGCACCAGGGGCAGCGTCACCAGGGCGCGCACGAAGCCCCGGCCGGGGAACTCCGTGCGGGCCAGCAGCCAGGCCAGCGGCACACCGACGACCAGGCTCAGCGCGGTCGCCGACGTGGCGCACAGCAGCGACAGCCGCAGGGCCTGCCACACCTCCGGGCTGGTCAGCTGGTCGGGCAGGCCGCTCCACGGCGCCCGTACCAGCAGGGCGATCAGCGGCAGCAGCAGGAACGCCAGGCCGACGAGGGCGGGTACCAGCAGGGGGACCGGCACCGTGCGGGCGCCGGTCCCGGGCACGTGGCGCTTCTTCACGGCGTGGCGCTTCTTCACGGCGTGCGGAACCCGGCCCCGGTCAGCACCCGCCGGCCCTCGGCTGACTTCACCATGTCGATGAACGCCTTCGCCGCGCGGGCGTTGGGAGCCTCCTCGAGGAGGGCGATCGGGTAGTCGTTGACGGCCTCGGCCGACTCGGGGAAGTCCACGCCCGTCACCTTGTCGCCGGCCGCCCTCACATCGGTCCGGTAGACGACGGCGGCGTCGGCCTCCTTCAGTTCGACCTTGGTCAGGGCGGCCTTGACGTCCTGCTCGTACGAGACGGGGGTGAGCTCCAGGCCGGCGGCCGCCAGCGCCTGCCGGGTCGCGGCGCCGCACGGCACGGACGTGTCGCACAGCACGACCTTGAGGCCGGGCCCGGTGAGGTCCTCGAGGGAGGAGATCCTGTCCGGGTTGCCCGGCAGGGTGGCGATCTCCAGTTGGTTGCGCACGAAGGTGGTCGGGGCGCCGGCCGTGGCCCCGGCGTCGGTGACGGTGGCCATCGTCCTCGGACTGGCGGAGGCGAACACGTCCGCCGGGGCGCCGCTGGTGATACTGGCGGCGAGGGTGTCGCTGCCGGCGAAGTTGAAGGTGACCTCGGTGCCCGGGTGCTGCTTCTCGAACGTCTCGCCGAGCGCCGTGAAACTCTCCTTGAGCGAGGCGGCGGCGAAGACGGTGACCTGGCCGGAGACCTTGGAGGACGACGAGGAGCCGGCGGAGCCCGGACCCGTGTCCGAGCCGGAGGACGACGAGCACGCGCTCAGGGCCAGCAGCGCGGCGGCGGCCGGGAGGGGCGCCCGCAGGGTCCGTCGGATGCGGCGGGTCCTGCGCACGGATCGGGTCGTCACGGGCCACTCCCTCTGCGTTGGCGGGCGGGATTCCGACGGGGTCGGCGGTCGGGCTGGACGGCGGCCGAACCCGGTGACCTCCCCATGACGCCGATCATACTTCCGCATCTGCGAGGGATAAGTCTCCTGTCGTATCGCATAAGCGAGGCGTGTTCGAGGAAAGGCTGGCATGTGCGTTTGTACGGGTGTGAGGCGGGGCGGCGGGTCACGTCCTGTCGATATGTACGTTCGTCGACTTCACTCGGGCGGTGGCCTCCACGCCGACCTCCAGGCCGAGTTCCTCCACCGCCTCCCGGGTCAGCAGGGAGACGAGGCGGTGCGGTCCCGCCTGGATCTCGACCTGGGCGGCGACGTCGCCGAGCTTGATCGCGGTCACGATCCCCGGGAAGGCGTTGCGGGCCGAGGTGTACGGGGTCTCCTCATCGGCGCCGCCGGAACGGGCGAGGGCCACCGAGAACGCGGCCAGGTCGCGCCCGTCGACGAGCCGCCGTCCGCCCTCGTCGCGGTGGGTGGTGAGCCGGCCCGCGTCGGCCCAGCGGCGGGCGGTGTCCGGGCTGACGCCGAGCAGCCGTGCCGCCTGGCCGATCGTGTAGGACTGCATGCCGGTCACGATAGGCCGCGGCAAGGGGACGGTGGACGTGGGGTCGGCGGGCGGGACTCGGCACTCCGCTGCCCCGCCCGGGACGCCGTAAGAGATCTGTCAAAGCGGCACAGAGCACCGTATGGGACCCGTCAACGGTGGTCGTATCCGGTCGGACGAGGGGTTTTGCTCGGAGCGTCCTAGTCACATCCGAACCTCACTCCAGGAGCTCACGATGGCCGATCCGGCCTTCGTCGTCACCACGATCGCGGTCTTCGCGCTGGTGGCTCTCGCCGCCAAGGGGGTGACGAAGCTGTGACCGCCGAGAACGTCGTCGGCCTGCTCGTGGCCGTCGCCCTGCTGGGCTATCTCGTCCTCGCCCTGATCTTCCCGGAGAGGTTCTGAGAGTCACATGGGTCCCGTCACCGCCGGCGTGCTCCAAGTGCCGGCCCTCATCGGCGCGCTGGCGATCGCGCACGCGCCCCTGGGCACCTACATGGCCCGGGTCTACTCCTCTCCCCGGCACCTGCGGGTCGAGAAGTGGATCTACAAGGGCATCGGTGCCGATCCGGAGACGGAGATGGGCTGGACCGCGTATCTGCGCGGCGTGCTCGCCTTCTCGTTCGCCGGCGTCCTCTTCCTCTACCTGCTCCAGCGCGTCCAGGGCGTCCTGCCGGGCTCGCTCGGCTTCGACTCCGTGGAGCCGGCGCAGGCCTTCAACACCGCCGCGTCCTTCGTGGCCAACACCAACTGGCAGTCGTACTACGGCGAGCAGACGATGGGCCATGTCGTGCAGACCGCCGGCCTGGCCGTGCAGAACTTCGTCTCCGCGGCCGTCGGCATGGCGGTCGCCGTCGCCCTCGTCCGGGGCTTCGCGCGCGCCCGCACCGGGGAGCTGGGCAACTTCTGGTCGGACCTGGTGCGCGGGGTCACGCGGGTGCTGGTGCCGCTCGCCGTCGTCGGCGCGCTCGTGCTGGTCGCCTGCGGGGTGATCCAGAACTTCTCCGGTATCCACGAGGTCGGTCAGTTCATGGGCGGCCCGCAGCAGTGGAACGGCGGCGCCGTCGCCTCGCAGGAGGTCATCAAGGAACTGGGCACCAACGGCGGTGGCTACTTCAACGCCAACAGTGCGCACCCGTTCGAGAACCCGACGCCGTTCACGAACCTGTTCGAGATCTTCCTGATCCTGCTCATCCCGGTCTCCCTGACCCGGACCTTCGGCGTCATGGTCGGCTCGGCGCGCCAGGGCTACGCGATTCTCGCGACCATGGCCGCCATCTGGGCCGGCTTCGTCGCCCTGATGATGTGGACCGAGTTCGCCCACCACGAGGGCGCGCTGCAGATCGCCGGCGGCGCCATGGAGGGCAAGGAACTGCGCTTCGGGGTCGGCGGCTCGTCGATCTTCGCGGTGACCACCACGCTCACCTCCACCGGCGCCGTCGACTCCTTCCACTCGTCGTACACCGGGTTCGGCGGCGGCATCACGATGCTGGGCATGATGCTGGGCGAGATCGCGCCCGGCGGTGTCGGATCCGGGCTCTACGGCATGCTGGTCATGGCGGTCATCGCGGTCTTCATCGCAGGGCTCATGGTCGGGCGAACGCCCGAGTACCTCGGTAAGAAGATCGGCCCCCGCGAGATCAAGCTGGCGGCCGTCCACATCCTGATCACTCCGGCGCTGGTGCTGGTGTTCACCTCGCTGTCGATGGCCCTGCCGACCCCGCCGGACTCGATGCTCAACCCCGGCGCCCACGGCTTCTCCGAGGTCCTGTACGCCTTCACCTCCGCCGCGAACAACAACGGCTCGGCCTTCGCCGGCCTGAACGCGAACACCGACTGGTTCAACACCACGACCGGGCTCGCGATGCTGCTCGGCCGCTTCCTCCCCATGGTGTTCGTCCTGGCCCTGGCGGGCTCGCTGGCCGGGCAGCAGCCGGTGCCGGCCACCGCGGGCACCCTGCGCACCGAGAAGCCGTTGTTCACCGGCCTGCTGGTCGGCGCGATCCTGATCATCGCCGGTCTCACCTACTTCCCGGCGCTGGCCCTGGGGCCGCTGGCCGAAGGGCTGGCGTGATGACCCGTTCCGTGCAGAGGGCTCGGGGCCAGAAGACCCACAGCCCGAAGAACCGCAGCCCAAAGACCCACAGCCAAGAGGCCCGGAGCCAAGAGGCCCGGAGCCAAGAGGCCCGTATACGGAAGCACGAGGACTCCATGTCCACAGCCACCGGGAACCGGGCGCCGCACAGCGACCTACCCACCGGCCGGGCGTCCGCCGAGGGCCGGGCCGGCGCCGGGCTCTTCACGCCCGCGCAACTGGTCGCCTCGCTGCCCGAGGCGTTCCGCAAGCTCGATCCGCGGGCGGTGGTCAAGTCGCCCGTGATGTTCGTGGTGTGGATCGGCTCCGTGCTGACCACCGTCTTCTCCTTCACGGACCCGGGGGACTGGTTCGGGTGGACCGTCAGCGCCTGGCTCTGGCTGACCGTGTTCTTCGCCAACCTGGCGGAGGCCGTCGCCGAAGGCCGTGGCAAGGCGCAGGCGGACACGCTCCGCAAGGCCAGGACCGACACGGTCGCCCGCCGGGTCGACGGGAGTACCGTTCCCGGCACCGAGTTGCGCGTCGGCGACCTGGTGGTGTGCGAGGCCGGTGACGTCATCCCCGGGGACGGCGACGTCGTCGAAGGCGTCGCCTCGGTCGACGAGTCGGCCATCACCGGCGAGTCGGCGCCCGTCATCCGGGAGTCGGGCGGCGACCGCAGTGCCGTGACCGGCGGGACGAAGGTCCTCTCCGACCGCGTCGTCGTGCGGATCACCACCAAGCCGGGCGAGACCTTCATCGACCGGATGATCCACCTGGTCGAGGGCGCGGCACGGCAGAAGACGCCGAACGAGATCGCGCTGAACGTCCTGCTGGTCTCGCTGACCATCGTCTTCCTGCTGGCCTGCGCCACGCTGACGCCCTTCGCCGACTACGCGGGCACACGGCTGACGCTGGTCGTGCTGGTGGCACTGCTGGTCTGCCTGATCCCGACCACCATCGGCGCCCTGCTCTCCGCGATCGGCATCGCGGGCATGGACCGCCTGGTCCAGCGCAACGTCCTGGCCGTGTCGGGCCGCGCCGTCGAGGCAGCCGGGGACGTCTCCACGCTGCTGCTGGACAAGACCGGCACGATCACGCTGGGCAACCGGCGGGCGGCGGAGTTCGTGCCGGTGCGCGGCACGACGCAGGCCCAGGTCGCGGACGCCGCGCAGCTCTCCTCGCTGGCCGACGAGACGCCCGAGGGCCGTTCGGTCGTCGTCCTCGCCAAGGAGAGGTACGGGCTGCGTGAGCGGCATCAGGGCGAGCTGACCGGCGCCGAATGGATCACGTTCACCGCACAGACCCGCATGTCCGGCGTCGACGTCGACGGCCGGAGGATCCGCAAGGGCGCGGCCGGGTCGGTGATGGCCTGGGTGCGCGAGTGCGGCGGCGAGGTCGCCGAGGAGACGGAGCGGCTGGCCGACGGCATCTCCGCGGCGGGCGGTACTCCCCTGCTGGTCGCCGTGGAGGACGGCGACGGTGCCCGCGTCCTCGGGGTGATCCATCTGAAGGATGTCGTCAAGCAGGGCATGCGGGAGCGGTTCGAGGAGCTGCGGCGCATGGGCATCAAGACCGTCATGATCACGGGCGACAACCCGCTGACGGCCAGGGCGATCGCCGACGAGGCGGGTGTCGACGACTTCCTCGCGGAGGCCACGCCCGAGGACAAGATGGCCCTGATCAAGCGTGAGCAGGCGGGCGGCAAGCTCGTCGCGATGACCGGCGACGGCACCAACGACGCGCCCGCGCTCGCGCAGGCCGATGTCGGGGTGGCGATGAACACCGGCACGTCGGCCGCCAAGGAGGCCGGCAACATGGTCGACCTCGACTCCGACCCGACCAAGCTCATCGAGATCGTCGAGATCGGCAAGCAGCTCCTCATCACCCGGGGCGCGCTCACCACGTTCTCCATCGCCAACGACGTCGCCAAGTACTTCGCGATCATCCCGGCGCTGTTCGCGGCGGTCTACCCCGGCCTGGACAAGCTCAACATCATGCGCCTGTCCTCGCCGGACTCCGCGATCCTGTCGGCGGTCGTCTTCAACGCACTGATCATCGTGGCGCTGGTGCCGCTCGCCCTGCGCGGCGTGCGGTACAGGCCGATGGGCGCGGACCGGATGCTCCGGCGCAACCTCGCGGTCTACGGAATCGGAGGGCTGATCTCCCCCTTCATCGGCATAAAGATCATCGACGTGCTCCTGTCCCTCATCCCCGGAATCGGTTGACCGCCATGAACAACTCGGTATCGAACACCGCCCGGCTGCTCGGGGCCGGCCTGCGCGCCCTCCTCGTGCTGACCCTGGTGACCGGCGTCCTCTACCCCCTGGTGGTCACGGGCGTCGCCCAGGCCCTGTTCCACGACAAGGCGAACGGCTCGCAGGTCTCGGCGGACGGCCGCGTCGTGGGCTCCTCGCTGATCGGGCAGGCGTACCACCTGCCGCTGAAGCCGGGTCAGGAGACCCCGGAACCGGACCTGAAGTGGTTCCAGGGCCGCCCCGCCAACGGACTGGGGGAGAACACCGTCAACACCGGGTACCGGCTCATCCTGTCCGGCGCCACCAACCTGGCCGCCGACAACCCGGAACTCGTCGCGCAGGTGAGGGCGGCGCAGGCCGCCGTCATCAAGGACAACTCGGTGCCCGGTCACACCGTCGAGCGGTCGGACGTCCCCGCCGACGCGGTGACCTCCTCCGGTTCGGGGCTGGACCCGCACATCTCCCCGCGCTACGCCGGCCTGCAGGTTGCCCGGGTCGCCCGGGAGAACGGCCTGCCCGTCGCGGAGGTACGGGGGCTCGTCGACCGGCACACCGAGGGCCGCACCCTCGGCTTCATCGGCGAGCCGCGGGTGAACGTCCTCGAACTGAACATCGCCCTCGAGGGGCTCATGAAGAAGAGCTGAGCGGGACCGCCCGCACCGTACGGCGCGGTACGGGCGGGCGGGAGCCGACGGCACGGGGACGTTCCGGGTGCCGCCGGCTCCCGTACCGCGCGGCACGGCCGCCGTACGCGCATGCCTCGGTATGTCCGCGTGCCTGTCGAGTTGTCCGCACGCCCGTGTGCCCTACGGCCGCGACCGCCGCGTCAGGGGCGCCGCAGCGGGCGGCGCCGTGCTCGAGCGGACACGAGTTCCGTGCCGGGCCATGACCGTGAGGCACGGTGAGCCGCGGGGAGTGACCGGCGCCGGACACGCGTCGGGGCCGGTCGCAGAGGTGTCTGCGGGCCGGCCCCGTGGTTCACCGGGCGCAGTGGTGACACGCCGCCCGGCCTGTGCTCAGGCGGCGGTCGTCAGGCCCGCTCCGACGGGGCGGTGCGGGGCGATGGCCCGGCCGTCCGGCAGGAGCTCGCCGGTGTCCTCGAAGAGGACCACACCGTTGCACAGCAGGCTCCAGCCCTGTTCCGGGTGGTGCGCCACGAGGCGGGCGGATTCCCGGTCGGCGGAGTCGGCTGAGGGGCACGGTGGCTGGTGCTGACACATGAGTGGGGTCTCTCGGTCTGTTGTTGCGGGCGCGTTCGCTGTCTTGGCTGTCTTGCGGCGTGAAGCGTCGTTCATGGCCGCCCCCCGTTGTCTTGGTCGGTGCTGACCCAGTGTTGCCCCACGGGCGTCGATCCGCAGGTATTTCGCAGTACCGCTTCTCACAGGTTGATGACGCATCACCCGCGCGGACGGTTCATCTCAACTGCACTGTCATTTCGGGTGGTTCGGCGTGGCCGGATGAGGCTAGTCCGCGCGGGCGGGCGGGGCGGGTCAGGCGGGGGAGCGAAGCAGCCGGGTCGGCGTCACCCGGTGGGTGAGTACGGGCAGCAGTTCGGAGACCCGGTGCGGCCGGTGGGCCGCGATGCCGGGAGGGGCCGGTGCCAGTGGTACCAGCAGGTCGGTGGCCGCGGGGTGTCCGACGGCGGCGTCCGCGGTGCAGTCGCCGTGCAGCCACAGCGTGAGCATGTACAGCCCGGGGACCGACAGCAGACGTGGCTGGTAGGCCTGGGGGACCGATTCGGCCTGCCGCAGCGCGCGCTCGGTGGAGGCGACGTAGGGGCCCTCGAAGAAGTGTGAGAACGCCCAGCCGTCGGGGGTCAGCATGGTCTCCGCCGCCGCCACCGCCCGGTCGCCGCAGCGGATGAGGAACCGCCATCCGGTCAGTCGCGTCGCCGTCACGCCCTCCGCCGTGATCCGGTCCAGGACGTGCACGGGCAGCGGTAGTTCGGGCGTGGCGGGTCCCTGGGCGCCGAGCAGGGAGGGAGTCCGGGCCTCGCGGACCGCGGTGGGAGAGGAGAGAGCGGTGAGGACGGAGCGCAGGGCGGGCGCGGGAGCCGGGGGGACGTGCAGGGGCATGATGGGTCGCCTCTCATTCGAAGGCACGGTGGCGCGAGGGCGGAGCGGGGCGGACGACGCTGTCAGCTCACGGGGCTGGGGAGGCAGGGGCCGGGTCCGAGAACCGAGAAGGGGGTGAGGCCTGCCGCGCGTCAACTCGGCGGCAGGATCCGTCGACCGTGGGCGCCGGTCGTCTGCCTTGTCCGCGGAGTTTATACGACATGTGTTCAGACTGTGTTTCGACTAGCCGATTCCGGCAACCAGTACAAGGTTGCATTCGGTCGTCGATATGCGGGAATCCTCCGTATTTCGGACCGGGTGTACGACGATGACCTCGGGGAATGTTCACCGAGGGGTCGGCCCATTGTCGTCGGCGTTTTTCACGAGTTACCGGGCAGGGGACTGATCGACGTGCCATGCCCGGTGAATGTGCCACTGGTCACCTCGGCACAGAGTAGCGGGTGCCGGGCCGGTCCGGAGGCGTTATCGATCGCATCGGCTGGGCATCATCCCACCTGACCGGCCACCGGCGGCCGGATCTTCGACGCGCCGCTTCTAGAAGGGACTCTTCCATGGGGGAGAAGGTCGTGGCAGGTCAGTTCGACCTGTCCGATCGCCAGCGCTACCGCGAGAAGCTCCAGCGGTGCCTGACGGGCCTGGAGCGGCTTCTGGCGGAGAAGCGGTTCGATCGCCCGAAGAACCTGATGGGGCTGGAGATCGAATTGAATCTCGTCGGTGCCGACGGGATGCCGAAAATGTTGAATGCGCAAGTCCTCGAACGCATCGCGAGCCGCGACTTCCAAACAGAACTCGCCATGTTCAACCTGGAAGTCAACATTGCTCCACATCGACTGGGCGGCCGGGTATTCGACCGCCTCGCCGAGGAGATCCGCACGGCACTGGCATATGCGGACCGAAAGGCCGGCGAGGTCGACGCCAGCATCGCGATGATCGGAATTCTGCCCACACTGGACCGGGACGACCTGGTCTCCTCCAATCTCTCCGACGTCGATCGCTATGCCCTGCTCAACGAGCAGATCGTGGCCGCCCGCGGCGAGGACTTCACCCTTGAGATCGAGGGGGTCGAGCGCCTGACCTGTACCTCGAAGTCCATCGCTCCCGAGGCGGCCTGTACCTCGGTGCAGCTGCATCTCCAGGTCACCCCGGACCGTTTCGCCGATGTGTGGAACGCGGCCCAGGCGGTCACCGCCGCACAGATCGCCGTCGGCGCCAACGCGCCCTTCCTGTTCGGCCGCGAGCTGTGGCGCGAGTCCCGTCCCCCGCTGTTCCAGCAGTCCACCGACACCCGCCCGCCCGAGCTCCAGGCCCAGGGTGTCCGACCGCGCACCTGGTTCGGTGAGCGGTGGGTGACCTCGGCGTACGACCTGTTCGAGGAGAACCGGCGCTACTTCCCGGCCCTCCTGCCGATCTGCGACGACGAGGACCCGCTGGAGGTCCTGGACGCCGGTGGCGTGCCCTCGCTCTCCGAACTCGTCCTGCACAACGGCACCGTCTACCGCTGGAACCGCCCCGTCTACGACATCGCCGACGGCTCCCCGCACCTGCGCGTGGAGAACCGCGTCCTGCCCGCCGGCCCCACCGTCACCGACGTCATGGCCAACGCGGCCTTCTACTACGGCGTCGTCCGCGCGCTCGCCGAGGAGCCCCGGCCGGTGTGGACCCGGCTGCCGTTCGAGGCCGCCGCCGCCAACTTCGAGGCCGCGTGCCGCCACGGCATCGACGCCCGCTTCGAGTGGCCCCGGCGCGGCCGGCTGGGCGGTACCACCGAGGTCGACGCCGCCGTCCTCGTACGCGACGAGCTGCTGCCGCTCGCCGAGGCCGGGCTGGACGCGTGGGGCGTCGAGCCCGCCGACCGGGACCTGTACCTCGGCGTGATCGAGGAGCGGTGCCGGCGCCGGGTCAACGGCGCGTCCTGGCAGGCGGCCACCTTCCACCGGGCACTGGAGGCCGGCCTGTCCCGGGAGGCCGCGCTGGCCGCCACGACCCGCCGCTACGTCGAGCTCATGCGCGAGGGCCATCCCGTGCACCTGTGGCCGGTGGGTCTGCCGGAGCCGGCGCGGCTGGGCTGAGCCCCGCCACGCCCGCCGGGCCCGCCCCCGCCGCGCGCCGCCTCATACCGATCGGGCAAGCTGTGACGTCCCAGCTGGAGGCAGGTGTGCATGGCGGAGGCGGGCCCGGTGGACGATTCGTTCCCTCAGAAGCCAGTTCGCGGCGACAAGCCGGTCGGTGACGAGAAGCCGGTTCGTGGCGAGAGGCCGGTTCGTGGCGAGAGGCCGGTTCGTGGCGAGAAGCCGGTCGGTGAGGAGAGTCCGGCTCGGGAGAGGACGGGGCGTGGGGAACCGGTTCCTCGGGAGCGGCTCTCGCGACGGACCCTGCGTGACGAGACGCTGCTCGTCCTGGCGCTGTCGCTCGGCGCCAGCGGGGTGTCCGCCCTCATCAGCTTCGTCGGCTCGGTCACCCGCCCCGGCGGACTCAAGGACCAGGCGGCCACCCTCAACGCCTCCGCGGCCCCGGGCCGTCCCTGGCTGGACCTGGCGTGGCAGCTCTTCGGGATCACCACGGCACTCGTCCCGGTCGCCCTCGTCGCGCACTTCCTGCTGCGGGAGGGGCGGAGCCTGCGCACACTCGGCTTCGACCGCGGCCGTCCGTGGCCGGACCTGGGCCGCGGGGCCGCCGTCGCCGCGGTCATCGGCAGTACCGGTATCGCCTTCTACCTGGCCGCCCGGGGGTTCGGCTTCAACCTCACCGTGGTGCCCGAGGCACTGCCCGACGTGTGGTGGAAGCACCCCGTGCTGATTCTGTCGGCGGTGCAGAACTCGGTCCTGGAGGAGGTCATCGTCGTCGGCTACCTGCTGCGCCGGCTCGACCAGCTCGGCTGGAGTCCCGGCGCGTCACTGGCGGCCAGCTCGGTGCTGCGGGGGTCGTACCACCTCTACCAGGGCATCGGCGGCTTCATCGGCAACATGGTGATGGGCGTGGTGTTCGTGTACCTCTACCGCCGGTGGGGACGCGTGGGTCCGCTGGTGGTGGCGCACTCGCTGCTCGACATCGGGGCCTTCGTCGGCTACGCGCTGCTGGCCGGGAAGGTGGACTGGCTGCCGACGGCGTGAAGGGGAGCGGGCGGCACAGGCGCCTCTCGCCCACGCCCCCTCCGCGGGGTCAGGCCAGCAGCTCTCCGTCGATCACCGTCACCGCGTGCCCGCTCAGCAGTGTGCGTTCACCGCGCAGTTCCGTGCGGACGCGGCCGGAGCGGGGCGATGCCTGCAGCCCGGTGAGGCCGGGGCGGCCGAGGCGTTCGGACCAGTACGGCGCGAGGGCCGTGTGGGCGCTGCCGGTGACCGGGTCCTCGTCGATGCCGACGTTCGGGAAGAAGCAGCGGGAGACGTAGTCGTAGCCACGCGCGGGGTCCTCCGCACGGGCGGTGGCGATGACGCCGCGCGCGGAGTGGGCCGCCAGCGCCCTGTGGTCCGGCGTCAGGCCGTGGACCGTCTTCTCGTCGGAGACCTCGATCAGCAGGTCCCCCACGTCCGGGCCGGTGTCGAGGACGGCGAGGGGTTCGGCGCCCAGGGCCTCGGCGACGCCCGCGGGCGGCTCGACCCGGGTGAGCGGCGCGGTCGGGAAGTCCAGGGTGATCGAGCCGTCCTCGCGGGGCGTCGCGACGAGGACGCCACTGCGGGTGGCGAACCGCACCGGACCTTCGTGGGCGCCGGTGGTGTGCATGACGTGGGCGGTGGCGAGCGTGGCGTGGCCGCACATCGCGACCTCCGTGGCCGGCGTGAACCAGCGCAGCGCCCAGTCGGCCTCGCCGCCCTCGGGCAGGCGGTGGGCGAACGCGGTCTCGGCGTGGTTGACCTCCAGGGCGATCCGCTGGAGCCGGTCGTCGTCCGGGAAGGCGTCGAGGAGCAGGACCCCGGCGGGATTGCCGGCGAAGGGCCGGTCGGTGAAGGCGTCGACGATTCGGATGCGCATGCTCCGACGCTAGCCGCTTGGCGGAACCGCGGACCAAGGCCAATGCGCGAGTACTGGACCGGTTTTGTGACGGGGAGCAGGTGCGGTGCGTGCGGGGCCCGGTTCGCCGGGACGGACCGTCGACCCGGAGTGAGACGTTCGCCGGTGGCTTGTCAGCCGATGTCTTCCGATATATCGTTGAAGCATCGTGATCGATCAACGACTGGATGGAGTGATGGCGATGCGCAGCCACGGATACGAGCGTGGACACGGCGGACACGGCGGACACGGCCGCGGAGGAGGCGGCCCCTTCGGTCACGGCGGCTTCGACGGCCGGCGTGCGGCCTTCGGTCCCTTCGGGCCGGGTGGCCCCGGCGGCGGTCACGGCGGCGGCCCCTTCGGCCCGGGCTTCGGTCACGGAGGGCCCTGGGGCGGCCGGGGGCGCGGCGGTCCGCGGGGAAGGGCGCGGCGCGGCGACGTACGGGCGTCGATCCTGGCCCTCCTGAAGGACCGGCCGATGCACGGCTACGAGATGATCCAGGAGATCGCCGAGCGCAGTGGCGGGGCGTGGAAGCCCAGCCCCGGTTCGGTGTACCCCACGCTCCAACTGCTGGAGGACGAGGGGCTGATCGCCAGCGAGAGTGAGGGCGGCAAGAAGCTCTTCGCGCTCACCGAGGCGGGCCGCACCGCCGCCGAGGAGGGTCCGGAGGCGCCCTGGGAAGAGGCCTCGCGGGGCGTCGACTGGGAGGCCCTGAACGACATCCGGCAGGCCGGCTTCGGACTGATGGAGGCCTTCGGCCAGGTCTGGAAGACCGGCAGCAAGGAACAGCGGGAGAAGGCGCTCGCCGTCATCGGCGACGCCCGCAAGAAGCTGTACCTGATCCTCGCCGACGAGGACTGACCCGGAGGGGCGGAGTGGGCAGGTGCCCCGCGGAGCGATCCGCGGGGCACCGTCGCGTGCGGGCGTGCTCGGCCGGCCCGTCTTGTCACCGCTGCGTCGAAGCGATCCCAGCCGAACACCCGGGCGGGAACCACGCGCGCGGGCGGGGGCTCTCGTCGTGGTCGTGCCGCCCCTCCCCGCGCAGGGCGGCGGGCGGCTCCTCCTCCGGGGCGTCGCGTCCACCGTGCACGTACTGAGTCTGAGTGCGGCAAGACGGCGCCCGCCCGGGAGGGCGAAAGGGCTTGATCTCATCCGTAAGGAGGAGATTCCGGCCGGGTGGGTAGCCTCTGGGCGGGATGCCGAAATGCTCCCCTTCGGGGATGACCCGGTCTCGAGGGACTGATGAGCTAGGGGTGTGCAATCCCCTATCCCCCGGCAGTCGGCCGGCGAGCAGCGCGGCCGGCGCCCGGACGGCACCGACGCCGATGCCCGGTTCAGCGCGGAACTGGCGCCGGTGGTCTCCGGGGCCCGTCGCAGAGCCGTGCGGGACGGAGACCGGCAGATCGACACGGCCCACCTGCTGCACTCCCTCCTGGAGTACGACCCCGAGGCGCGTACCGTCCTCGGTGAGGGGCCGCGGGTCGCCCGGCTCCTCGGCTACCTCGTGCAGCGCAGCATCGGCTACGGCCTGCGCTGGCAGGCCGCCGTCGAGGACTCCGGCGCCGTACCCGTGGTGACCGGTGCCGCGGGGTTCTCGCCGCTGGCCGCCGCGGCCGTGGAAGCCGCCTGCGCACGCGCCGAACGGCGCGGGGCGGCCGGTGCCTGCGGCGTCGACCTGCTCGCCGCGCTCGTCGCCGACCCGCGGGCGCGTGCCGTCGAGGTGCTCGCCCGTGCCGCCGTCGAGCCACAGGCCGTACTCGCCCGGGTGGACGACCACTTCGAGGCGACGGCCTGAGCCCGCCCCGGCCCGCCCTCGGTCGTGCCCCGGCCGTGTCCAGTCGGCGAGACAGGGGTCATTGGAGGTGACGGTCATGTCGTCCCCTGTCATCATGTGCCGGTGCATACGTCTGACAGCGCTCGCGGCAGCCGCGGAAAGGGCGCCGGGCTCGGCCTGGCGCTCGCGTCCGCGGTCGCCTTCGGAGGGTCCGGGGTCGCGGCGAAGCCGCTGATCGAGGCGGGACTCGACCCGCTCCACGTGGTCTGGCTGCGCGTGGCCGGCGCGGCCCTGGTGATGCTGCCGCTCGCCGTGCGCCACCGCGCCCTGCTGCGCCGCCGGCCCGGTCTGCTCGCCGGGTTCGGCCTGCTCGCCGTGGCCGGTGTGCAGGCCTGCTACTTCGCCGCCATCTCCCGTATCCCCGTGGGCGTCGCACTGCTCGTCGAGTACCTGGCACCCGCCCTCGTCCTCGGCTGGGTGCGGTTCGTGCAACGACGGCCCGTGACGCGGGCCGCGGCGCTCGGCGTGGTCCTCGCGGTCGGCGGGCTCGCCTGCGTGGTGGAGGTCTGGTCGGGGCTGCGCTTCGACGCCGTCGGACTGCTGCTCGCGCTCGGCGCGGCCTGTTGCCAGGTCGGCTACTTCGTCCTGTCCGACCAGGGCAGTGACGCCGGTGACGAGGCGCCCGACCCGCTCGGCGTCATCGCCTACGGCCTGCTCGTCGGGGCCGCCGTGCTCACCGTGGTGGCCCGCCCCTGGTCGATGGACTGGTCCCTCCTCACCCACGCCGTCCCGATGGACGGCACACCCGTCGCCGCCGCCCTGCTGCTGGCCTGGATCGTGCTCATCGCCACGGTCCTCGCCTACGTCACCGGCATCGTCGCCGTGCGCCGCCTCTCACCGCAGGTCGCGGGCGTCGTGGCGTGCCTCGAAGCGGTCATCGCGACCGTCCTGGCCTGGGTGCTGCTCGGCGAGCACCTGTCGCCCCCGCAGATCATCGGCGGCGTCGTGGTCCTGGTGGGCGCCTTCATCGCCCAGTCGTCGACGCCCGCGAAGGGCTCCCCGGACCCCGTGGCGGGCGGCGGAGGGGAAAGGGAGTTGTCCAGCCGGGAAACGGCGGCCTAAAGTGCTGATCATGCATTCCGACGCACTCGTCCTCCCGCCTCCGGCCGCCTGAGGCGGGCCCCTGTGACCAGCCCGGCGCCTTGTCGCCGGGCCGGACGGTGCTGCCCGCAGACGCAGTCCTCGCGCCTCCGGTCCTTCCGGGGCCGCTTCGAACTCCCGCGCCCCGTGCGCGTCTGCGGAGAGAACTCGTGTCGAATGCCGTATCGAATGCCGTCTCCGGCCTGCCCGTCGGGCGTGGCCTCCTCTGTCTGATCGTCGCCGGTGCCGCCTGGGGCACCGCCGGCGCCGCCGCCTCGCTGGTCTACCGGGCCAGCGACATGGGGCCCGTCGCCCTGTCGTTCTGGCGGTGCGCGGCCGGGCTCGTGCTGCTGCTCGCCGTCCATCCGCTGCGCCGGCGGACGCGCACGGCCGTACGCGAGCCGTTCGCCCGCAAGGCGCTGCGGGCCGTCGTCACCGGCCTCGGCCTCGCGGTGTTCCAGACCGCCTACTTCGCCGCGGTGCAGTCCACCGGGCTCGCCGTGGCCACCGTCGTCACGCTCGGCGCGGGCCCGGTGCTGATCGCGCTCGGCGCGCGCCTCGCCCTCGGGGAGCACCTGGGCCGGGGCGGGGCCGCCGCCGTGGCCGGTGCGCTCGCGGGACTCGTGGTGCTCGTCCTCGGCGGCGGCAGTACGACCGTCCGCCCGTCGGGCGTGCTCCTCGCACTGCTGTCCGCAGCCGGGTACTCGGTGATGACGCTGCTCACCCGCTGGTGGGGACGGGGCGGCGGGGCGGACGGCGCCAGTACGTCCGTCGGGGCGTTCGCCGTCACCAGTCTCTGCCTGCTGCCGTTCGCCCTCGCCGAGGGCCTGGTGCCGCACACCGCCGAACCGGCCCGCCTCCTGTGGCTCCTGGCGTACGTCGCCGCCATCCCGACCGCCCTCGCCTACGGGCTCTACTTCGCCGGCGCGGCCGTCGTCCGGTCCGCCACCGTCTCCGTGATCATGCTGCTGGAGCCGGTCAGCGCGGCGGTCCTCGCCGTCCTGCTCCTCGGGGAGCACCTCACGGTGGCGACGCTCGCCGGCACCCTGCTGATGCTCGGCTCGGTCGCGGGACTCGCGGTGGCGGAGACCCGGGAGGCGCGGACGCGGTCGGCGCCGGCGTGACGGCGGGGGCCTCTCGGCGGGAGAGGCCCCCTTCGCCCGGCAGGGGCGGGACCGTCGTCCGCCCCTGCCGGTGCACCCGGTCGCAAGGTCGCCGACCGGAGCGAACGCCCCAACGGCACGCCCCCTGCGCACTGCCCCGCCGGGACGCGCGCCCGGACACGCGCTCAGATTGAGAGCCCCGGGGCACTCTCCTGGCCGCCGTCGGACGGATGCGCCGACGTCACAGGGCCGACAGGTAGTCGGGCACGCCGGTGCCGGAGGCCAGGTCCGCGTCGGCGACCGGGGCGTCGTAGCCCTTGCGCAGCGGGACGAGGCCGGCCCAGTGGGGGAGGGCGAGGTCCTCGGGCTCGTCGTTCACACCGCCGGTGCGGAGCTTGGCGGAGACCTCGTTCAGATCGAGGCGGATCACGGCGGTGGCGGCCAGCTCCTTCTTGTTGGCCGGCCGGGAGTCGCGGGAGCGGCCGGGGACGACGTGGTCGACCAGGGCGTCCAGGGCCGTGCGCCTCTCCTCGGGGTCCGTCACCTCGTACGCGGTGCCGTGCACCACCACCGACCGGTAGTTGATCGAGTGGTGGAACGCCGAGCGGGCCAGCACCAGCGCGTCCACGTGCGTCACCGTCAGGCACACCGGCAGCCCCGGGTCGGCCGCGCCCGTCATCCGCAGGGGGCGCGAGCCCGTCGAGCCGTGGACGTAGAGCCGCTCGCCGACCCGGCCGTAGAGCGTCGGCAGCACCACCGGGGCGCCGTCGCGGACGAAGCCGAGATGGCAGACGTAGCCCTCGTCGAGTATCGAGTGCACCAGTTCCCTGTCGTAGGAGGCCCGGTCGGGGGAGCGGGTGGGGACGGTGCGGTCGGTGGGCGGGTAGGCGGTGCCGGGCTGCGGTGGCGTGTGCGTCTCCGTGGTCCCCTGCATGGCGCTCTCCATTGCACTAGTGCATAATCGGCTTTGTGCTAGGAGAGTATCGGATCACAGGGCGGGGCGCAGCGGAGATTTCCGCGAGCGTCGAGCGTGCGGTGGGCTCCGGGGAGCTGGAGCCCGGTCAACCACTGCCGCCGATGCGGGAGTTGGCCGAGCGACTGGGAGTGAACCCGAACACGGTCGCCGCCGCCTATCGCACCCTGCGTGAGCGCGGGGTCATCGAGACGGCCGGGCGCCGGGGCAGCCGGGTGCGCGCGAAGCCGGCCACCACCGGGCGCGAGTTCATCAGGGTCGAGGTACCGGAGGGCGTGCGCGACGTGTCCGCGGGCAACCCGGACCCCGGGCTGCTGCCCGCGCTGGGACCGGTGTTCGCCGCGGCGGCCGAGCAGGGCGACAGGGAACCGGTGCTGTACGGGGACGACCCGGTGGAGCCGGACCTGGTGCGCCGCGCGCGGGCCGAACTCGACGCCGACGGGGTGCCGGACGGGCCCGTGGCCGTCACGTCCGGGTCGCTGGACGCCATGGAGCGGGTCCTGACGACCCATCTCAGGCCAGGTGACGCCGTCGCCGTCGAGGACCCGGGCTGGGGCAGTCTCCTCGACCTCGTCCCCGCACTCGGCCTGCGCACGGTCCCCGTCGGCGTCGACGACGAGGGTCCGCTGCCCGACGACGTGCGCCGGGTCCTCGAGGGCGGCGCCCGCGCCCTGGTCGTCACGGACCGCGCGCAGAACCCGACCGGCGCCGCGGTGAGCGCCACGCGCGCGCGTGCCCTGCGGTCCGTGCTGCGCGATCACCCTCGGACGCTGCTGATCGAGGACGACCACGGTCACCGCATCGTCGACCTGCCCCTGCATCCGCTCGCCGGTACCACGCACAGTTGGGCCTTCGTCCGCTCGGCCGCCAAGGCGTGCGGCCCCGACCTGCGCCTCGCCGTCCTCACCGGGGACGCCGTCACGCTCGACCGGGTCCGCGGGCGGCAGCGGCTGGGCCCCGGCTGGGTCAGCCGCATCACCCAGCGGGCGGTGGCCCGGCTGTGGGCGGACGGCGCGGTGGACGCGCACGCGGTGGCGGCGGTGTACGGGCGGCGCCGTGACCGGCTCCTCGGCGCCCTCGCCGACCGCGGGGTCGCCGCGCACGGACGCAGCGGCATGAACGTGTGGATCCCGGTGCCGGACGAGACGGGCGCTGTGGCCCGGCTGCTGCACGCCGGCTGGGCCGTGGCGCCGGGCGCACGCTTCCGCGTGAGCGCCCCGCCCGGCATCCGGATCACGGTCTCGACGCTGACGGAAGGCGACATCGGGCCGCTCGCGGACGCGGTCGCGGCCGCCGTCGGGCCAGGGGTGGGATCGGGGCCGGGGCAGCTCCGGAACTACGTCTGACGTGCGCCTCCCACCGGGCCGCGCCGCCTCGTTCCGGGCGGCGGCACAGGCGCATCGCGGGCAGGTGGTGGGCGAGCTGAGGCTGTCGGCGTTCCCGACGGCCGCCCGCGGACTCTTCCCCGCGGCACTGGTCGCCCTGCGCGCCGGGTACCCCGCGCTGCGCGTCCGCTCCTGCGAGCTGGAGCCGGAGCGCGGCGTCAACGGTGTGGTGCGCGGTGACCTCGACCTGGCGGTCGTACTCGACTGGTACAACAAGCCGATGCCGCTGCCCGACGGCCTGGTCAAGGCGCCGCTCCCGGACGACGCCGCCGACGTGGCCCTGCCGGCCGGCCACCGGCTCGTGGGCCGGGGCGAGGTGGACCTCGCGGAGTTCGCCGAGGACGAGTGGATCACGTGGGGAGAGGGCGAGTTCTGTCACGAATGGCTGATGTTCACGCTGCGCTCGAGGGGCATCGAGCCGGTCATCGGCCACCGCGCCGCCGAGACCCACACCCAGCTCGGGCTGGTCGCCGCGGGGCTCGGTGTGTGCATCGCCCCCGCTGCTCGGACGTCATCCGCCCGACGGGGTCGTCACCGCGCCACTGAAGCAGCGGGTGCGGCGGCACGTGTACGTCGTATGGCGCGCGGACGCCGACCGCCGCCCGTCGATCCGGGCGGCGGTGGAGGCGTTGCGGACGACGGCGAGGGAGGTGGTGGAGGCGGGGCGGACGGGGTGAGCCGATCACCCGGACGCGAGGGTGCGACATTCCGGCTCCGGCTCGGGCTCCGGGCCCGGCGTCGCGGCACCGTCATCCGGCCAGCTGGATCGAGTCCCCGCTGACCGTGATCTGCACGGCGGGCAGCGGCTTGGTCGCCGGACCGCTCTGCACGCTGCCGTCGGTGATCGAGAAGTTGCTGTTGTGGCAGGGACAGTTGATGACACCGTCGGACACGCTCTTCACCGCGCACCCCTGGTGGGTGCACGTGGCGGAGAACGCCTTGAACTCGCCCGCCGAGGGCTGCGTGACCACCACCTTCCGGTCGGCGAAGACCTTCCCGCCGCCTTCGGGGATGTCGGCGGTGGCCGCGAGCGCGGCTTCGGCGTTCGCGCCGCCTCCGTCCGCCTCCTCGGAGGCGGGGGCCGAGGGAGCGGCGCCGGTGTCGTCCGAAGCGTCGTCGTCCGAGCCGCCGCACGCGGTCAGCGCGACGGCGAGCCCCGCCGCTCCGGCCGCCGCCACGACGGTACGACGGGCCGGTCCTGCGGGGTGAAACGATGCGCTGGTCATGCTGGGGTTCCCTTCCGGGGTGGATGCGTGATGATCTGCCGAGAGGTACGGCCCCGGGACACATGCCGTTCAGACCGTGCCGAGATGCTGTCGCGCCGGCGGTCGGGCGGGCGTAAAACACGGCTGTCGTTCGGCTGTCGGCCGAGCTGCGTCCCTGGTGGCGGCCGTACCCGTCAATCTCGGTGGAGGAACTGTGGATGAGGCCGCGGTCGTGGGCGGTGGGTCAGCGCCCGGGGCGCCCGTGGGATGCGGGGCGGGCGGTGAGGACCGCGTCGCGCGCGTCGGCCTGGCCTCCGGCTGAGGCTCCGTCCCGCAGCCCGTAGAAGCGGATCGGCGAGTTCGGCCGGAAACCGATGCGCGGGTACACGGGTGCCCCGGCCTCCGTCGCGTGCAGGGTGGCACGGGTCAGACCCGTGGCCCGCCCGCCCTCGTGCAGTGCCTTCCTCGTGACGGCTTCGCCGTAGCCCCGCCGCTGCCACTCGGGGTCCGTGGCGACGAGCGCGACGAAGAGACGGCCCTCGGCCGCCATCGCTCCGGCGCAGGTGACCGGGACACCGTCGCGCAGGCCGAGATAGGCGTGCACGTCGTTCTTCCAGAGTGCGGAGCCGACGAGCCCGTCGCGGCCCTCGTCCAGGTCGAAGCCGTAGGCACGCGAGTTGAGATCCGCGTAGGCGGTCAGCTGGTCGTCGGAGCGGACGCGCACGAACGTCAGGTCGGGGTGGACCGGATCGGCGACGGGAAGCAGGTCCCCGGCCATGCCGGTGCCGGGGAAGGCGAGCCGGAGCCCCGCCCGCCCGGCCGCGTCGTCCAGGACCGCCCGCGCCCCGTCGTCCAGGAGGTCCTCGAAGAGCCAGAGGAAACCGGGACGCCGCTTGGCGCGCATGATGTCCGCGGCCTCGGCCAGGCGCCGTTCCACGAGTACCGCGTCGGCCTTCACGTCGGTCAGCGTGACGCAGTTCCAGAAGGCGAAACGGCAGTCCGCCCACCGGACCGCGATGCCCGGAAGGTCACGTACGTCGGCACCCGGGGCACGGTCGAGGACCATGGTCCGCCAGGCCGTGGCGAGTTGCTCCACCGATTCGATCGAGTCCGCGAGATCCTTCACCGAAACTCCTCAAACAGTCGCGTGCGCTGCATGCTGTCGCAGGGGCAACGAGCGGGAGGGGCCGGAAGGTTCACCCGTCCGCGCGCCGCAGGTGGGCGGCGCGCGGACGGACCGTGAGGGGTGAGGTGTCAGACGCGGTGGCCGGTCAGGACCAGCAGCCGTTCACGGTGGCGGCGAGGCCGTCCATGGCGTCCTTGATGTCGCTCGGATCGGCCGACGAGTTGTTCTCGATGAAGGAGAAGATCCTCCACTCGCCGTCCTCGGTCCGCGTGACACCGCTCAGGGCGATGGCCCCGGTGAGCGTGCCGGTCTTCGCGTGCACTTTGCCGACGGCGCACTGGGAGTTGGCGTCGTCGAAGCGTCCCCACTCCGGGCCGAGGCTGGAACCGGCCTCGCCTGCGACCGGCAGGCCCTCCAGGATCGAGCTCAGGGCGGGGGACTCCGTGATCGCGTCGAGGAGCTGCGCGAGGGTCGCGGCCGGGATGCGGTCGGCACGGGAGAGCCCGCTGCCGTCGTACATCTCGAAGTTGTCGAGCGAGATCCCGTACGAGCTCAGCACCTGGCGGACGAGCTCGGCGCCGCTCTCGAAGGTGGCCGGCTTCCCCAGCTCCACTGCGGACATCCGCAGCAGGGTCTCGGCGATGTTGTTGTCGCTCGTCTTGAGCATCTGCTTGACGATGTCCGACAGCGGCGCCGACCTGTGCTGCGCCACGGGCACGTCGGACTGCTTGGCCGTCGCGCGGCTGACGTCGCCGTCGACGGTGATGCCCTGCGCGGCGAGCTGCTCGGCGAAGACGTTGCCGGCGTCGATCGACGTGTCGTGTACGGCGGCGCCGTCGACGACGAGCGAACGGACCGGCGTGACCTCGGTGGGGTAGTAGCCCTCGTTCCAGCCCTTGGCGAGGCTCGGAGCGGCGAACAGGCTGTCGTCCACGCGGACCTTGACGCCGGACAGACCCGCGGCCTTGAGCCCGTCGGCGGCCGTCCTGGCCAGCTCGGCGACGTCGTCGCCGGTGAGGGTGCGGTCACCGCCGCCGACGAGGGTGAGGGTGCCGTCGCCGTACACGACCTTCGTGGTGAACTCGTGGTTCGCGCCCAGCAGCGTCAGTGCGGTGGTCGCCGTGGCGAGCTTGGCGTTGGAAGCCGGCATGAGCGTGGTGGAGCCGTTGTGGTCCCAGAGGGCGGTGTCCGAGTCGGCGTCGAGCACCACGCCACTGACGTCGGAGCCCAGACGCTCGTCGGCGACGCGCTCGTTGAGGTTCTTGACCAACCGGGCGTCGTCGGCGTCGAGTCCGTCGACCGAGATGCCCTGCGCCGTCGTGGTGCTGTCGTCGGCGGCGAAGGCCGAGGTTCCGGCCAGCGTGGCGGAGGCCACGGGCACGGCCATCGCGAGCACGAGGGCCCGTCGAGCGCCGATGCGGCTCACTCTTGCCCTGCGGTGCCGACGGCGCCCGCCCGGGGCGAACGTGTTGGTGGGGGTTTCGTCCGGCGTTCCAGTCATAAAGTGAAATCCAAGGATCGATTACTTCGTTCTGTGGGGGTGGAACGATGGGCACGCTACCAGTCGCCAGTTGGACGGCAGGGCCGAAAATCGATGGCGTGTGAACGACTCGTGACCATTCATGGCCGTCTCGTGGCGGGCGCGGCCTGGGGGCCCGGGGGAGCGCACCCGTGGCGGGCTGGCGAGCGGGTTTCTGACGGCGAGTGACATACGGACCCTATTTCCGTGCGTCTTTGTGAAGGGGGTCCTTTCGGTGTCGTACGGGCACTTCCCCTGCCCTTCCATGCATCGGGAAAGGGGCCTTCGGGTAATCCGCGCCGGGTCGGGAACCGAATGCGGGTGAGCGGCGTCCGCGGCCCTTGCACGGATCTTCGTGAGCGTGGACAGGGAAGGCATCACGGGGCTCGTCGATGCCGGCGACGTCCAGCCCGGCGCCGGAACCACCAACGTGGACGACTGCTGACGGCGGAGGACGGCGACGCCGCCGTCCGGGGCACCGTCGGCGCGGGCGCCACCGACGTCGTCGTCGACGACGCGCGCCACGGTCTCCGTCCGACGCGGACGACGTTGAGCCTCAGGACACCCGGCGAACATGTCCGGCGCTCACCGCCTGTTCCTCGGCGCACCGCCGCCGGGCACCCGTAGCGGGGGCCCGGCGGCGGTCGGTCACCGGTCGCGCGGGTGCGTCACCGGCCCGGCGTCACCATGTGCCCGGCTCCGCGTACCAGGAGCGCTGCGGATTCTCGAACGTGCCGTCCTCCCGGGAGGGGAAGGTGAACACCCGGGTGGCTCCGAAACCGTAGTTGTACATGGTCAGGATGTCGGCCCGGCCGTCGCCGTCGGCGTCACCGGAGAGCGGCATCCCCGAGGCGGCGGCGTCCCAGACGTCCGGCTGGGTCTCCCAGCCCGCCAGGGGATCACCGAAGCCGCCGTCCGCCTGCGCCGTGAAGGTGTGCAGGGCGGTCACAGCGTCGTCGTGCCGGTACATCACCGCGGCGTCGGCGCGCTTGTCACCGTTGTAGTCGCCGCTCGTCAGCTCGACGCGATCGAGCTCCCAGCTTCCCGTTTGCACGTTCCACGACTTGAACGGCCGGCCCAGGGTGCCGTCGGGCTCGGCGATGAACGTGAACAGGGCGGCGGCGCCCGCGCCGTAGCCGTAGAACGCGATCAGGTCGGCCCGGCCGTCGCCGTTGGCGTCGCCCATCGTGTAGCGGGCGTTCTCGGCCCACCAGTTCCCGTCACCGGAGTTGAAGCCGCGCACGGGCATGTCGAACCCGCCGTCGGCACGGCCGAGGAACTTGTGCAGGCCCATCTGGGCGTTGCCGTAGTCGTAGACGGTGGTCAGGTCGGCCCGGCCGTCGCCGTTCACGTCACCCGCCTGGACGGAGATCACCCGCTCCATGTCCCAGCTCTTCGGCGGCAGGACCGCGCTCTTGAGCAGCTCGAGCCCGCCGTCCTTCTGCGTGACGAACGTCCACATGGCGGCCGACCCGTCCGCGTAGCCGTAGAACGCGATGACGTCGGTGAGCTTGTCGCCGTTGACGTCGCCGGCCGTCCACTTGGCGCGGGCGGCGTCGAAGGTGGCCCGGTTGCTCGTCCAGACCTCCTTCGGGGGACGCATACCGCCGTCGGTTTCGGCGGTCAGGACGTGGATGCCGGTCGACGAGTTCCCGTAGTCGTAGACCGTGATCATGTCGGTGCGGCCGTCACCGTTCACGTCACCGGCGAGGTCCGTCCGCAGGTGCGCGGTGAGCTCGTCCGGTTTCTGCGGGGTGGTCGTGCCGCTCGTGCGGTTCCAGCGGACGTAGCCGTTCTCGAAGTCGGTCCGGATACCGCCGGTCACCTGGTACTCCCCGGACGTGGGGAAGCCCAGCCAGCTGTTCTCCGACTTCAGCTCGGTCCACTTGCGCATGATGGCGTTGTGGACGGGCCAGGCGCCGGTCGCCTTGCTCCAGTAGATCGCCGTGTTGTGCGTCTCCTCGTCCCGGAACCGGAACCGCTGGTACCAGCCCGGCTTGGGCGTGGTGGCCTTCTCTCCCTCCATCGGATACCCGACGTGCTGCGGGCCGCCCAGTGCGAGGTACCGGGTGTAGATGCCGCCCTGCACCTCGTGGGCGCCGGTGCCGGAGGAGTAGTAGACGGCGCTGCCCTTGCCGGACTTGCTGAAGGTGCTGAAGTAGCCGACGCCGTCGCTGGTGCGGCGCTCGTCGGCGGTCGGGTAGCCGAGGACTCCGCCCTCGCGGCCCAGCTCGGTCCACCTGGCCCAGATCGCGCCGTGCACCTCCCACGCGCCGGTGTCCGGGCTCCAGTAGACGGACCGGTTGGTGACGGTGGTGCCGGGTGCCTGGAAGTGCGCGTACCGGCCGGCCTTGTCGGGAGCGGTGACGACGTCGGTGCTCGGGTATCCGAAGCCGGCCGGGCCGCCCAGCGCCTTGTACTTGGCGAGAATCGGGCCGCACAGGGTGCGCTTGCCGGTGGCCTTCGACTCGAAGGCCTCACAGGTGCCCCACGGGGTACCGCCGGTCACCAGCGGGCGGGCGGGTCCGAAGGCGGAGCCGTCGGCGAGCGCCCGGCCGGGGAACTCGACCGCGCTGCCCACCCCGTCCCGGGACCACAGGTCCGGGAACCCGTCGCCCTCGAAGTCGCCGTCCGTGGCGAGGTGCGGGTGGGCGGAGCCGGTGAAGCCGCTGCCGATGGACGTGGCGCGCGCGGCGGGGTCGGCGTACACGCTCAGGTCGGCCGCGGTGACGTCGTCCTGTACCGGGTTCTGCCGGCTGGTGTACTGGTGGATCTCTCCGCTGTCGACGTCGCGTGCCCACAGCTCGGGCAGGCCGTCGGCGTTGAGGTCGCCGGGGGCGAGGAGCGTCATGTTCTGCCAGTCGGCGTTGCCCAGGGACACCGGCTCGACCTCGTCGATGAGCGGGCTGCCCTGACTGCCCAGGTAGAGCCAGAGCTCGGCGCCCGCCTTGACGAGCAGGTCGGGCGCGTCGTCGGCGTCGACCCGGCCGTCGGCGTTGTCGTCGTTGACACTGCCGATCGACAGCGCCTGGTCGGCGTTGCTCCAGTGGTTGGCGTCCTCGACGGCGACCTCCAGCGGCCAGCGGCCGGTGTCGGTGCCCCCGAGTTCGCCGTCGCCGCGGTTCGTGTAGACCCACAGCTCCTTGACGCCCGGGTCCTCCAGGCCCGGCCGCAGGGCGACGAGGTCCTCGTAGTAGTCCTCGTTCCAGCTGCCGCGGTGGGTGAGCACCGCGGTGCCGAAGGACTCCTCGTCGGCCTGGCGGCCCACGCCGAACCTGCCGTTGCCCTGGCCCGGGTGGATCCACAGGGCGCCGCTGCCGGGGTCGACGGTCCACATGTCGACCGTGGTGTCGCCGTTGAGGTCACCGGGCCTGTCCCGCTCCGGGGCGCGCGTCGGGTAGAAGAGGTACGTCTTCAGGTCGGAACGGTTGCCCGCGGCGTCGAGGCTGCGGACGTACAGGTACTGCGGGCCGGCGTTCAGCGGTGTGTAGGTCACCGGCTCCTTGGCGGGGCCTCCGGCCCTGGCGGCGTCGACGAACCGCTCACGGGTGTCGGAGTCGGTCCACCAGACGTACCGGGTGACGTCGGTCACGCCTTCCGCGGTGAACTGGAACCTCCCCTCGGTGCGGGCCGGGTTGCCGTCCCTCTCCGCGGGGAACTCGGCCGAGGCCACGCCGGGAAGCTCCGACGGCCGGGTCTTGTCGAAGGTGAAGCCGCACCGGCCGGCCCAGGGGCCGTTGGCGGTGCTGTCACTGGCTCTCACGTCCCACCAGTACGTGCCGGTCGCGAGGTCCTTGGTGGGGATGCGCAGACTGGCGACCGAGCCGCGGCTCGCCTTGACCTTGGCGGTCTTGGGTGAGGAGGCGCCGTTCGGCGCGTAGTGGAACTCGGCGACGAGGTTGTTGTCCTCGGCGTCGTTCACCTTCGCACGCAGAGTGATGTAGTCGGTGGTGCCGAACGTGCCGCCGGTGCAGGGCACGGACGGGTCGGTGGACCGGCCGCTCGGCTTGGAAGGGATCGTGTTGAGGTACGTCGACACACGCACCGAGTGCGGGTCGAACTTCCGCCATGAGACGTCGGCTTCGGAGCTCTTCGCAGACATGACGAAGGCCCACGACCCCCACTTCTCCTTCGCGGCCTTGCTGATCGCGCCGGTCACGTCGAATTCGACGAGTCCCGCCGTGTCCGCGGGGCAGTTGCGGCCACCGAAGGATTCACCGGAGGAGTCCACCAGAGTCCCCCACTTGGGTTGCCTGTTCCACGTGATGTTGGTGGGAAGGGTCTTACCGATCGTACGGACCTGAACGGCCCCCGACTTGCAGGACCAGGAACCGGCGTGGGTCTGCTTGATCCGGAGTGTCGAACGGATGATCTGCTTTCCCCAGATGTTCGACGTGGAGACCCGGAAGTAGGTGTTCGCCCGGACCGTTCCGCCGCGCTGGGTGTCGTTGGCGACACCGACCCGCGCGAAATCGGAGATCGTGCCGCCGTTCCAGTAGACGGTGTCGTCGGAGTTGGCGTAACCGGTGTGCTTGTACGCGATGGACCAGGCGTTCTTCCAGGCGTCCTTCGCCCACACGGGGTCGATGACGACGGGGAACACGGTGTCAGGGTCGTCCAGGAGCCGCTGGTCCGGGCGCAGGGTCAGCGCACGGTCCGTCAGTTCCACGCCGATGCCCGCCTGCCGGGAACCCTCGGTCGCGCCGGTCAGCGTCTCGGCGAGGGGGCGCGGCGCCGAGCCGGCGTGCGTGGCCGCCGGCGCCTGGCTTGCCGCACGGACCACGGACGCGGCGTGTGCCGCACCGGCCTTCGCGGGTTCCTTCGCCGCCGCCTCCGGTGTTCCCGTGGCCGACGCCGCGGTCGGGTCCTCGGATCCGGCCGAGTCCCACATCCGCGGTTGCGGCGCGGAGAACACGGCCGTTCCGGTCGGGTCCACGGCCTCCAGGCGGCCGTCCGCCCCGGCCTTCAGGTCGAGGCCCTTGCTCGAGTGGCCGAAGGTGACGGCGTCCAGCGCCGGGTTCTTCGCGGCCTCGGCGCTCTTCACCACGAGCGCGTGGGAGAAGGAGTCCACGTCGGCGGTGGCCGTGAGGTCGACGCCGGGCAGGACGTCGGGGTAGGTGGCCGTCCGGCCGTCGAGGACCGGTTCGGGCAGTTCGCCCGGCCAGGTGAGGGAGATTTCCCGTCCGTCCCTGACCATTCTGACGAAGGCCCCGTCACCGCCGCCGGAGAACGAGACGGACATTCCCGTGGCCGCGGGTGCGACCCGGCCGTTCTCCGTTTCGGAAAGTCGGGTGTCCACAGGGACGAGCTTTCCGCCCTGGCGCACGCGGACCGGTATCAGCGCGCGTTCCACGGTGAACGTGCCGTCAGGGTTGGCGAACGTCTCGTCCGTCTCGGTGCGGGCGGACACGATCTCGACGCGCCGGTTCTCTTCCGCCGCCTTCTCGACGGCGGCTTCGGTCTCTTCGCGCTGCTTTTCGACGAGCGTTTTTCCAGTACGCTCCGACGCCTTCGTCCCAGATGTCTCCGAAACTGTCGCGGTCGCCGGTGAAAGGGTCAACATTCCCACTGAAAGGGTCATCAGCAATGTTGCCGACATCGCCTTCCCGAATGTTCCTCCCAGGCCGTTGACGGGCCCTCTCGGTCTGTTTCTCATACGGTTTCCTACCGCCCGTTTCCTTGCGGTGCGTTGGTCGGTGTGCACGGGCGGCGCGCAGGCTTCCGGTACGAAGAATTCCGTTTCCCCCGGCCCGCGCGCTTCGTCGCTCAGCGTGACGAAGTCTGCACGCGCGCCCCCCGCCGTGCTTTCTAGCAGGCCGGATGCCGTGCACGCGACCCAAGCCCGGCAGGGAAGTCAAGGGTGGGATGCGGGATTGCCCAGTGGTAGCTTTCGCCTCGACTGTTTTCGCGGGGGATCAAAACTGGGGAATTCTTCATGTCAAAACGGAGTGGGCACAGCCATGCCCGAAGACGAATACGTACGGCGATGCACTGGTCACTGCCGGCGCTCGCCGTATCGCTTCTGCTGACCGGCCTCCCGGCCATCACCCCGGACGCCCGCGCGGCCGGTGGCACCCTGCCCGAATTGCAGAAGCTCGTGAACGTGCCGGGCAGACCGGCCCAGAAGACTTCCGGACTCGACCCGGTACCGAAGCGGACCTGGACCCAGCCCCCCTCGGTGACCTGGCCGAAGGCCGATTCGGCCGAGGTCCGGCTGGCGGCGGGCGACGGCGCCGCTGCCCCGCGTGTCCGTGCCGGCTCGCTGCCGGTCCGCCTCGCCGCCACCTCTGGGGCGCGCACGGCCGCCGAACGGACCGTCACCGCTCAGGTCGAGGTCGCCGACCGCACCGCGACCGACAAGGCCGGCGTCGACGGAGTGCTGCTGGCGGTGCGGCGCACCGACCGGGCCCCGGAGACCACGACGGTGCGGGTGGAGCTCGACTACAAGGGCTTCCGCAACGCCTACGGCGGCGGCTGGGGATCCCGGCTGACGTTCACCGCGATGCCCGCCTGCGCGCTGACCACGCCGCAGAAGGCCGAGTGCCGGACCCGTACGCCGGTCACCACCGCCAACGACCCGGCGAAGGGCACCCTGACGGCCACCGTCCAGGCGCCCCCGGCCACGGCTTCAGGGACCTCGGCGCACAAGGTGTCGGCCGTGTCCGCGCGGGCCGCGACGGCGCCGGGTGCCGCCGGGGCCATGGTGCTGGCCGCCACAGCGGCGCCCAACGGCCCGTCCGGCGACTACCGCGCCACCTCCCTCAGCCCCTCCGGCTCCTGGCAGGCGGGCGGCTCCTCGGGCGACTTCACCTGGTCGTACCCGATGGAGATCCCCTCCTCGCTGGGCGGCCCCGGCCCGACCCTCGGGCTGAGCTACTCCTCCGCGAGCGTCGACGGCCGTTCCTCCGCGTCCTCGCAGCAGAGCAGTTGGGTGGGCGACGGCTGGGACACCGGCGCCAACTTCATCGAGCGCCAGTTCGTGCCGTGCTCCAACGACCGCAAGGAGGGATCGGGGTACAACAACCCCAAGCACCCCACCGGTGACCTGTGCCAGGGCCCGCCGGTCGTCACCCTGTCGCTGGACGGCAGTACCACGCAGCTCGTCCTCGACGACACGACGAAGAAGTGGGTCCCCCTCAGCGACGACGGCTCGCGCGTCGAACTCCTCAAGGGCGCCGTCAACGGCGACACGGAGAAGGAGTACTGGCGCGTCACCAACGAAGAGGGCGTGCAGTACTACTTCGGCATGGACCGGCTGCCCGGCTGGGCCGCCGGCAAGGCGGAGACCAACTCCGCCTGGTCCGTGCCGGTGTACGGCAACCACCCGAACGAGCCCTGCCACAAGTCCGCTTACGCCGACTCCGTCTGCGACCAGGTCTACCGCTGGAACCTCGACTACGTCGTGGACCTGCGCGGCAACGCCATGACGTACTGGTACGCCAAGGAGCGCAACCACTACGGCTCCGACGTCACCCGCGAGGGCAAGTCCACCAACCGCGGCTACGACCGAGGCGGTTGGCTCAAGCGCATCTCCTACGGG
Organism: Streptomyces sp. WG5; assembly: GCF_049974565.1. Taxonomy (NCBI): domain Bacteria; kingdom Bacillati; phylum Actinomycetota; class Actinomycetes; order Kitasatosporales; family Streptomycetaceae; genus Streptomyces; species Streptomyces sp. WG5. The sequence goes on along the minus strand of NZ_JBNGGC010000019.1, from coordinate 119,989 downwards.
CTGCGCAGCGACGACCTGTTCTCCGCCGCCCCCGCCCAGGTGCTCTTCGACGTCGCCGAACGCTGCGTCAAGACGGGCTCGTTCGACTGCGCCGAGGGCAAGCTCACCTCCGAGGCCGAGTGGGAGGTCACCCGCAACTGGCCCGACGTGCCCGCCGACCAGCTGTGCGCCGAGGGCAAGGAGTGCAAGGACCGCTACGCGCCCACGTTCTTCACCCGCAAGCGCCTGACCTCCATCACCACGGAGATCCTCAAGGACGGCAAGCACCAGCCGGTCGACACCTGGACCCTCACCCAGGACTTCAAGTCCACCGGTGACGGCGGCGTCGCGGGCGACTACCCGCTGTGGCTCGACGCCATCCAGCACACCGGCAAGAACGGCACGCCCATCTCCCTGCCCCCGGTGACCTTCCAGGGCAAGCAGCTACCCAACCGGGTCGACAACGACAGCGACGGCAACCCGCCGTTCCTGCGCTGGCGCGTGGAGACCATCCAGACCGAGACGGGCGCCCGCATCGCGGTCGAGTACGCCGAGCCGGAGTGCTCCACCGAGACCGACCCCAAGAAGCTCCCGGCCGCACCGCACACCAACACCATGCGGTGCTACCCGGTCATCAACGAGGTCCCCGACCCCACCGACGAGACCGGCCTGAAGAAGAAGTACTTCACCGACTGGTTCCACAAGCACCGCGTCGACGAGGTCCGCGAGGAGGACAAGAACGGCACCTCGCCGACGAAGGTCACCACCTTCCAGTACATCGGTGATCCCGCCTGGTCCTACGACGACGACAGCGAGCTGCTCAGCGAGAAGGCGCGCACCTGGTCGCAGTGGCGCGGCTACGAGAAGGTGCGCACGCTCGTCGGCAGCGCACCGGACAAGCGCTCCCAGGTGGAGACGGTCTACTTCCGCGGCATGGACGGCGACAAGCTGCCCACCGGCAAGCGCGAGGTGAAGGTCAAGGACAGCGAGGGCGGCACGGTCGACGACCACAAGCTGTTCGCCGGCCAGATCCGCGAGACGCTCTACTACGACGGCGAGGGCGGACCCCTCCAGTCCGCCACCCTCTACACCCCCTGGGTACGCGGCCCCACCGCCACCCGCAAGCGCACCGAGGGCGCCGAGCCGCTGCAGGCCTGGATGGCCGGCACCAGCAGGATCGCCTCCCGCACCGTCCTGTCGGACGACCGCGGCCAGCGCCGCACGGCCGTCGAGCACGCCTACGACAGCCGCGGCCGCCTGGCACACACCACGGACCGCGGCGACCTGTCCCGCGGCGACGACGACACCTGCACCCGCTACGAGTACGTCAACGACGCCGGCCGGCACGTGTACACACCGCAGAAGCGCGTGGAGACGCTCACCAAGGCCTGCGACGCCGAGGACATCGCCCGCCCGGCCGACGTCGGCAGCGACAAGCTCATGACGTACGACGCGGTCTACAACGTCACCAAGGTCGAGTCCCTGGCCGACTACGTGGACGGCAAGCCGGTGTACCGGCTGGACGGCTCATCGGCCTTCGACAAGTACGGCCGCATCACGTCCACGACGGATGTCGACGACAACACCACACGCACGGCCTACGTTCCCGCGTCGGGCTCGTTGCCGGTCAAGACGGTCGTCACCAACCCCAAGGGTCACACCGACACCACCGAGCTGGATCCCGCACGCGGCCTGGCCCTCGCCAAGGAGGACACCAACAAGCGCCGTCAGGTACTGGAGTACGACGCGCTCGGCCGCCTGGTGAAGACCTGGTCGCCCGACCGCGACCCGGCCACCCAGACCCCGGACGCCGAGTTCAGCTACACCGTCACTCCGGACGCGCCCGTCGTCATCACGACCAAGAAGCTCCTCGAGCGCGGCGACTACCGGCTCACGTACGACCTCTACGACGGGGCACTGCGCCTGCGTCAGACCCAGCAGCCGGCGCTCGACGGCGGCCGCGTCATCACCGACACCTTCTACGACAGCCGCGGCCTGGTCTGGAAGGAGAACGGCGCCCACTTCAACGACAAGGCTCCCTCGCCCGAACTGTGGAACTCGGACGACAACAAGGTCCCGGCCTCCACCCGCACCGAGTACGACGGACAGGGCCGTCCGGTCGCCACCATCGCCCGCAAGTTCGGCGAGGAGACCTGGCGCACCACCACCTCGTACGGCGGCGACCGGGTCGCGGTGGATCCGCCCGAGGGCGAGATCCCCACGATGTCCCTCGTCGACGCCCAGGGCCGCAAGACGGAGCTGCGCCAGTTCAAGGGCGAGGGCCCGTCGGGCGCGTACGACAGGACGACGTACACGTACGAGCGTCGCGGCATGCTGGAGTCCGTCAAGGACCAGGCCGGCAACACGTGGTCGTACACATACGACCTGCGTGGCCGTATGTACGAGTCGAAGGACCCCGACAAGGGGATCACGAGAACCACGTACGACGACAGTGACCGCGTCCTGACCACCACGGACGGCCGTGACCCGGCGAAGACGATCGCGTACGAGTACGACACGCTGAGCCGTCCCGTCGCGACGTACGAGGGTTCCCTCAAGGGCCGCAAGCTCACCGAGCAGACCTACGACACCCTCCCGGGTGCGCTCGGCATGCCGGTCTCGACGATCCGCTTCGTCGACGGCAACGCCTACAAGCAGGAGGTCACGGGCTACGACGAGGAGTACCGGCCCCTCGGCTCGAAGATCACCATTCCGGAGTCCGAGGGCAAGCTCGCCGGTGAGTACGTGTACAGCAGCACGTACACCAAGACGACCGGCATGCCCCAGACGATGACGCAGCCCGCGGTCGCCGGCCTTGCCAAGGAACGGACGTCGCTCGGCTACAACGGCCTCGACATGGTCGACAGGATGGCCGTCGCGGGCAAGACGTTCGTGGCCGGGACGGAGTACACACCGCTCGGTGACGTCGTCCGGACCCGGGTCGGTCCGGCCGGCAAGCAGCTCATCACGAGCCGCGAGTTCGACGAGCAGACCCGCCGCCCGCTCCGTACGGTCTTCGACCAGGAAGTCGGCACGACGGCCACGGCCCGGATCAGCGACGTCCGCACGGCGTACGACGACTCCGGCAACATCCTGAAGATCACGGATGCCCAGGGCCCGAGCCCGACGGCGGCCACGACGGACACGCAGTGCTTCGCGTACGACTACCTGCGCCGGATGACGGAGTCGTGGACATCGGCGAAGGCCGACGACTGCGCGAACCCGGCGGCGGGCCCCTCTGCCGAGCCGCGGGTCGGCGGCCCGAACCCGTACTGGACGTCGTACACGTTCGACGCGGCCGGCAACCGGAAGACGGAGGTCCAGCACGACGTCACCGGTGACACCACCAAGGACGTCACCCGCGAGTACGAGTACGCCGAAGGCGGCTCCACCACCAGCAGGCTGCTGAAGGTCCGCACCAAGGGGCCCGAGGGCGAGCGCGAGGACTCCTTCGGTTACGACCAGGTCGGCAACACCACCCGCCGCACCGTGATGGGGACCACCCAGAACCTGGAGTGGGACGTCGAGGGCCACCTGGAGAGGGTGAGCGAGGGCACCGGCGACGAGGCCGAGTCCACCTCGTACGTGTACGACGCGGGCGGCAACCGCCTCATCCGACGCGACCCGAACGGCACGACCCTGTACCTGCCGGGTACGGAGGTCCAGCTCGACAAGTCCGGCAACGTCGTCAAGGGCACGCGCCACTACCAGCACCCCGCCGGCCCGGCGATGGTACGCACCGCCGAGAACGGCAAGATCACCACCGCCTACCTCCTCTCCGACCACAACGGCACGGCGACCGTGGCCGTGGACGCCACGGCGGGCGCGGTGACGCGTCGCGCGTTCACCCCGTTCGGCGAGGTGCGCGGCCAGAAGCCGTCGATGTGGCCGGGCGAGAAGGGCTTCGTCGGCGGCACGATGGACGAGTCCACCGGACTCACCCACCTCGGCGCACGGGAGTACGACCCGGCGATCGGACGGTTCATCTCGGTCGACCCGATGATGGACGTGGCCGAGTCGCAGACGATGAACCCGTACGCGTACGCCAACAACAGCCCGGTCACCTACAGCGACCCGTCCGGCCAGTTCTGGGGCTTCTTCTTCAAAGCCGTCCAGACGGTCGTCAAGCTGTACAAGAAGGCCTACGCCGCACTCACCGGCGGCACGCCTCCGGCCCCCTCCAAGCCGGTGCCCAGCGTCAGCAAGAAGGACGTGGAGCGGGCCAGGTGGCTGAAGAAGCAGACCAAGATGGACATGGTCGTGCACGTGGCCAAGGAGGCGGTGAAGGAGGCCAGCGGCTACAACGACATCGTCGACTGCCTCAACGGCGCCCTGGGCACCTGCGCGATGATCGCCCTCGAGGCCGCGGTCCCGTTCGCGGGCAAGGCCAAGCGCCTCCTGAAGGCCCTGGACAAGGCCTGGAGCGCCTACCGCAAGTGGGAGGACGAGGTCCGCTGGGCCACCGGCATCATCAGGCGGGCCGACGAGGACGCCAAGGCCATGGCCAAGTACACGGAGGACATGGCCGAATGGAGGAAACAGGCTGACGCCGCCAAGGCCGCGAAAAAGGCGAAAGCCGAAGAAGCCGAAGCGACAGCCGCCAAGAAGGCCGACAGCAACGGCGACGGCGGTGGAGGCGACGGAACCCAGTCCGCCGGCGAGTCCTGCCGGGCGAACAGCTTCACGCCCGAGACTCCGGTCCTGACGGCCGACGGGCAGAAGAAGCCCATCAAGGACGTCAAGCCCGGCGACAAGGTGGTGGCCACGGACCCGGAGACCGGCAAGACGGCGGTCAAGGAGGTCACGGCCCTCATCATCGGCAAGGGCGCGAAGAACCTCGTCGAGATCACCATCGACACCGACGGCGAGAAGGGCCAGAAGACCGCCAAGACCACGGCCACCGACGGCCACCCGTTCTGGGTGCCCGAACTGCGCGAGTGGATCGACGCCACCGACCTGCAGTCCGGCGACTGGCTGAAGACCAGCGCGGGCACCCACGTCCAGATCAACGCAGTCAAACGCTGGACCCAGCAGGCCACGGTCTACAACCTGACCGTCGCTGACATCCACACGTACTATGTGGTGGCGGGCGAAACTCCGGTCCTGGTGCACAACTGCAACGTGGCGCTGGGGCAGAAGGCGGAAGGCACCTATTCATGGGCGGACGGTAAGGGGATCAAGCACTTTGGCGGCTATGCCCCTGACGCATGGCAGGGCCCAGTGGAGAACGCGATCCGGGACTCGTCGGTGACGCTTCACGTAAATCTCCGCGGCTTGGGCAACTTCACTGAATCGGCGAAGGCCGGGCTCCAGCCGGGAGCGTACGCCACTGATATGGAGATGGGCTGGATCGCCAGAGCTGTCGGTAATGGCGAACGGTCATGGTCCTCCATTAACTTCTATCGGCCGAACGCGAAGGGGGCTCTTGAAAGAGTCGATGTCGCGGAACCAGATTGGGCGAGCTTCGGTAGGCTCCGACCCTTCATATCGGATGCAGGGAAGTTCTGTGGCTGCTAGCAAAACGAACCGGATGGGGGTTCACGAGCATGGATTCGCTTGACCCTGGTCTCTACCCAGACCTCTTCGCTGCGGGCGGCCTCATCTCGGCGATGGAGCTAGCGTCGGCAAAGAAAAATCTCGACCTGAGGCGGCTCTACAGTCACTACGAATCGGGACCTGGCCTGCTAGTCACGGCTGAGCTGGATTCGAGTCGCGGAAGGGCTTCTATTCAGCTCGGTAGCCAAAGCAGGACCTTCTACATAGCAATCCAGGGGCAGGGATTCACATGGGCTGAGGGTGCCACTGATGATCTAGGTGATCTGATTGAGGCATTGGCTGCGTGGCGAGATGGTATTTCGGTGGATGACTTCACTGGAAGGTTCCCATTCATGATGCCGGGGCGGCTAGCGAGAGCCCACGAGTCGGGAGACTCGGTACCCGCTCAGTGGAATTGGTTGCGGACTGCTGAGGAGTTCTCCGAGGAGCGCCCGCTAGTGGAAGCGGTTTACGCAGATGGTCAGTTCGGCTATTTCTTCCCAACTCTCAGCCATGGAACGCTACGACTTAGATCGGTGCGCCGAGAGCAAGGGGCCCAGGAAGTGAGCATTACTCCACTTTCTGGAGGTGCCTACCGTGTGGAGAATCCTCGATTGCTCGACCCGACGGTCGTAGATTCTTTGAGGGAGGCTCTTACTGTGGCTTCTGAAGCTCTCGCGAGTAACGAATGACACGTTCACTTTAGTAAATGAGGAGCCCCGTCGACCTTGGTCCGGCGGGGCTCCTGCGTTGGGTGACGGCAGTAGTTGACGGCAACGTCAGCGCACGAGGGCGGGGCAGGGCGGCGGTTCGTCGTCGTTGCTGTTGACCGTCTTGGCGATCTCCGGGGTGCCGAAAACGGTGCCGAGGGTGTCGATGGCGTCGCGCTGGAGGCGGAGCCTTACGTAGACGGTGGCGGTCGAATGTCTGAGGTCATGGAAGCGGATGCGGCGGAGGCCAGCCTTGCGGAGGAGCGTAATGAAGGTGCGGGTGAGGTTGGTCGGGTCGATCGGTCGGCCTTGCGCGGTGGTGAACACGTGCCCGTCGTGCAGCCAAGAGGAGCCCGCAGTTTCCTGCTCGTGCTGCTGCTCCTGATGGGGCTTCTGGGACTGGACGCAGCGGTTGGGGAGGGCGATGCGACGCTCGGAGGCCCGGGTCTTGGTGGGCAGCGTGGTGAGCCCGCCTGTGCTGGTGCGCTGCAAGGTTCGGCGCATTGCGGCGGTGCCCGCGTCGAGGTCGAGGTCTTCCCAGCGCAGGCCGAGGAGTTCGCCCTTGCGGAGTCCGGTGTGGAGAGCGAGTTCGAACAGAGCGTGCAACCAGTGTCGGCGCGTGGCCGCGAGGAACTGGCGGGCTTCGTCGGCGGTGAGGGGTTCGAAGCGCCGGGGCCGTGGGGTGCCGGTGCCGACGTTGCGCGGGATCTCCTCTTCGCGGACGGCGTGCTCCAGAGCGGACTTGAGCACGGAGTGAATGTAGGTGAGCGTCAGTGGGGAGAGCAGCTTGTGGCAGCACTGGTCGGCGGCGCAGCAGCGGGGCTGGTCGCGTCGGGCGTCGAGGCCGCGCGTGCAGCACTGGCAGGTGGTGCGGAGCTGGTTGAGCCAGGTGCGGACGTCCTTGGCAGTGAGCTTGGTGAGCTTCTTCTTGCCGAGGCCGGGGACGGGGATGCGGCGGGCGCGGCCGAGGGTGATCGAGGCGGGCTGGCGGTGCGGAGCAGGTCGTAGACGGCGGAGCGGCCGAGTTGGAGGCGGACCATGACCTGGGGCACCGTCAGCAGGTCCGGCGCTGGCTCTGTCTCCGGGGGGAGGACGGTGGGCGGGGGCGAGGTCATCAGCGGCTCCCTTCGGCGACGAACCGGCCTTCCAGCTCTCTGCGATGCCAGACGGCGGCAGCCAGGAGCGCGGCGCCGGGGCTATAGCGCGAGCCGAGGTAAGTCCAGTGGCCGACGACGAGGGTGGTGTCCGGGTCGTGCTCGGGCAGGCCGGCGTGGGTGCAGGCCTGTTCGGTGCGCCAGGCGCGGCGGGCGGCGCGCAGCGCGCCGAGGGCGGTGGCTTCGAAGGAGTCAGCCTGGCGGAGCCAGAGCCGCGATCGTCGTCGGCGTGCGGGGTCACAGGCGAGGCCACAGATCGAGCAGCCCAGCCTGCCGCCAAACGGCCACGCAGGAGTAGGGCGGATGCCGTGACGGAAGGAAGCGGCGTGGTTGATGCCGGTGCGGGGTTGCTGGAAGCACACGTGGCGGGTGATCTCTCGGCGCGCCCGCCGTCGTGGCTGACTGTCTGTGGCTGAGGTTGAAGGTGCGACGGGGTCAGGCGACCAGCGACGGTGGTGCGATCGTCCGTGCTCGGTCGTACAGGTCGAGCGCTGTCGCGTTCTTCAGATGAGGGCGCAGGAGACCGAACATCGCCTTCACGCGGTCGTCGGCGCGGCCGGACTGCACCTTGGGGTAGTCGTCGAGGGCCTGGTGCCAGGTGGCGCAGGCCGCTTCCAGGTGGCCGAGTTCCAACTGCCGCTCTGCCAACAGGCCACGACGGTGTACGCGTGTGCGCTGGTACACGCTCGGGCGGAGCCGGTCCGCTTGCTGCATGGCGTCGACGGCTCCGGCCTTGTCACCGAGCTCGTAACGTACCTGGCTGACATGGTAGTTGAGCGAAGAGGGGTCATACGAGCCGAACGTCTTACCGCGCGACTCGGCGCGGTCCATGGCCGCCTCAGCCTCCCGGATGCAGCGCAGCGCACCCGTACGGTCGCCGGTCTGCGCGGCGGCGTGCGCCTGCTGGCCGACGAGGAAGGCCAGCATCCGAGGGCCGGCCTTCGGGGAAGCCGCGGCAGCGGCATCGGCCAACTCCATAGCCTTCGCCCCATGGCGGAGGTCGACCGCCTGGACGCTCATGCCCCGCAAGGTGGTGCAGTACGTCAGGTGGTCCTCGGCCGCACCCGCCAGCTCCAGGGCCTTGACGTAGTAGCGCTGCGCGAGACCGTGCAGACCTTCGTCCACGGCCATGTAGCCGGTCAGGTAGAGCAGGTCCGAGGCGGCGGACAGCATCGCCTTGCGTACGTCCTCGGGTGCGTCGGCGCGCAGACAGGAGGCCACGGTGTTGACCATGAACGAGGCCGCCATGGGGCGTGCGTGACGACCGCCGAACTCGTCGTCCAGTTCCGAAACACGCTCGGTCATGGCGATGACCATGTCCACTTCGTTCATACCGATGCGACTCGTGCGGCCAGACTGAATGGCATCGGCACGCCCGACTACATCAGGCCAGCCGGGAATGGTGACGGCCACGGAGAACAGGCCGGCACCCAGGACACTGCGGCGGGACGGGTCCATATCCAGCCTCCCCAGGTCGATCACCCCCTCCACGGTATCCGCAGCCGCGGAGGAGCGATCGCGTGGAACGGGCAGCCCGGCCTCGGCATGAGTGACGGGGCGGCCGAGGCGGCGGGAGACAGCTTCGAGGATGCATCCGCGCACCGCACCCCGAGGGACGGTGCCGCCCAGCCAGTGGCTCACCGCCGACTCGTCGTAACGCAGAGGGATGCCGGTCTCCGTACCGACGCGATTCACCGCCCTTGCGAACTGGCGGTGAGTCCAGCGGCTCTCGGCGAGTAGGCGCCCGAGCGCCGCGTTCGGTTCACGCTTGGTCATGCCCTCAACTCCCCCGTGACCTTGCGAACTTTCGAGGCTTTCAAGTCCTGGTGCTGCGGCAACGGTACCGCTGAGAGTGGTCGTGCGGTTGCGTAGAGACAGCAGGCAACGGCGAGTCCTCGCCGCAGCCTCCGTCTGAAGGGCTGAGGGATGAGAAGCGAAGCACGGGCCCGTCTGGCTCGGATGACCGAGGAGCGGGGCATGGACGGGGTGTTGAGGATCGACACCTAAGAGGGCGCAGACCTGTCGCCGGGCTCGAACCGGTTCTCGCCGTGTCTCTGCCCACAGCACGGCAGTGCCACGCCCGAGTACGGAGCGGAGAAGCTGAGCGTCGCAGTACGCGAGGCCAACCAGCGCAGCCGTGGAGAGCGGCTGTGAACCGGTTAGCCGCAGCAGTCAGCCGCTACGTCGGACCACTCCTGATCACCACCATCTCGGGATCGGCCGGCTACGTCCTGGGGCGCCGCCGCATCCATCCCCACCTGACTCCTCCCCGTCACGCATCCAGGCTCCCCACCTGTGACGAGGGAGGGCCCGCCGCCGGAAGCGGTGGGCACCCCGCCCGGCTGCCTTCTTCGCAAGGGTCCGGCAGCCGGACGGGTCCAACTGCGCAGCATCCGCTGCGGAGTCCACTGAAAACCGTAAGGGAGACAACGATGAACGTGGACGAGCTGTTCACCGGCGACCTGATCACCGGCGTCCCGGCCGTCGAGGCCGCGCTGCTCGACAAGATGCCGGGCGGCGGCGACAACAACGGCGACCACTGCAGCAAGTGAGCCAGGGCTGACACCAGGCGGGGCGGGGCCGTTCGCGGCCCCGCCCCGCGCAGGACATCGGAAGGGGACTACATGTTGTCGATGCGTCTGCGCCTGGCCGATCTCCAGGAGCCCAAGTGGAGATCACAGGGCGGTCGTTGGATCAACGGCGAGAGCTGGATCGAGCCCGCGAACGTCTCCACTCTGGTCATGGAGGTCAACGACGACCAAGCGCCGCGCGTACGGGTCCGCGTGAAGGAGTGCAAGCGCGACGAGGCCGACTTCGTCGAACTCACCCTGGAGCCCGGACAAGCCCGCCTGGCGGCGGGCGTCTTCGGTACAGCTCCGCTCTATCTGACAGGGAAGGCCGAGGAGTTGCACGCCTCGTGGGACCTGACACTACTACGACCGTATATGCAGGCCGACCGTCTGGTGCCGCGCGTTGTCGCCCGCACGCTGACGAGGCAGCACCGCTACACGTCCGAGACGCTCTTCGAAGGCGTCTACCGCCTCACCGAACGGGCAGCGGCCACATTTACTCCTTCGGGACTCAGCATCCACTACCCCGACCCCGCCGAGCACGTACTTGAGCCACGTAGGCTGCGTGCCGGCGTTGATCCCCTCGCCGCTCTGGACGAGTTGCTGACCGACGTGCTCCGCCAGGCACCGACGGCAACCGGATGCGTGGGTGTTGAGCTGTCCGGCGGCGCGGACTCCGGGAACGTCGCCCTGGCCATCAAGGCGGCTCGCTATCCCGAGGTGTACAGCTTCGGCCTGCTGGTGGGAGGGAGCATCGGCAGGCAACAGCGCGAGCGCCGTCGGGTCCTTGTGGAGCACTGCGGCTTCCGGGACACGGCCACCCCCGCCATGCAGCACCCGCCCTTCTGCGTTGGAGGCGTGCGCGATCTGTGCAAGCCGCACGATCCGGCGGGAGCCTTCTATCAGGAGGCGTTCGATGTCGTCCGCGAGCAGGCAGCCGCCCGGCGGTGCGAGGTCATGTTCACCGGCAGCGGCGGCGACGAGATCAACGCCCACCACTCCAGGACACATGCCGAACTGCCGACACCCGAACCCGTACCGTGGCTCGGAGCCAAGACAGCCCGAGCACTCGCCGAGGTGAACGAGCATCTGGCGCCCATCCCGGCACTGCCCGTACCGACCCTGATGGCGTTCGGGATGCACAACCCCGGATTCCTCCGGGCCGGAATCTGGCCAGTGAGCCCGCTCGTGCACCCACGGATCGTGCGGTTCATGGAGCAGCTGCCGCGCGAGCACAAGCGAGGCAAGGCGCTGTTCCGCGACCGGATCCGATGGGCCGGGGTACCCGAGTGGGTGGCCGCGCCGGCCGAACCGGAGAACTTCCTGGCCGTTCTGGAAAGGGGCCTGCGTCTCTACGGCTTGCCCCTACTGGATGACATGCTGAAAGAGTCCGTCCTGGTGGACCTCGGCTACGTTGATGGGAAGGCTCTCGCCAAGGCGGGGAGGGACGCCGACGCCGCGCCGGTCGTCCCCGATCTGCTGTGCGATGTGCTCGCCCTGGAGGTCGGGCTGCGAAGCCTCATGTGACCAGCCCCGACACGGAAGCCGAGCACGTGGAAGCCACCAATCTCCTGTACCGCGATCCGGCACTCTACGACATGGTCCAGTCCGACAGCACGAGCGCCGGAATGTGCCAAACCCTGATCGAGCGGCACAGGCCGAACGCCCGGACCCTGGTCGATTTCGGATGCGGCACCGGCCGTGATCTGGAGATCCTCGCCAAGCGCTTCGAGTGCATCGGCGTGGACTTCCAGCCCGGCATGGTCGACTACGCCCACCGGGCCCGACCCGGGCTGGACATCCGCACCGGCGACATGCGGACCGCACGACTCGGCAGCCGTATGGACGTGGTGACCTGCATGGGTAACAGCCTGGCCTACGTGCACGACAACGAGGCGATCAGTCAGGTCTTCGCCACCTTCGCCGCCCACGCCCGGTCAGGAGCGCTGCTCGTGCTGTGTTCCCCCGTTGCCCCGATCACCCGGACCGAGCCGACCACCGCCCCGGTCGACACCCCGACGGAACCCGCGACCGTCACCATCCGCCACACGTGGGACCTGCGGACCCAGATCAACACCATGCACCGGCACTGGAGGCTCCCCTCGGGCGACGAGGCCCGAGACGAGATCCGCAGACGCGTCCTGTTCCCCCGTGAACTGGAACGCTACGCGGAGGGCGCCGGCTTCGAGGTCCTGGACATGCTCGACGGCACAGGGACAGGGCTTACTGGCCCCACCGCATACACGGTGGCCCGACAAAATTCGCGGTGAGCGGCGGAGCGAGAAATGGCACCAGCACCGCGGCCTGACTCCTACTGAGGTCGAACTTGTGATGTCCTCCTCGGTGATCAGGGGTTCATGGTCAGTCCCGTCTCGGCGAGGCAGCCGTCTATGCTGGCGGTGCCGGCGGCGGGAAGCAAGGGCCGCAGTGTCATCGACGGACTGCTGGGGAGACGAGGGGACGAGCGTGTCGGTCGGAACTCCCCGAGTTCTCCCCTGCTTTGAGGTCAACGAGCGACGGGACCTTCGGAAATGTTGAAAGAGGTCGTCGCGACCCGCTACATCACGCCCCTGCGTGAGGGCGGTTCGCTGCCGGGGCTCGTCGAGGCCGACGACCTCGGGACGTACGTCCTGAAGTTCACCGGCGCGGGGCAGGGCCGCAAGACGCTCGTCGCCGAGGTGGTCTGCGGCGAACTCGCCCGCCGCCTGGGCTTCCGGGTGCCGCGCCTTGCCACGGTCGACCTCGACCCGGTGCTCGGGCTCGGTGAACCCGACCAGCAGGTGCAGGAACTGCTCAAGGCGAGCGGCGGCACCAACCTCGGCATGGACTTCCTCTCCGGCGCGCTCGGCTTCGACCCGCTCGCCTTCGAGGTGAGCCCCGAGGAGGCGGGCCGGATCGTCTGGTTCGACGCGCTGGTGAACAACGTCGACCGGTCCTGGCGCAACCCCAACCTGCTGCGCTGGCGGGGCGAGGTGTGGCTCATCGACCACGGCGCGACCATGATCTGGCACCACAACTGGCCGGGTGCCGAGGCCTCGGCCGCCCGGCCGTACGACGCCTCCGACCACGCTCTGGCGCGCTTCGCGCCGGACGTCCGCTCCGCCGCCGCCGCGCTCGCGCCCCTGGTCACCGAGGAACTCCTCGCCGAGGTCACCGCGGAGATCCCGGACGTCTGGCTGCTGGACGAACCCGGCTTCGCCACACCGGACGACCTGCGACGCGCCTACGCCGAGCCCCTGCTGGCGCGGGCCGCCACCATCCACGAACGCGTCGAGGGGAACCGGTGAACGACCGCCACGTCTTCGAGTACGCGCTGCTGCGCGTGGTGCCCCGTGTGGAGCGCGGGGAGTGCGTCAACGCCGGGGTGCTCGTGTACTGCCGGGGCAAGTCCTACGTCGGCGCCCGCACCCACCTCGACGAGACCAGGCTGCTCGCCCTCGACCCCGACGTCGACCTGCCCGGCGTACGCGCCGCACTGCGTGCCGTCGAGGGGGTGTGCACCGGCGGGGCCGCGGCGGGGCAGGCAGCCGGCGACGATCCGGGCCGCCGCTTCCGCTGGCTGATCGCCCCCCGCTCCACGATCGTCCAGCCCGGTCCCGTCCACACCGGTCTCACGACCGACCCGGCGGCCGAGGCCGAACGGCTCCTCGGCCTGCTGGTGCGGTAGGGTCCGGCCCGGCCGGTCGGGTACGCGCCCGGCGGGGTCTGCGCTCAGGTGTGCCGGCGGCGCCTGATCACCCAGCCCGCGGCGAGCGTGGCGCCGGTCACGAAACTCAGACCGATGCCGATGTCCCAGTCGCTCGGCCCGGAGCCCGAGGCGCCACCCAGTCCGCCCTGCGTGCCGAGCGTCGGCGTGACGGCGGGGGAGGTCGCGGGCGCCGGTGTGGTGGTGGCCACCGGGGCCGGTGTCGTGAGGGCCGGACGCGGCAGGGAGGTGGCGGAGATCGTCGGGCGCTGGGTCCGCGGCGGCGCCGCGCCGGCCGCGCCGTCGTCCGCCTCCCGGATTCCCCCGATCCCGCCCTGGTCGGAATACCCCTGGTGGAAGTGCCCCGGGTCGAAGTGCCCCTGGTCGAAAGCCCCCTGGTCGAAAGCCCCTTGGTCGGAATGCCCCGGGTCGAAATGCCCCTCCTCGGGTCCGCCTTGCTCGGGGCGTTCCTGGTCGGGTCGGCCTTGCTCGCGTTCCTGGTCGGGGCGGCCCTGCTCGGGTCGTTGCTGGTCGGGACCTACCTGGTCGGGGCGGCCCTCGTCGGGTTGCTGCTGGTCCAGTCCGCCGCCCCCGATGGGGCGACCCTCGTCGGGCCGACCCTCGCCGGGCGGGTCTTCGTACGATGCCTCCGGGCAGAACGGGTCCGGGTCGTCCGGATCGCTGCCCAGTCCGGCCTGGATCGCTTCCTGATGGGTGAAGCTCCGGCAGTCCAGGTCCGAGTCCAGGTCCTGGGCGTGTGCGGGGATGGCCAGCGGCACGATCGCGGCGATCGCGACGGCTATGCCTGCTGCACCGGTGTGACGGCGCATGGACGCCTCCTTTCCGGCCACGAGTGGCTCGCGCTTCGACGCTAGGGCCCCGGCGGTGCGGGGGCCCGCAGCGCTGGGCCGATCGGGCGACCGGAGCGGGGGCGTCGGCTCGGCGTCGGCTCCGGGGAGCCAGGTAATGGATCACACCGGCCCGGTGTCCCGTTGACACCGGGTGCCGGGGCTTCTAGCGTCACGTCTGCGGAAGGTACTAAGCGGTCGCTCACCCAGAGCCCGCCGCGATGCTCCGCACGGGCCGCATCCCCAGGACGAGGAGAAGCAGCAATGTCCACCACTGAGCAGCGGGTCGCCGTAGTCACCGGAGCCGCGCGCGGCATCGGTGCCGCCACCGCCGTACGACTGGCCGCCGAGGGCCGCGCCGTCGCCGTCCTCGACCTCGACGAGGCCGCCTGCAAGGAGACCGTCGAGAAGATCACCGCGGCCGGCGGCACGGCGATCGCGGTCGGTTGCGACGTCTCCGACGAGGCGCAGGTCGAGGCGGCCGTCGCGCGGATCGCGGAGGAGCTGGGCGCGCCGGTGATCCTCGTCAACAACGCGGGCGTGCTGCGCGACAACCTGCTGTTCAAGATGAGTGCCTCCGACTGGGACATCGTCATGAACGTGCACCTGCGCGGCGCCTTCCTGATGTCGAAGGCCTGCCAGAAGCACATGGTGAACGCCGGCTTCGGCCGTATCGTCAACCTGTCCTCCTCCTCCGCGCTCGGCAACCGCGGGCAGGTCAACTACTCCGCCGCCAAGGCCGGTCTGCAGGGCTTCACCAAGACGCTCGCCAAGGAGCTCGGCAAGTTCGGCGTCACCGCCAACTCCGTCGCCCCCGGCTTCATCGCCACCGAGATGACCAAGGCCACCGCCGACCGCGTCGGCATGGGCTTCGACGACTTCAAGGCCGCCGCCGCCACTCAGATCCCGGTGGCGCGCGTCGGTGAGCCCGAGGACATCGCCAACGCCATCGCCTTCTTCACCGGCGAGGCGGCGGGCTTCGTCTCCGGCCAGGTGCTGTACGTGGCCGGCGGGCCGCTCGACTAGGGAAGACGGAGACTAGGGAACACGGAGACTAGGGACCACTGGGACTAGGGACCACTGACATGACTGAACTCCCCGGACTCTCCGGCAAGGTCGCGCTCATCACGGGCGCCAGCCGCGGTATCGGATACGGCGTCGCCGAGGCGCTCGTCGCGCGCGGCGACCGGGTCTGCATCACCGGCCGCAACGAGGACGCCCTGAAGGAGGCCGTCGACAAGCTCGGCCCGGACCGGGTCATCGGCGTCGCCGGCAAGGCGCACGACGAGGCCCACCAGGCCGTCGCCGTCGAGCGGACGATGGAGGCCTTCGGCCGCGTCGACTTCCTGGTCAACAACGCCGGCACCAACCCGGTGTTCGGGCCGATCGCCGACCTCGACCTGAACGTCGCGCGCAAGGTCTTCGAGACCAACGTGATCTCGGCGCTCGGCTTCGCCCAGCGCACCTGGCACGCCTGGCAGAAGGACAACGGCGGCGCGATCGTCAACATCGCCTCCGTCGCGGGCCTGTCGCCCTCGCCCTTCATCGCCGCGTACGGCGTCAGCAAGGCCGCGCTGATCAACCTCACCGCGCAGCTGGCGCACGAGTTCGCGCCCCGGGTGCGGGTCAATGCGATCGCCCCGGCCGTCGTGAAGACCAAGTTCGCCGCCGCCCTGTACGAGGGCCGCGAGGAGGAGGCCGCCGCGGGCTACCCGCTGGGCCGGCTCGGCGTGCCCTCCGACATCGGGGGCGCCGCCGCGTTCCTCACCTCGGAGCAGTCCGGCTGGGTCACCGGCCAGACGCTCGTGCTCGACGGCGGCATCTTCCTGAACGCCGGCGTGGCCTGACACCGGCCGTCGCCGACACCTCGAGATCGATCCCGGACACGGGCGCCGTTGACGGAAACGGTGCCCGTGTCCGCGTTTCGAGACCACGGGGCGGTGACAACGTAGTCATCGCGAAATGATCAAAACCCCTGTTCAGAAGGGGGTTCAGGTGGCGTGGCGCTGCGGTATGGTCTGCCGACCCTTGGTACGGCGGATCGAGGAGCGTGCGCGTGTTCAACCGGAACCGAGGCCTGCGCCGAGTGGCGGCCATCGTGTCCCTGTCGGCGCTGGTCACCGGATGCGGCATCCTGTCGTCCGACAGTTCCGGGGACGAGGGACCGATCGTCGTGGGGACGACCAGTGCCCCCAGCACGCTGGATCCGGCCGCCTCCTGGGACGGTTCCTGGGAGCTGTTCCGCAACATCCACCAGACGCTGCTCAGCTACCCCAACGGTGCGACCGCGCCCGAGCCCGACGCCGCCGAGGAGTGCGCCTTCACCGACTCCACGAACCAGGTGTACCGCTGTGAGCTGCGCGAGGGCCTGACCTTCTCCAACGGGAAGAGGCTGGACGCCCGGGCCGTCAAGCACTCGATCGACCGGATCAAGGACATCGGCGTCAACGGCGGTCCCGCCGGTCTGCTGGGCAGCCTCGAACGGGTCCAGGCGCCGAGCGAGCGGGAAGTGGTCTTCCACCTCAACAAGCCCGACGCCACCTTCCCGTTCGTGCTCGCCACGCCCGCCATGTCGATCGTCGAACCCGGCGGCTACCCGGCCGACGCCCTGCGCGAGGACGGCAAGGCCGTCGGCTCGGGCCCGTACACACTCGAGTCGTACGAGGAGGGCGAGCGGGCCGAACTCGTCCGCAACGACCGCTACAAGGGGTTCGCCGAGCGCCACAACGACGCGGTGACCGTCCGCTACTTCAAGGACTCCGACGGCATGGTGGAGGCGCTGCGCGGAGGGGAGATCCAGGTCACCTACCGCGGTCTCGCGGCCGACGACGTCATGGCGCTGCAGGGCGGGACCGGCAAGGACGAGGACCTCCAGCTGGTCGAGGGCAGCGGTACGGAGATCCGATACCTCGTCTTCAACCCCGAGGACCCGTGGGCGGGCCGGAAGGAAGTGCGCCGGGCGGTCGCCCAGGTGATCGACCGGGCGGCCATCGCCCACAAGATCTACCAGGACACCGTCGATCCGCTGTACTCGATGGTCCCCAAGGGCCTCACCGGTCACACCACGGGCTTCTTCGACGACTACGGCGACCCCAGCGTCACCAAGGCCCGGAAGATGCTCACCGACGCCGGCATCACCGAGCCCGTGCCGCTCACCCTCTGGTACACCAGTGACCGCTACGGCTCCGAGACGGCACAGGAGTTCAAGGAGATCAAGCGCCAGCTCGACGCCTCCGGCCTGTTCACGGTCACCCTCGAGAGCCGCCCGTGGAAGACGTACGTCGCGGGCTACCAGGAGGGGGAGTACCCGGTGTTCGGCCGCGGCTGGTCCCCCGACTTCCCGGACCCGGAGAACTTCATCGCGCCCTTCGTCGGCAAGCAGAACGCGCTCGGCACGCCCTATGCCGCACCGGAGATCACCGGTGAGCTGCTGCCGCGCTCACGCCGGGAGAGCGACCGTGCCCACGTGGAGAAGGACTTCGAGCGGGCCCAGCAGATCCTCGTGGACGACGCGCGGCTGCTGCCGCTGTGGCAGGGCAAGCAGTACGTGGCCGTCAGCACGGACATCTCGGGCGCGGAGCGGGCCATGGACCCCTCGACGATCATGATGATGTGGCAGCTGCACCGGAAGACGAGCTGGTAGGCGCTGGTCGGCGCACCCGTTGTCAGTGGTCGCCGGTAGGTTCTCAGGAGTGGAAGCGACCGCACAGTGTAAGGAAGCCGACGTGACCGACATCGCCATGCTGCCCGAGTCCTGGCGCGAGGTGCTGGGCGGCGAACTGCAGAAGCCCTACTTCAAGGAGCTGACGGAGTTCGTCGAGGAGGAGCGGGCGAACGGCCCCGTCTACCCCCCGCGTGAGGAGGTCTTCGCAGCGCTGGAGGCCACGCCGTACGACCGGGTGAAGGTGCTGGTCCTCGGGCAGGACCCGTACCACGGCGAGGGGCAGGGCCACGGACTGTGCTTCTCGGTCCGGCCGGGCGTGAAGGTGCCGCCGTCCCTGCGGAACATCTACAAGGAGATGCACGCGGAGCTGGACACCCCGATCCCGGACAACGGCTACCTGATGCCGTGGGCGAAGCAGGGCGTCCTGCTGCTCAACGCGGTACTCACGGTCCGGGCCGGCGAGGCGAACTCGCACAAGGCCCGGGGCTGGGAGCTGTTCACCGACGCGGTGATCCGCGCGGTGGCCGGGCGGACCGACCCGGCGGTGTTCGTGCTGTGGGGCAACTACGCGCAGAAGAAGCTGCCGCTGATCGACGAGACGCGGCACGTGGTCGTCAAGGGCGCGCACCCCTCGCCGCTGTCGGCGAAGAAGTTCTTCGGCTCCCGCCCGTTCACGCAGATCAACGAGGCGGTCGCGGGGCAGGGCCACGCGCCCATCGACTGGACCATCCCCAATCTGGGCTGACCCCGCCGGACGGGCCGGTCCGCCCGCGCGCGTCACGGGCAGCCTGACCGGGAAACGCGGTATGTGCCGTTAGCGTCGTCGGGGACAGCCGACGACGGGCACGGAGGAAGCGGTGGCCAAGGGACAGGAGCAGGCGGCGCCGGACGCCGTGCTGACGCGGATCGGGCAGGTCGCCATGCTGCACCACGCGGGCGACCGTGAGGAGGCCCGGCACCGCTTCCTCGGCCTGTGGGCGGAGATCGGCGAGCACGGCGATCCGTTGCACCGCTGCACCCTGGCCCACTACCTGGCCGACACCCAGGACGACCCGGGTGACGAACTGGCCTGGGATCTGCGCGCGTTGTCCGCCGCCGAGGAACTGACGGAGGACCGGCTCACCGGCCGGCACCACGACACGCTCGCCGCGCGTGCCCTCTACCCGTCCCTGCACCTGAACCTGGCCGCCGACTACGACCGGCTCGGCCACCGCGAGGCCGCCCGCGTGCACCTGCGACGTGCCCGCGGCGCGGCCGAGTCCCTCGCCCCCGACGGCTACGGCGACGGCGTGCGCGCGGCGATCGACCGTCTGGAGCGACGACTGGACGAGGACGGGCCCACGCCCGACGGGCCCGAACGGCCCGGCGGGCGGTGGGGGCCACCGCGGCAGCGGCCGTAGCCCGCCCCCGGCCCGGACGGTCCCGGTGGTCGGGCTCAGTGGCCGTACGCCTGATCGCAGATGACCCTCTCGGGGCTGCCCGGCCGCCAGCCGCCGTACTGTTTGCCGAGGGAGCAGACGTCCGCGTTCCTGCCGAGCGGCGGCGGAACGCCGGGGACCAGGACGCGAGGCCGCTCGGCCCCGTGCGCGCGCTCCGGTGCCTTGGAACGGGCGGGCCGCGGCTCCTGTTCCGGGTGGGTGCGGACGGTCGGCGGTGTGCGCTGCGGCGGGGCCGGCGGGGGCGCCGTGCGGCGGGGCTCGCCGGAGGCGCGGCCGGAGGGCCGGGAAGGGGCCCGGGAGGGGCCGATCATCTCCAGTGCCTCGCGGGCCGGGGCCTGCACCACCCTCGGCTCGGCCGGGCCGTCCGGGTGCGGCGCGGACGAGCGGGCGCCGGCCGCCGACGGGTCGGCCGCGGGCGGGCCCTGGACCGTCGTACAGGCGGTCAGGGCCGAGACAGCCACGGTCACGAGGAGCGTTGCGGTGGTCGTCGTTCGATGCACCCGCGCCACTCTGCTCGGTCGGGCCCCGTCCGTGGCGCCGGACAAGCGGAGGTTGCCCCGCACGGGTGATCTCCGGCCCCGTACGGAGGCTCCGGGACCGGCGAAGGTGACGTCAGTCGCCCGTGGCGCCGTCGAGGCGCTCGCGGAGCAGGTCGGCGTGCCCGTTGTGGCGGGCGTACTCCTCGATCATGTGGGTGTGGATCCAGCGCAGGGTGTACCGCTCACCGGTGCGCCGGTGCCTGCCGCGGGTCGGTTCGTCGAGGCGGGTGCCGGCCGCGTTGCGCCGGGCTACCTCGATCTCGGCCTGCCAGGTGGCACGGGCCTCCTGCCAGGTGTCCGCCTCGGTCAGCCGGAACTCGCCGTCCGGGTCCGCGTCGCTGTAGTAGATCGGGTCCGCGTCCTCGTCCGCCAGCATCCTGCGGTACCAGCTCCGCTCCACCTCCGCCATGTGCCGCACCAGCCCCATCAGGGACAACGTCGACGGGGCCACGGCGGGGGTCCTGAGCTGGGCGTCGGTGAGGCCCTCGCACTTCCACGCGAGGGTCTGCCGGTGGTACTCCAGCCAGCCCTCCAGCATGGTGCGTTCGTCGGCGTCGGCGGCGGGTTCACGGCGTTCGGTCGTCATGCCGGCATCCTCGCCGATGGAGACCCTCGCCCACCAGGTGTTTTCAGCCGCCCAGCATGCCGTCCAGCACCTCGCGCAGGCTCGCCCGCACCTCCCGAAGGCTCGGAGTCTCGGCGTGGAAGGTCCCGGCCACGCAGCTGAACATCAGCCCGTCCGCCCAGGCGACCAGCGACAGCACATGGCGTGCCGGGTCGGCCGAGCCCATCGCCGTGACGAGGGCGCCGAGCTGCTCCCGGAAGCGGGCGCCGGCCGCGTCGAAGTGCGCCCGCAGTTCGGCGCGGCGCGTGGCCTCCAGGGCCAGTTCGTACCGGGCCAGGGTCAGGTCGCGGTTGCGGGTCAGCGCGCGGTGCGTCGCCAGCGCCAGCGCGTCCACCAGCGGGTCAAGGCCGTGGCGCGGGTCGGGCATCTCGTTCAGCGCCAGCACCCGCGCCTCCCGTTCCGCCAGGCGCCGCACCGCCAGTTCCAGAAGCGCCTGCCGGGTCCGGGCGAGGTTGGACGTGGAGCCCTGGGGGAGTCCGGCCGCCTCGTCGACCGCACGGTGTGTGAGCCCGCGCATGCCGCGCTCGGCGAGCAGGGCGAGAGCCGCGTCGGCGACGAGGCCGGCCCGGGAGGTGCCGGCGGGAGGCGCGGGGGGTGCGGTGCGTGCGGACATGGAAACCAACCTACCCGACGCGACTACGGCTGTAGTACAGTCGAGACGGCGCGACGGACTACGTCTGTAGTGAGCGTGGGTGAGCCCGAGGAGGAGCCATGACACGGACGAGGCGGGCCGTCGTGATCGGCGGCGGAATCGGCGGTCTGACCGCGGCGGCGGCCCTGCACCGGGCCGGCCTGCGGGTCACCGTCCTGGAACGCGCCCCCTCGCTCCAGCCGATCGGCGCGGCCATCTCCCTGTCGCCCAACGCCCTGCGCGCCCTGGACGTCATCGGCCTCGGTGACGAGATCCGCGGCCTCGCCGCCTGGCAGGGCGACGGAGGCCTGCGCACCCCGGGCGGGCGCTGGCTCTCCCGCTCCAGCGCCGAGGCCGCGGCGGCCCGGTTCGGGGGGCCGCTCGTGCTGCTGCACCGGTCCACCCTCATCGGCCGCCTGGCCGCACAGCTGCCGCCCGGTGCCGTTCGCACCGCCGCCGAGGCGGTGCTCGCCGACCCCGGCGACAGCGGCCGCCCGGCCCGGGTGCGCACCCCCGACGGCGAGCTGGAGGCCGACCTGGTCGTCGGAGCCGACGGCATCCACTCCGCCGTACGCGGCACACTGTTCCCGCACCACCCCGGCCCCGTCTACTCCGGCTTCACCACCTGGCGGGTGGTGATCCCGGTACCCGGCGTCGAGTTCGCCTCGCACGAGACCTGGGGGCGAGGCCGGATCTGGGGCACGCATCCGCTCCAGGACGGCCGGGTCTACGCCTACGCCGCCGCGGTCGTCCCGGCCGGCGGCCACGCGGCCGACGAGAAGGCCGAACTGCTGCACCGGTACGGCGACTGGCACGACCCGGTCCCCGCGGTACTCGCCGCCGCCCGCCCCGAGGACGTCCTGCGCCACGACGTCCACCACATCGCCGAGCCGCTGCCCGCCCACCACCGGGGCAGGACCGTCCTCGTCGGGGACGCCGCGCACGCCATGCCGCCGACCCTCGGCCAGGGCGGGAACCAGGCCATCGAGGACGCGATCGTGCTCGCCCACCACCACGACGACCTCGCCGCCTACACCGCCGCCCGGCTGCCCCGTACGACCGCCGTCGCCCGCCGGGCCGTCAAGGCCGCCCGGCTCAACCTGATGCTTCCCCGCGCCGGGATCGCCGTACGCGACATCACGATCGCCGCACTGTCCAAGGCCGGACCGGCCCTCTTCCTGCGCGGCTTCGACGGCATCGCCGACTGGCGGCCCCCGCAGCAGCCGTATGCTTCCCCGCAGACCCAGGTCGGCGAGCGTTAGAGGAGCACACCCCGTGAAGGTCGGCGTCATCGGACTCGGCGACATCGCGCAGAAGGCCTATCTGCCGGTGCTCGCCACCCTGCCCGGGGTCGAGTTGCACCTGCAGACCCGCACCCCGGCCACGCTCACCCGGGTCGCCGACGGGCTGCGCCTCCCGGACGGGCAGCGCCACGCAGACCTCGACGCGCTCCTCGCCCAGGACCTCGACGCCGCCTTCGTGCACGCGCCGACGGCTGTCCACCCGGAGATCGTGACCCGGCTGCTGGAAGCCGGCGTCCCGACCTACGTCGACAAGCCGCTCGCCTACGAACTCGCCGACTCCGAGCGGTTGGTGGCCCTCGCCGAGGAACGGAACACCGGCCTCGCCGTCGGCTTCAACCGGCGCCACGCCCCCGGGTACGCGCAGTGCGCCGAGCACCCGCGCGAGCTGATCCTCATGCAGAAGAACCGCACAGGCCTGCCCGAGGAACCGCGCACCATGATCCTCGACGACTTCATACACGTCGTCGACACGCTGCGCTTCCTGGTGCCCGGCCCGGTCGACGACGTGACCGTCCGCGCCCGCGTCCAGGACGGCCTGCTCCACCACGTCGTGCTCCAGCTCGCCGGGGACGGCTTCACCGCGCTCGGCGTCATGAACCGGCTCAGCGGATCGGCGGAGGAGATCCTCGAGGTGTCCGGTCAGAACACCAAGCGCCAGGTGGTCAACCTCGCCGAGGTGATCGACCACGAGGGCCGGCCGAGCGTGCAGCGCCGTGGCGACTGGGTCCCGGTGGCCCGCCAGCGCGGCATCGAACAGGCGGTCCTCGCCTTCCTCGACGCCGTGCGCGCCGGCCAGGTGCTCAGTGCCCGGGACGCGCTGCGGACCCATGAGCTGTGCGAGCGGGTGGTGCGGGCGGTGGCGGAGCGCTCCGCCTGAGCCGTACCGTCCGTACGCCCCTGGCGGCGGCCCAGCCCGCGAGGACCAGCAGCGCGGCCTGCACCGCCCAGTCGCCGTACCGGACGTACAGGGTGCTGCCGTGCGTGACCGGGACCTCGTACACCCGCGACGCGCTCGCGTCGGTGCCGAGCCACGACCCAGTCCGGGAGCCGTTCGCGTCGTAGACGGCGGAGACACCGGTCAGGGTCGCGTGCACCATCGGGCGGCCGGTCTCGGCGGCGCGCAGCGCGGCGAGCGAGGCGTGCTGCGCGGGCGCCCAGGTGTGCTGGAACGTCGACGTCGACGACTGGGCCAGCAGCACGTCCGCGCCGTCGGCGGCGAGCCGGCGGCTCATGTCGGGAAACGCGCTCTCGAAGCACACCATCGGCCCGACACGCAGCCCGTCCCCGACGTCCATCACCACCTGCTCGGTGCCCCGCCGGCGGTCCTCGCCCGCCGCCTCGCCGACGGAGGTGGCCCAGCCGAGCAGGGAGCGGGCCGGGACGTACTCCCCGAACGGGACGAGCCGCATCTTGTCGTACCGGTCGCCGGTCGGGCCGTCGGGGCCGACGAGCACCGAGCTCTTGTAGATGCCCGGCTTGTCGGAGCGCCGCGCGTCCACGTTGACCAGGATGTCCGCGCCGGTCTCCCGCGACAGCGCCGCGAGCCGACGGGCCAGGTCGGGCCGGTCGTCCAGGTCGAAGCCGACGCTGCTCTCGCCCCAGACGACCAGGTCGAGGTCCCGGTCGGCGAGCCGGCGGGTCAGCTCCTCCTCGCGGTCGAAGCGCCGGTCGGCACTGTCCCGGCCGGCGACGACGCCGGGCTGCACCACGGCGATCGCGACCCGCTCGTCGGCATCGGGGCGCGGGGACCAGACCCATGCCGCGGAGGTCGCGGCGGCGGTGGCGACGAGCCCGGCCAGCGCCGGCACCCGGGCCCGGCGGACGGCGACGAGCACGGCGACGGCGACGTTGACGGCCACCGCCAGGAAGCTCAGCAGCCACACCCCGCCCACCGAGGCGAGTCGCAGTGCCGGCGCCACCTGCCACTGACTCGCGCCGAGGACGCCCCAGGGGCCGCCGAGCCCCTCCCAGGAACGGACCAGTTCCACCGCCAGCCACCCCGACGGCAGCACCACGAGCGCCGCCGCCACCTGGCCGGCCGAGGGCACCCCGCCCAGCAGCCGGCGCACCTGCCAGCCCCAGGGCGCCCACAGGGCGCCGAGCAGCGCGGCGATGACGAACGTGAACACGTGCAGGTTGGGCATCAGCCAGTGGTGCATGGCCAGCATGAAGCCGAACCCGCCGCACCACCCGTCGTACGCCGCCCGCTTTCCGGTCGGCGCCGTTCGGGCCAGCAGCAGCCAGGGCACCAGCGCGACCCAGGCCCACCACCACAGGGCCGGACCCGGGAAGGCGAGCACGGGCAGCGCCCCGGCGACCGCGGCGGTACCCGAGCGCCGCCACGGAGAGGCGAGCCAGTGGTCGAGCGTCTTCATAGGCGCCTCCCTACCCCGTGGTCCCTTCAGTGTGCGCTCTCGGCGAGGCGGATTCAGTCGATCACATCGGACGTCCCCCGCCGGGGACGCCGACCAGTGGTCCATGAGCCGGCCGCCGGCACCTGTGCGGGCGGAGGGATCTCCTCTAGGATGATCGATGATCGATCAAAACTCGGCCCTTTCGGTCTCCCGACCCGC
This sequence comes from Streptomyces sp. WG5, assembly GCF_049974565.1. Taxonomy (NCBI): domain Bacteria; kingdom Bacillati; phylum Actinomycetota; class Actinomycetes; order Kitasatosporales; family Streptomycetaceae; genus Streptomyces; species Streptomyces sp. WG5. The sequence goes on along the minus strand of NZ_JBNGGC010000019.1, from coordinate 94,733 downwards.
TCTTCCGCTCTTCCGCTCTTTCGCTCTTCTCTCTCTCGTCTCTCTTCTCTCTCGACCTTCTCTTCCGATCTTCTGCTGGAGGTACTCATGGAGCGTCCCGTCACGGTGGTCACCGGTGGCAGCCGGGGAATCGGTGCGGCCGCCTGTCTGCGGCTCGCGGCGGACGGGCACGACGTCGCCGTGGGCTACGTGCGGGACTCGGCGGCCGCGGACGGAGTGGTGGCGGGGGTGCGTGCGGCGGGGCGCCGCGGTGTCGCGGTACGGGTGGACACGTCGGTCGAGGCCGATGTCGACCGGCTCTTCGAGGTGGCGGAGGAGCGGCTCGGCCCGGTGACGGGGCTGGTGAACAACGCGGCGGTGACCGGGCCGCTGGGACGGCTCGCCGACAGCGACACCGCCGACCTGCGCCGGGTCCTCGACGTCAACCTGCTGGGCGTGCTGCTGTGCGCCCGCCGCGCAGCGCGGCTGATGACCGCGCGGGGGAGCGGCGTGATCGTGAACGTGTCGTCGGGCGCCGCGACCATCGGCAGCCCGGGGGAGTACGTCCACTACGCGGCGACCAAGGCGGGCGTCGACGCCCTGACCCTGGGACTGGCCAAGGAACTCGGACCGGACGGTGTCCGCGTCAACGCCGTCGCGCCCGGGGTCGTGGACACCGAGATGCACGCGTCGATGGGCGACCCCGAGCGGGCGCGGCGGATGGGATCGGCCGTTCCGCTGGGCCGGGCGGGCCGGGCGGAGGAGATCGCCGCGGCGGTCGCCTGGCTGATGTCGCCGGACGCGTCGTACACCACGGGGACGGTGCTGCGGGTGGCGGGCGGGCGCTGACGCCGGCCGGTGCCGTGTGGGGAGGTACGGCGGGCGCCGGGGCCGAGTGGACGGGAGCCCTGAGGGGCCTGCGGCGCAGGTGCGCGGTGGGTGGCTCCGTGCGCCGCGCGGCCCCGGCCGTCAGGCCGCCTCGATGACCTCGCCGCGGATCGCGGTCGCCCACTCGACCACCAGCAACTCGTACTCCACACGCTCCTGAGCCGACAGGGACCCGCCCGCGCGCCGCCACAGGGCACGGATCTTGTCGTTCAGCTCCGCGGCGGACCGCACGGAAGCAGGGGTCACGGATTCGGGGAACATGCGGACAAGCCTAGGGGCAAGCACTGACAGAGCGCTACCGGACGGCTACACGAGAGGGCGCGGTCAGCCGGACGACTCCGCCGCGTGCGGGCTGAGCACGCCCGTCGCGACCAGGGCGATGATGACGATCCCGAGCGCGATGCGGTACCAGACGAACGGCATGAAACTCTTGGTCGAGATGAACTTCATGAACCAGGCGATGACCACGTACCCGGTGGCGAAGGCGATGGCCGTCGCGAAGAGCGTCGGTCCCCAGGAGACGTGGTCGTTCTCCATCGCGTCCTTGAACTCGAACAGACCCGAGGCGAGCACCGCGGGGATCGCGAGCAGGAACGAGTACCGGGCCGCGGCCTCCCGCCGGTAGCCCATGAACAGGCCGCCGCTGATGGTGGCCCCGGAGCGGGAGACGCCGGGGATGAGCGCCGCCGCCTGGCAGAGACCGTAGATCAGACCGTCCCGGACGCTCAGGTTCTCCAGTTCCTTGCGCTGCTGCGGCGCGCGGTGCCGGCCGCCCTTCTCGTCCCGTGCGGCCATCCGGTCCGCGATGCCGATGATCACGCCGACGACGATGAGCATCGTCGCGGTGATCCGCAGGTCGCGGAACGGCCCCTCGATCTGGTCCTTCAGCGTCAGGCCCAGCACACCGATCGGGATCGAGCCGATGATCACCAGCCAGCCCATGCGCGCGTCGGGGTCCGCGCGCAGGTCCTTGTTCGCGAGCGACCGCGTCCACGTCGAGACGATCCGCCCGATGTCCTTGCGGAAGTAGATGAGAACGGCGGCCTCGGTGCCGATCTGCGTGATCGCGGTGAAGGCCGCGCCCGGGTCGTGCCAGCCGGAGAACGCCGCGGTCAGGCGCAGGTGCGCGCTGGAGGACACGGGGAGGAACTCGGTCAGCCCCTGGACGAGTCCGAGGATGAGTGATTCAAACCAAGACATGAGGTTACGGGGTCCAAGCGGCGATCGAGAAACGGTCGATGGGCACACCGAACCGCCGTGTGCGGTGATCAGGATCAGGTATGCCGAGGGGCAGCGTAGCGCCCCTTGATGAACACCAGGCCACGGGGTGAACGGGCTCCGGGCCGCCGTCGGGCGGTCACCGTACGGCCCGGGACCTGTGGGTGGGCGGTCGGGTCCTCGTGCCGGACGGTGCCGCGTCAGGCCCGGCAGGCGACCGGTGGGACGAGCTCGTCGCCGCAGGCGCGCCCGGTCACCACGGGCGGGTCGCCGTCCGCGCGCAGGTGCCGGCCGGCCCGTGCCGTGAGGGTCGTCCGGACCGGCGGTGCAACGCGTTCTCAGCGTCCGCGCAGCTGGTGGCGCCTGCGCCAGGCCACCACCGCGCCCGCCAGCCCGGGCAGGGCGATGCAGGCCAGCGCGATCAGGAAGGCGGGAGAGGTCGGTGTCGAGGCGCGGGCGCCGGCGATGGCGTAGGCGGCGGTGTTGGGGATCGATCCGAGCCCCGTCGCCAGCAGGAAGGGCAGCAGGCCCATGCGGGAGACGGCCGCGCAGTAGTTGGCGGCGACGAACGGCACCCCGGGGAACAGCCGCGCCGCCAGCATCGAGCGGAAACCGTGCCGACTGAGCTGCCCGTCCGCGGCCTTCAGCCACTTGCCCCGCAGCAGCGGACGCAGCGCTTTCTGGCCCAGTGCCCGCCCGAGGCAGAAGGCGATCCCGGCGCCGAGCACCGTCCCCGCGAGGGCCGAGGCGAGGCCCAGTTGCCATCCGAACAGAGCGCCGGCCGCCAGGTTCAGCAGGGGCCGCGGTACGAAGGCGACGGTGCACAGTCCGTACGCCACCGCGTACGCGACCACCGCCGCGGCGCCCCCGAGGTGCGGCGGCCAGCCGTTGGTCAGCAGCTGCTGCGGCTGGAACAGCAGGACCGCGGTCGCGGCCGAGGCCAGCAGGGCGACGAGCAGGCAGAGCCGGGACCACGGAGAGAGCAGAGCCCTCGTCACGCGGGCGGCGAAACCGGTCGGTGAGGCCGGCGCGGACGGCCCGACGGCTGCGGCGACGGCGAGCTCGGCTGCGGCGGTCCGGGGAGAGACCGTGGCGGTGCCCCCAGAGCGGGTGGTGGCATCGAACATCCGGTGACACTAACCGACGATTGTGTGTGATCGCCGTATGGTGCGTTTCATGAGCGTCACAGCCGCGGAAACTCCGGACGTGCCGTGCAGCCCTCTTGCCGACACCGTGGTCGAGCGACTCACCACCGTGTACACCGCCGCGGCCGATCCCGAACGGGCCGCGGCCATGCGGGCGTACATGAGGGAGGTGGCCCCGTTCCTGGGTCTGACCTCCCCTGTTCGCCGTTCCCTGTCCCGCACCGTCCTGGACGGTCTGCCCCGCCCGGGCGAGCCGGACTGCGCCGCGGTCGCGCTGCGCTGCTGGCGGCTGCCCCAGCGGGAGTACCACTACTTCGCCGTCGATTTCCTGCGCCGTCATGTGACGCATTGCTCTTCCGGTTTCCTGCCCGTGGTCCGGCATCTGCTCACCACGGTGCCGTGGTGGGACACCGTCGACCTGCTCGCCGCGCACGTCGTCGGAGGACTGGTCGCGGCCGACCGCGGCCTCACGGCGGAGATGGACGCCTGGATCGCCGACGAAGACCTGTGGCTGGTCCGCGCCGCCCTGCTCCACCAGCTGCGCTACAAGGAACGCACCGACACCGAGCGCCTCTTCGGCTACTGCCTGCGCCAGTCGGGACACGACGACTTCTTCGTCCGCAAGGCCATCGGCTGGTGCCTGCGCGAGTACGCCGGGACCGACCCGGACGCCGTACGCGCCTTCGTGGCCGAACACGGGCGACGCCTCGCGCCGCTGTCCGTGCGGGAGGCGCTGCGCACCATCGGTCCGTAGTGGACCGATGTTCGGTGCGACCGGTGCGACCGTGGTGATCCGGGACGACCGGGGCGATGCTCGAACTCCCGTGCCATAAAAAACCATTCGACATGGGGCAAAACGTCGGCAAGGATCGCCGTCATGTTCCGGCACGCCTTCCACCTCGCAGCATCCGCGGTCGCGGATGCCCCGAAGGCTGCCGTCCCCTTCGTGCCGGCCGCCGTCGACGGCGCCCGAAGCTGACCCTCCCCGGATCGTCCGGCGGACCCCGCAGGGGGAGGGTCGGCCAGTCCCCGGGGTCCCCACCACCGCCACGAGGCTTCGAGGTACCGCCATGTCCAAGACGGCGTACGTCCGCACCAAACCACATCTGAACATCGGCACGATGGGCCACGTCGACCACGGCAAGACCACTCTGACCGCCGCCATCACCAAGGTCCTCGCCGAGCGCGGCGCCGGCGCGTTCGTGCCGTTCGACCGCATCGACCGCGCCCCGGAGGAGGCGGCGCGCGGCATCACCATCAACATCGCGCACGTCGAGTACGAGACCGACACCCGGCACTACGCGCACGTGGACATGCCGGGCCACGCCGACTACGTCAAGAACATGGTCACCGGCGCCGCCCAGCTCGACGGGGCGATCCTCGTCGTCTCCGCGCTGGACGGGATCATGCCGCAGACCGCCGAACACGTCCTGCTCGCCCGGCAGGTGGGCGTCGACCACGTCGTCGTCGCGCTCAACAAGGCCGACGCGGGGGACGAGGAACTGACCGACCTGGTCGAGCTGGAGGTGCGGGACCTGCTCACCGCGCACGGCTACGGCGGCGACACCGTGCCCGTCGTACGGGTCTCCGGGCTGAAGGCCCTGGAGGGCGACCCGCGGTGGACGGCCTCCGTCGAGGCGCTGCTCGACGCCGTGGACACGTATGTGCCCATGCCCGAGCGGTACCTGGACGCGCCGTTCCTGCTGCCGGTGGAGAACGTGCTCACCATCACCGGCCGCGGCACCGTCGTCACCGGCGCGGTCGAACGCGGCACCGTCCGGGTCGGCGACCGGGTCGAGGTGCTCGGGGCGTCCGTGGAGACGGTCGTCACCGGACTGGAGACGTTCGGCAAGCCGATGGAGGAGGCGCAGGCCGGGGACAACGTGGCGCTGCTGCTGCGGGGTGTCGCCCGCGACACGGTGCGTCGGGGGCACGTGGTCGCCGCGCCCGGCAGTGTCGTACCCGCCCGGCGCTTTACGGCGCGGGTGTACGTGCTGTCGGCGCGTGAGGGCGGGCGTTCGACACCGGTCGCCACCGGATACCGGCCGCAGTTCTACATCAGGACCGCGGACGTCGTCGGGAACGTCGACCTCGGCGCGGTCCCGGTGGCGCGGCCGGGGGACACGGTCACGATGACCGTCGAACTGGGGCGGGACGTACCCCTGGAGCCCGGGCTGGGGTTCGCCATCCGTGAGGGCGGGCGGACCGTGGGGGCGGGGACCGTGACCGGCGTCGGGTGAGGAGGGTGCCCGGCACAATGAGAAGGTGAACGAAGCCATACCCGTCAGCCGCGTCACCGACCACGGCACCGCCAAGCTCATGCCCGACGTCGATCGGGAGCGGGCCTGGCTGCTCACCGTCGACGGGGCCCCGCAGTCGTACGTCGATCTGGACGAGCCGGCGCACCTGGAGTTCGAGTACACGCGCCGGCTCGGCCACGTCCTGGACACGGTCGCCGAGCCGGGACGTGCGCTGGACGTGCTGCACCTGGGCGGAGGCGCGTTCACCCTGCCCCGGTACCTGGCCGTGACCCGGCCCGGCTCGCGGCAGGACGTCGTGGAGGCCGACCGGGGTCTGCTGGACCTGGTCGCCGAGCACCTTCCGCTTCCGGACGGCTCGGGCATCACCGCGCACGGGGCCGATGCCCGCGCCTGGCTGGAGGCCGCCCCCGCCGACTCGGCCGACGTCCTGGTCGCCGATGTCTTCGGGGGCTCGCGGGTGCCGGCGCACCTGACCTCCGTCGACTACGCCCACCGGGCGGCACGGGTCCTGCGCGCCGACGGCGTGTACGTGGCCAACCTGGCCGACGGGGCGCCGTTCCCCTTCCTGCGCGCCCAACTGGCCGGCTTCGCCACGCTCTTCGAGGAGCTGGCGCTGATCGCCGAACCGGGTGTGCTGCGCGGACGCCGCTTCGGCAACGCGGTCCTCGTCGCCGCGCACCGGCCGCTCGACACCGCGGCCCTGGCCCGGCGCGCCGCCGCGGACGCCTTCCCGGCCAGGGTCGAACACGGGCCCGCCCTGCGGGCGTTCATCGGCGACGCGCGCCCGGTGCGGGACGAGGACGCCGTACCGTCGCCCGAGCCTCCGGCCGGGGCGTTCGGCATCGGCTGAGCGGCGCCGTGGCGCCGCCCGCGGGGCTCCTACTGATCGGTCGGCGGGGTCTCGGTGAGGCGTACGGTGCTCAGGATCTTCTGGATCGTCGCCTCCGGGATCTCGTCGGCGACGCCCTTGGCGCCGTACAGGTTCCAGGTGACGAAGTCGCCCGCGCCGTTCTGGAAGGCGAAGGTGATCGCCTTGCCCTCGCTGTCGCACTTCCCCTTCTGGGGCGTGCCCTGGGAGTGCGCCGTGATGACACTGCCCTTGATGCCGGACGTGGTGGTGTACGCCTCGGGCTTGCCGTACTTCACGCTCTTCATGTCCGGCTGCGTGTAACCGCCGAAGATCCACCACGGCACCCGCGTCTCGGCCGCCTGGTCCGTGTTCGTGGCACCCTCCTCACCGCGGGTACCGGCGGTGGCGAGAGCGGTGCTCTCCTTGCGGCCGTCCTTGTTCTCGTCGCTGGTGCACCACTCGGACTTCAGGTAGGCCGGGGCGGTGACGGAGGTGCGGTCCCACTCGCCGTCCTTCTCCCACTCGAAGCCGACGCTGGTGTCGGTGCTTTCGATCTCCCAGTCGGAGGGCACGTCGAACATGGTGCCGAAGCGCGGGTTGGCGACGACCTTCCAGCCGTCGACGGTCGCCTTCGGCCCGTCGCCGCCCCGCGGGTTGTCCTCGGAGCCGGACACGCTCGGGTCGGCGGTCGGGGGCTCGGACTTGTCCGTGGACGCGCTCGCGGACGGCTTGCCGTCCTTGCCGCCGTCCGCCTGGTCGTCCTTGTCACCGCCCAGCACGAGGAAACCGGTGACACCGGCGGCAACCACCACGGCGAGCGCCGCGACGATCGCGACCAGCCTGGTTCTGTTGCCGCCGTTGCCGCCGCCCGGAGCGGGCTGCGGAGCCCCGGCGGGCTGCGGAGCCCCCCACTGCTGCTGCCCGTAAGGGCCGGGCTGCTGCTGGTAGCCGGGCTGCTGATAGGGATTCGGCTGTTGGTACCCCGGCTGCTGGTACGGATTGTTCTGCGGGTTCTGCTCGCCCCCGGGCGGCTGCTGTCCTGGCCACATGAGCAGTCACCCTAATGCCGCCCAGGACACTTTTCGGTCACCGTCGTTTGTCAGGGACGTACCGAAGTCGTCGGTCGGCCTCGCGCTGCGTCCCGGCGGCGCGGCAGCCCACCTCTTTCCTGTCGGCGGCCCGGCTACCGGCGGCGTCGTCCGCTGACGAGTGACGGCTCTCCCGGCCGCACGGGCAGCCGGCGTACGGCAATCGCCGTGGATGCCTGGCTCCGGAAGCTACTCACGGGTAACCTGCCTCCATGAGCGCAGATCAGATGTCGATCGGCGAGTTGCTCGCCGCCACGGTGCCGATGGTCCGGACCCTGAACCTCGAGTACCTGGAGACCACCTCGGAGAAGGCCGTGCTGGTCCTCCCGGACCAGGGCGAGTACCGCAACCACGTCGGCGGGCCGCACGCCGGTGCCATGTTCACGCTGGGAGAGTCGGCCAGCGGCGCGATCGTGCTGGCCGCCTTCGGCGACCAGCTCTCGCGGGCGGTGCCGCTGCCGGTCACCGCGGAGATCGCCTTCAAGAAGATCGCGCTCGGCCCGGTCACGGCCACCGCGACACTCGGCCGCCCCGTCGCCGAGGTCGTCGCGGAACTGGACGAGGGCAACCGCCCCGAGTTCCCGGTGGACGTCGCCATCCAGCGCGAGGACGGTGCCGTCACCGGTGAGATGACCGTCATATGGACCCTGCGTCCGCACAGCTGACGCCGGGCGGCCCGGTAGGCTTCCCGGGTGCGCCTCGACGAGGCGCACCCGGGAAGCGGACAGGCCAGACAGGCCCTGGGCCCACCTGGAACGCAGCAGAAACGCGAACTCGGAGGGTCCGGCCTTGCACGTCCAGGAGTGGCTCGACACCGTGCCCGCGGCGGCCGTCTACGCCGTCGTCGGACTGGTCATCGGTCTGGAGAGCCTGGGCATTCCGCTGCCGGGCGAGATCATCCTGGTCTCGGCGGCCCTGCTGTCCTCCCAGCACGGCGGAGTCGACCCCCTGATCCTGGGCGCCTGCGCCGGCGCGGGCGCGGTGATCGGCGACTCCATCGGCTACGCCATCGGCCGCAAGGGCGGCCGGCCACTGCTCGCCTGGCTGGGCGGCAAGTTCCCCAAGCACTTCAGCGACGGGCACATCGCGACCGCCGAGCGGTCCTTCCGGAAGTGGGGCATGTGGGCGGTGTTCTTCGGCCGCTTCATCGCCCTGCTGCGCATCTTCGCGGGCCCGCTGGCGGGTGTGCTGCGGATGCCGTACTGGAAGTTCCTGATCGCCAACGTCCTCGGCGGCATCGTCTGGGCGGGCGGCACCACCGCGGTCATCTACTACGTCGGCGTCGTGGCCGAGTCCTGGCTCAAGCGCTTCTCGTGGCTGGGCCTGGTGGTGGCCGTGGGCATCGGCGTCGCGTCCATGCTGATCGTCAAGCGGAAGGCCGGCCAGGCCCGGACGGAAGCTCAGCCGGTGGCCGCAGGGGAGTAGGCGCCCCGAGGCGGCGCGGAGCCGCGACACCCCACGGCTCCGCCGCGCCGGGCGCGGCCGGCCACGCCCGGTCCGCAGTCGGCGTAAGACCCCGCCCCCCCCGCACCACTACCCGCCCAGCGCCCGGTGCTCCCCGGCCAGCTCGGCGTACTTCGTCCCGTTCAGCGTGACCCCCTGACGCTCCTCCTCCGTCAGCTCCCGCTTCACCTTCGCCGGCACCCCCGCGACCAGCGAACCCGGCGGTACCCGCATCCCCTGCGGGACCAGCGCCTGCGCCGCGACCAGGGAACCGGCGCCGATCACCGCGCCGTTGAGGACCGTGGCGCCCATGCCGATCAGGCAGTCGTCCTCGACGGTCGCCCCGTGCACCACGGCGTTGTGCCCGATGGAGACACGTTCGCCGACGGTGACGGGGAAGCCCGGGTCGGCGTGGAGCGTGCAGTTGTCCTGGACGTTGCTGCTCGCGCCGACGGAGATCCGCTCGACGTCCCCGCGCAGCACCGCGCCGTACCAGACGCTCGCCCCCGCGTGCAGTGTCACGTCCCCGATCACCGAGGACGTCGGTGCCACGAAGGCCTCCGCGTCCACCTTCGGGTCCTTGCCGCCGATGCCCGTGATCAGCGCCTTCTGCGTCATCGTCGCCTCCTGCTCAAGTGGTGTACGGCACCGTACGCCACCCGGTGGGGTGAAGATCACAGCCCTTCGGAGTCATGCCGGCAGCGCACGCCGACTACCGTGAACGGGTGCCGAAGCGCAAGAACACGTATCCGTCCTGGCGGAGCCGCCTCGCGCAGCGGGCCGTTCACGCGGGCTGGGCCTGGGTGCAGCGCACCGGCTCCGTCACCGCCGCGCACCCCGGGCGCTTCCGCTTCGGCGCACTGGGCACGGGCACCCGGCTCGCCTTCCCGCTCGGCACGGTCTTCGGAGAGCCCTGGATCCACGTCGGCGACCACTGCATCATCGGCGAACAGGTCACCCTGACCGCCGGACTCATGCCCGACCTCGACCTGGGCCCCGAGCCGATCCTGCGCATCGGTGACGGAGTCGTGCTCGGCCGCGGCAGCCACGTCATCGCGGACACCACGGTCACCATCGGCAGCGACTGCTACGTCGGCCCGTACGTCTACGTCACCTCCACCAACCACTCCTACGACGATCCGCACCAGCCCATCGGCAAGCAGTGGCCCCGGATGGAACCGGTGGAGATCGGCTCCGGCTGCTGGATCGGCACCGGCGCGGTGATCCTGCCCGGCGCGCGGATCGGGCGGAACGTGGTGGTCGCCGCCGGTGCCGTGGTCCGGGGCACGGTCCCCGACCACGCGGTGGTGGCGGGCGCGCCCGCCCGCGTCGTACGGCGCTGGACGCCCGACGACGGCTGGCAGCCACCGCTGCGGACCCCGGCACCGGTCCCCATCCCCGACGGGGTCACGCCGGGACAGCTGCGGGCGCTGTCGAAGCTGGACGACGAGGCGGTGGCCCGGCTGGCCGAGCCGGACGACGACGCGGTGACCCGGGTGCCTGCACCGGACGACCGGGCCGGAGCGACGGGCAGGCTCGCGGAGCCGGCCGCCGAGAGCTGAACGTCCCGGCGCCCCGGCCACCGCCCGGCGCGGTGCGCCCACCGGAGCGCGGGCCACGCCCGCCGCCCGCACAGCGGGCAGCCGTCCGCCGAGACGGCCGCCCGCCGCCCGCACAGCGGGCAGCCGTCCGCCGAGACGGCCGTTCACCGCGCTGCCCGCTGTTGTTAGCGTGCCGCCATGCACGCACCCATCGGGAACTTCGACAGCGCCACGCCCGCGACGGAATGCCTCGGCGAGCTGACCCGCCCGGTCGCCGACGCCGTACGCCACTGGAGCGGCGGCGTCCCCGCCGACCAGATCGTCTACGTCGACACCGCACCGGAGTGGGCCGACACCGCCACCTTCGTCGAGCACTACGGCCGCGAGCTGCTCGAACAGTCCGCCAACTGCGTCGTGGTCACCGGCAAGCGCGGCGGCGGCACGACGCTCGCCGCCTGCGTGGTGCTCTCCACCACCCGGGTCGACGTCAACGGGGTCGTGCGCCGCCATCTCGGCGCCCGCAAGGCCTCCTTCGCGCCCATGGACACGGCGACGGGCGAGACCGGTATGGAATACGGCGGCATCACCCCGGTCGGCCTGCCCGGCGACTGGCCCGTGCTGGTGGACTCGGCCGTCGTCGACCTGCCGTACGTCCTCGTCGGCAGCGGACGCCGACGCGGCAAACTGCTGGTTCCGGGCAAGGCCTTCGCGGAACTGCCGGGGGCCGTGGTCCTGGAGGGACTGGGCGTCGCCTGACCGTTCAGGCGGTGGCGTGGTGGGCCAGCACCAGATGCGGATCCGTCTCACCGGGGACCGGCTCCGGGTCGGCGTGGACCAGGGCGGCGGTGAGCCGCGGCACCGCGTGCAGCAGCGCGTGCTCGGCCTCGACGGCGATGCGGTGGGCCTGGCGGACCGTGACCTCGCCGTCCACCACCAGGGCCACCTCGGCGCGCAGCCGGTGCCCGATCCAGCGCAGCCGCAGCTCGCCCACCCCGCGCACGCCGGCCACCTCGCCCAGTACGTGCTCGGCCCGGTCCACCAGAGCCGGATCGACGGCGTCCATCAGCCGCCGGAACACCTCGCGCGCCGCGTCCCGCAGCACCAGCACGATGGCGGCCGTGATCGCCAGCCCCACGACGGGGTCGGCGAGCCGCCACCCCAGTGCCGCGCCGCCGGCGCCCAGCAGAACGGCCAGTGACGTGCAGCCGTCCGTACGGGCGTGCAGTCCGTCGGCGACCAGCGCGGCGGAGCCGATCTCCCGGCCCACGCGGATCCGGTACCGGGCCACCCACTCGTTGCCGGCGAAACCCACCACGGCGGCCACCGCGACCGCCGGCACGTGGGAGACCGGACGCGGATCGAGCAGCCGGTCCACCGCCGTCCACCCCGTCAGGACCGCGGACGCGGCGATCGTCAGGACGATGACGATGCCGGCCAGGTCCTCCGCCCGGCCGTAGCCGTACGTGAAGCGCCGGGTGGCCGCGCGCCGGCCCAGCACGAAGGCGACGCCCAGCGGCACGGCGGTCAGCGCGTCCGCGGCGTTGTGCACCGTGTCGCCGAGCAGCGCCACCGACCCGGAGGCCACCACCACGACCGCCTGCGCCGCCGCCGTCGCGCCGAGCACCGTCAGCGACACCCACAGCGCGCGCAGCCCGCGGGCCGAGGACTCCAGGGCCGGGTCCAGCTTGTCGGCGCTCTCGTGGGAGTGCGGGGTGAGGCGGTGCGCCAGGCGGTGCCACCGGCCGGCGGGGGAGGGGCGGCCGGGGGCGTGCTCGTCGTGGTGAGGGTGACGGTGATTCCGGTGCGGGTCGCTCACGGGGTTCCCCTTCCGGTGTCGGGGGTGATGGCCGGTGTGGGTGTCTCGGTGCGAGGGGCCGGCGTGGTGCGGGACGGCGGTGTGGCCGGCGCGGTGCGGTGCGGCGGTGCGGGCCGGCGCGGTGCGGTGTTCCGGTGCGGCGGTGGACGTCCGGCGTCCCCCAGGCCATTATGTGCGTATGAGCGCACGCTTGCACCTTTCACCTGCGGACGATGCGCACCCGCGCACACCGGGCGAAGAGCAGTTCGCCCTCGCCGCCGAGGTCCTCGCGCTGCTCGGCGACCGAACCCGCCTGACCCTGCTGCACGCCCTGACCGGCGGCGAGGCCGACGTCACCACCCTCACCGAGATGTGCGGAGCGGCCCGGCCCGCCGTGAGCCAGCATCTGGCCCGGCTGCGGCTCGCGGGGCTCGTGAGCACCCGCAAGGAGGGGCGGCGGGTCGTGTACGCACTCCGTGACGGGCATCTGCGCCGCCTGGTCGCCGAGGCGCTGAACGTCGCCGACCACCGGCTCGGCGACCGGCCGCTCCACGACTGACCGGGAGCACTCAGCCGGTCGTCCGGGTGCCGAGGTACTGCTCGGCGAAGGCCGCCGCCGCGACCGGAGAGACGAACAGGCGCCGCAGCCGGGCCAGGGCGGCACCCGCTCGGTACGGGTCTCCCGACGCCGTGCCGTGGTACATCTCCCCGAGCCACTGGGAGAACTCCTGGTAGTCCCACGCCCGGGCGAGACACGTTGCCGAGTAGCCGGACAGCCCGGTCTCGTCGCCGTCCGTGAGGTACGCGACCAGTCCGTCGCCGAGCAGGAAGGCGTCGTGCAGGGCGAGGTTCAGGCCCTTGGCGGCGATGGGTGCGGTCAGGTGGGCCGCGTCCCCGGCCAGGAAGAGACGGCCGAAGGCCATGGGCTCGACGATGTGGCCGTGCATGTCCAGGACACGTCTCTCGATCAGCCGCCCCTCCTTGAGAGGCGGCGCCCCGACGGCGCCGAGCCGTTCGCGCAGCTCCGCCCAGACCCGCTCGTGCGGCCAGTTCCCCGGATCGTCGCCCGGCGGGCACTGGAGGTAGTAGCGGGTCACCTCCGGACTGCGCGCCATGTGGCCGGCGAAACCGCGCGGATGCATGCCGAACACGACACAGTCGTAGGACGGCGGTGCCTCGGCCAGGAGCGCCAGCCAGCCGACGCCGTAGTCATGGCGCGCGACGCGCACCCGCCCGGACGGCAGTGCCGCCCTTGTCACCCCGCGCGCACCGTCGCAGCCCGCCAGGAAATCGGCCTCCACGACGCGCCGTTCACCGGAGTCCGGGCACACGTAGGACACCGACGGCCGGCCGGACTCCAGCCCATGCAGGCGGACGTCCCGGACACCGAACCGGATCTCACCGCCCCGCACGTCCGCATATTCGCGGACCAGGTCCGTCACCAGGAACTGCTGGGGGTAGACGAAGTGGTGACGGCCGGTCAGCCGGGTGTACTCGAACCGGTACGACTCCCCGGCGAACCGGAACTCGCACTCGGTGTGCCTCTGGGCCCGCTCCAGCAGGGTCCGCGCCAGGCCCCGCCGTTCCAGCCCCCGTACGGCCCACTCCTCGATGACCCCGGCGCGGGGCCGCCGTTCGATGAACTCCCGGGTCTCGGTCTCCAGGACCAGGCAGCCGACGCCCGCGGCGCGCAGGATGTTGCCGACGGTGAGGCCGGCGGGGCCGGCACCCACGACGACGGCCGAGAAGCCTTGTGCGGCACCGGAGCTGCCGTGGGGGGAGGCTGCGGTCACTCGAGCATTATGCGGGCGGTACACGGCCACGGGAACGGTCCGCGCGGCCCGCCGCCCGGAAAACACACCTGGCGTCCCGCGATCGGCGCCCCTGCGCTCCCCGCGATGTCGGGCAGGGGCCGGCCGAGTGGCGGGGTCTCGGTCGTCGGGCAGGGGGCGGCCGAGTGGCCGGGTCCCGATACGTGGGGCAGGAGCCGGCCGAGCCGTGGGGTCCCGGTCGTCGGGCAGGCGCCGGCCGAGTGGTGGGGTCCCGGAACGCCGGGCAGGAGTCAGCCGAGCCGTGGGATCTCGACAGCAGGGCAGCGGTCCATCACCATCTCCAGCCCCGCGGCCCGGGTCCGCTCGTACGCGGCCTCGTCGATCACGCCGAGCTGGAACCAGACAGCCCCGGCCCCCTGGGCGACCGCCTCGTCGGCGACCGGTCCGGCCAGGTCGGCGTTGACGAAGACGTCGACGACGTCCACCGCGAAGGGGACGTCCGCGAGAGAGGCGTACCCCCGCTCACCGTGCACCGTCTCCGCCTTGGGATGCACGGGCACGACGCGCTTGCCGAAGCGCTGCAGCACCTCGGCGACGCCGTACGCCGCGCGCTGCCTGTTCGACGACAGGCCCACCACGGCCCAGGTGTCGCCGAGTTCGGTGAGGATCTTCCGGACGGTTGCCTCGTCGCCGTACACCGGCGGCCTCCCTGGACTCCTGGACGACGCGTATGTCGCGTGTCGTGTCTTCCCGCAGGACAACGGACGGTGGCCCGCCGGGATTCCCGTGCGGCGGGGGGAGCCGCGGCGAGCGCGCCCCCTGTGCGCCACCGGCCCGCCCCGCCTACGCTCAGCCCGTGCTGCGCATCATCGACGCCCGGACCCGAGAGCCCGCCCCCGCCGCCCCCGCCCGGAGGGGCCCCACCCGTGTCGTGGCGCACCCGCCGGGCCGCGACACGACCGGACTGCGCGTGCTGCTCGTCGCCGACCTCCTGGTTCGCGCCCTGGAACTGGACGGCACTCCCACGTGGACGGTGCTGACCGGCGCGGAGGAGGAGCCACGGCTGCGTGCGGACGCCGCGGCCCTCGGCATCCGGCCCTTCGACGACGGAGGAGCGGCCGGACCCGGACCGGGCGCCGGGCAGACCGTGCACGTCGTGCGTGAGGGCGGGGCCGCTCCGGACGGGGCAACGGTCGCCGTGGCCTCCGCGGACGCGGCCGGACAGCGCACCGACGACCCCGACGCCGTGCGTCTCGCACTGCTGGAGTGGCACCACCACGCGCGCGTGGAGCTCGACGCGAGCGCGCTGGACGAGGCCGGGGACACGCTGGCGCGCTGGCGCCGCGCGGTCGCCGCCTGGGCACGGCGGCCTTCGCGTCCCGTCCCGGGCGAGGTGCGCGACCAGCTGCGAGCCGCGTGGGAGGACGACCTGGACGCCCCCGGGGTGCTGCGTGTGCTGCGCCGGGTGGAGACCGATCCGGACCTGCCGGACGGAGCCCGGTTCGAGACCTACGCCTACGCCGACCGGTTCCTCGGCCTCCACCTCGCCCGGGACGTCGGCACCCCGGCCTGAGCACGCGCCGGGTTCCGGCCGCGGACGCGCCGCCTGGTCGTGCTGCGGCACGCCGAGTCGTCCCGCGGCACGCCGAGCAGGCCCACCCGCCGCCGTCACCGGCCACGACCGCACGCTTGCTGCGACGACCGGCCGCTCGCCGGCCACGACCGCCCGCTCGCCGGCCGCGGCCGCCGGGACCCGGCCGCGGCCGGACGGGCCCCCGGCCCCCGGCGCGGTCCTGCCGGCCGCGGTGACGGTGCCGGGGGGCGTGCGGCGGCGAGCGCATAGGCTGGCCGGATGCAGGACGAGTACCGCACCGTCGCCCGCGCGGGTGTGCACGAGACCGAGATCAACCGCTCCCGTTTCCTGTGCGCCCTCGCCCCGGCCGCCACCGAGCAGGAGGCCCAGGCCTTCGTAGCGGCCGTACGCAAGGAGCACGCGGACGCCAACCACAACTGCTGGGCGTACGTCATCGGGGCCGACGCCGCCGTCCAGAAGGCCAGTGACGACGGCGAGCCGGGCGGCACCGCGGGTGTCCCCATGCTCCAGATGCTGCTGCGCCGCGACATGCGGTACGTCGTCGCCGTCGTCACCCGCTACTTCGGGGGCGTCAAGCTCGGCGCGGGCGGACTCATCCGCGCCTACGGCGGCGCGGTCGGCGAGGCCCTGGACGACCTCGGCACACTCACCCGCCGCCGGTTCCGCCTGGCCACGGTGACCGTCGACCACCAGCGCGCGGGCAAGCTCCAGAACGACCTGCGCACGGCGGGACGCGCGGTGCGCGACGTGCGGTACGACGAAGCCGTCACCATCGAGATCGGCCTGCCGGAGGCGGACGTGGCCGCCTTCCGGTCCTGGCTCGCGGACGCCACCGCGGGATCGGCCGTGTTCGAACTGGGCGGCGAGGCGTACGGGGACGCGTGACCGTGCCGGTTCGCGGTCGCCGACGTGGTGTCCTCGGTGAGGCGGAGGCCGGTCCGCCTCACCGTGCGCGTGGAGCCCGCTACTTCGTGGCCCCCTGTGCGAACCCGTTGTAGATGTAGCGCTGGAGGAAGAGGAAGATCACCAGAGTGGGCGCGATCACCAGGATGGCCCCGGCGGAGATGTTCTCCCAGTGCGCGCCGAACGGTCCCTTGAAGCGGAACAGGGCCGTGGACATGGTCCCGAGCTCCTCGGAGGGCATGTAGAGGAACGGGATGTAGAAGTCGTTGTACGTGGTGATGCCCTTGATGATGACCACGGTGGCGATCGCCGGCTTGAGCAGCGGAAAAATGATCTTCCGGTAGATGGTGAACGAGTTCGCGCCGTCGAGCCGCGCCGCTTCGTCGAGGGACGTCGGAATCCCGCGGATGAACTGCAGGAAGATGTAGATGGACACGATGTCGGTGCCCATGTAGAGCAGGATCGGGGCCCAGCGGGTGTCGAACAGGCCGAAACTGTTGACCACCTGGAAGGTGGCGACCTGGGTGGTCACGCCGGGCACCAGGGTGGCGATCAGGAACAGCGCCATGACGAGCTTCTTGAAGCGGAAGTCGAAGCGGTCGATGGCGTACGCCGTCATGGAACCGATGATCACGGTGCCGGTGACGGAGAACAGCAGGATGAAGGCCGTATTGCCGAAGGCCGTCAGCATGTGGCCGTCGGTGAACGCCGTGGCGTAGTTGGAGAAGTTCAGCCAGTCGTCCGGCAGGGCCAGGGCGCCCTGGCCGTCGGCAATCTCGTCGTAGGACTTCAGCGAGGTCAGGAAGACCACGAGGAGGGGGACCAGGACCACGAGGGAGGCGACGATCAGCGACAGGTAGGTGAGGGCGCTGCCGATGGGGAGGCGCCGGCGGGGGCGGCCCTCGGTGGTGGGGGCGGTGATGGTCATACGAGGTCCACCTTCTCGTCGGGCACGATGCGGCGCTGGATCCAGGTGATCAGCAGGATGATGACCAGCAGCACAACGGCAGAGGCGGAGGCCAGGCCGGTCTTGTTGAACTGGAAGGCGAACTTCACCGTCTGGATGACGAACGTCGAGGTCTCGGTCGCGCCGCCGGTCATGATGTACGGGATCTCGAAGACGGACAGGGAGCCGGAGATCGCCAGGATGACGCTGAGGCTCAGCACCGGGCGGATGCTGGGCGCGATGATGTGCCGGAACTGCTGCCACCGGGTCGCGCCGTCGAGCTGGGCGGCCTCGTAGAGCTCACCGGGGATCGACTGGATCGCGCCGAGGAACAGGACGAAGTTCAGGCCCGTGAAGCGCCACACGGACACCCCCGCGAGCGAGGTGTTGGCCGACTCCGGGCTGCCCAGCCACGCGTGGCCGGTGTCGGCGCCGAACCAGGACAGGACGGAGTCGAGGGTGCCGCCGTCCTGGAAGAAGTAGAGGAAGACGAAGCCGATCGCGACCCCGTTGATCAGGTAGGGGAAGAACAGGATGCCCTTGAAGAGGTTCCTGAAGCGCAGGTCGAAGCTGAGGACCACGGCGAAGTACAGGGCGATGACGATCTGTACGGCGGAGGCCGCGAGGTAGTAGAAGCTGACCGCGAAGACCTTGAAGAGCTCGGGCCGGGTGAACAGCTCGGTGTAGTTGTCGCCGCCGACGAAGTTCCGGTCGGGGCTGACACCGTCCCAGTCGGTGAAGCTGTAATAGATCATGTTGCCCACGGGCACGTAGGTGAACGTGACCAGCAGGGCGAGGGGGGCGAGGAGGAACAGCCACGGGGTGATACGGCGCAGGGGCCGGTCGTGCCACGAGGCAGCGCCCGGCGCACGGCGCCGGGAGGGCTGTTTAGCGGTCCGGCCCGGTTCGGTGGCCGGAGCGGGCGGTGATGCGGTGGAGGCGGTGCGGGTCATTGCGGGGCCAGGGCCTTTCGTCGTCCGCTGAGGGCACTGGGGCGGGTCCGGACCCCTCCCGCCGACGGGAGGGGCCCTTGCCGGGCACCGGTTCAGGAGCCGGCCATCTGCCTGGCCTCGGACCAGCGCTCGTTCAGTTCGTCGAAGTAGCCGTCGAGCGACCCGTCCACGGCTCCGCGGGCGATGTCGATCAGCTTCTGCCGGTAGTCCGGCTTGGCCAGACCGATCTCGGAGGCGTTGTCGATGGCGTTGACCTCGGCCGTCTTCGCCTCGGAGCGCTCCACCATCTTGACATCGTTGTCAACGTAGCCCTTGAGGGTGTCCGGCATACCCTCGGCCTTCAGGGCGGAGACCGCCCCCTCCTTCGCCGCGTAGCCCGACTTCTCGGTGAACCAGTCGATCCAGGCCCGTGCCGCGCTCTTGTGGTCGGAGTGGATGTTGACGGCCTGCTGGTAGTCGGAGACCAGGGTCGCGCAGAACGTGCCCCCCGTCTGTGCCGGGACGGGCATGAAGCCGATGTCGTCGGGGTTCTGGCCGGCCTTCTCGGCCGCGTCCCGCATCTGGTTGATCGCCCAGGAGCCGAGCATCATGCTGCCCACCTCACCCTTGGCCAGGAGGGTCTTCGAGCTCTCCCAGTTGGTGGTGGCCGGGTCCTTCTCCGACAGTTTCTCGTGGACGATGTCGTGGAGCAGGGTGTCCAGCGCGTTCAGCTCCGTGCCCTCCTCCCAGGGCTTGTCCGTCGAGGCCAGCTTGTCCGAGGCCTGGCTGTCGCAGCCCACGGACCCGACACTGTTCGTCCAGGGGCTGCTGAGCGGCCAGCCGTCCTTGAAGTTGGTGTAGTACGGCGTCGCGCCCGTCTTCTCCCTGACGGCCTTCAGGTCGTCCAGGAACTGCTGCGGCGTCGTCGGCCAGTCGGTGATGCCGGCCTTCTTCCACAACGCCTTGTTGTAGACGAAGCCGTTGGCGGTGCCGAAGGTGGCGATTCCGTGGGTCTTGCCGCCGACGTCGGTCTTGTCGGTGAAGCGGTAGGTGTTCTTCATCGTCGAGGTGTCGCCGAGCGGTGCGAAGAACTTGGGGTAGTCGCCCTTGGCGATCACCGAGGGGATCAGTAGGACGTCGCCGTAGTCCTCCGTGTTCATGCGGATCTTCACCTCGCCCTCGTAGTCGGTGAGGCCCTCGAACTCGACCTTCACCTCGGGGTAGGTCTTGTTGAACTCGGCGGCGTACCTCTTCATCGTCCCGTCCTGGATCAGGTCGGTGCGATTGGTCAGGACGGTGATGTTCCCCGAGACGCTGTCCGGGTTCACCGGCGCGGCAGCGGTCTCGTCGGCGTTCGGGCTCCCGCCCCCGCCGCACCCCGCGACGGTCAGCATCGCGGTGGTCAGCAGAGCGACGCCCAGCGTCTTCTTCCCCATGTGCCCAGCTCCTTCCAAGGATTACGGCTCGGGCTCCGGTGGTTGTCGGCGACTATGTCAGGCACTCGTGAACCGGTAAAGCTAAGTACCGAACCGCGATACTTAATCGTTACCGGCGGGGAATGGCTGCGTCAGATGCCACTGGAGCTCGCACCGGCACTCACTGCGGAGCGGTGGTGGCTCCTGTCAGGAGGTGAGGGCTAGACCGGTTCACTTGTGTGGGGTTAAGTTGGCCGCGTCGTACAGGAAACGGGCCCGTCCCGCCTAAGGAGCCGCACATGAAGGAAGTCGTCCAGCTCACCGAGGACTGGAGCCTGCGCCACGGCGAGAGCCAGCTGCCCGCCCAGGTCCCCGGCTGTGTCCACACCGATCTGCTCACGGCCGGCCTGATCCCGGACCCCTTCCTCGGTGTCAACGAGCCGGAGGTGGCGTGGGTCGGACAGCGTGCCTGGACCTACGTCCGGGACGTGGCGGCCACCGACACCGCCCAGGAGGGCCACGAGCGCACCGACCTGGTCTTCGACGGACTCGACACGGCCGCGACCGTCACCCTGGGCGGGCGGGAACTGGGGCGCACCCGCAACATGCACCGCCACCACCGCTTCGACGTCACCGGCCACCACGGGCAGCTGAAGGTGGACTTCGCCTCCGCCTACGACGAGGCGGC
The DNA here is from genome assembly GCF_049974565.1 of Streptomyces sp. WG5. Taxonomy (NCBI): domain Bacteria; kingdom Bacillati; phylum Actinomycetota; class Actinomycetes; order Kitasatosporales; family Streptomycetaceae; genus Streptomyces; species Streptomyces sp. WG5. Next base: position 74,275 of record NZ_JBNGGC010000019.1, on the reverse strand, counting down.
GGCGGTACGGGCACGGACGGGCGAGCGGCCCAACGTCTACCCGGAGCCGTTCCAGTACATCCGCAAGATGGCGAGCAGCTTCGGATGGGACTGGGGCCCGACACTGGTCACCGCCGGAATCTGGCGCCCGGTCCGGCTGGAACGCTGGTCGACGGCGAGGCTGGCCGGCGTGCGTCCCCTGGTGACGGTCGAGGGCGGCACCGGACGGGTCGAGGTGCGGGTGGAGGTCGAGCGCACGGCACGGGGCGCGGACCGTTCGCTCGCCGTGCGGGCCACGGTCGCCGGTGTCGAGACCCACGCGGCCGTCGACGGTACGCGGGCCCTGCTGACGCTCGACGTGCCCGACGTCTCCCTGTGGTGGCCGCGCGGCTACGGTGCACAGCCGCTCTACGACCTGGAGGTCGCGTTGGTCGAGGACGGGCCCGAGGCGAGGACGCTGGACTCCTGGCAGCGGCGGATCGGTTTCCGGAACGTGGAACTGGACCGCTCCGCGGACGAGCACGGAACCGGGTTCACCCTGGTCGTCAACGGTGTACGGGTCTTCGTGCGCGGTGTGAACTGGATCCCCGACGACGTCTTCCCCTCCCGCATCACACCCGAGCGGTACCGCACGCGGCTGCGCCAGACGGCCGAGGCGGGAGTGGACCTGGTGCGCATCTGGGGCGGCGGGATCTACGAGGACGACGCCTTCTACGACGCGTGCGACGACCTGGGTCTCATGGTCTGGCAGGACTTCCTCTTCGCCTGCGCCGCCTATCCCGAGGAGCAGCCGCTGCGCGGCGAGGTGGAGGCGGAGGCGCGCGACAACGTTGTCCGCCTGATGCCGCACCCGAGCCTCGTCCTGTGGAACGGCAACAACGAGAACCTGTGGGGCTTCCGCGACTGGGACTGGGAGCCCGAACTCGCCGGCGACTCCTGGGGCGGCGGCTACTACCTGGACCTGCTGCCGCGCATCGTCGCCGAGCTCGACCCGACCCGGCCCTACACGGCGGGCAGCCCCTGGTCCGGCTCGTGGGACCACCACCCCAACGATCCGGCCCACGGAACCCACCACTCCTGGGAGGTCTGGAACCGCCGGGACTACGCCGAGTACCGCGACTCGGTGCCCCGCTTCGTCTCGGAGTTCGGCTGGCAGGCACCCCCCGCCATGGCGACCCTGCGGCGCGCGCTGCCCGGTGAGCAACTCGCTCCCGACTCGCCCGGCATGCTGCACCACCAGAAGGCCGAGGACGGGAACGGCAAGCTGAACCGGGGCCTGGCACGCCACTTCGTCCTGCCCGAGGGCGACTTCGACCGCTGGCACTACCTCACCCAGGTCGTGCAGGCCCGCGCGATCGCCGCCGGCATCGAACACTGGCGTTCGCACTGGCCGGTCTGCGCCGGCACCGTCGTCTGGCAGATCAACGACTGCTGGCCGGTCAGCTCCTGGGCCGCCATCGACGGCGACGGAAGGCTCAAGCCCCTGTACCACGAGCTGCGCCGGGTCTACGAGGATCGCCTCCTCACGCTCCAGCCGGACACCGGCGGCCCGGTCCTCGCCGTCGTCAACCAGGCACCGGAGCCGTGGCAGGCCCCGGTGACCCTGCGCCGGATGCGGGCGGACGGCACCGAGCTGGCGAAGCTGGTCCTCGACGTGACCGCAGTGGCCCGTTCGGTGCACCGGCAGAGTGTGCCGGAGGAACTGGTGCCGGACGAGCGGTCGGGCGAGGAGTTCCTCGTCGCCGACTGCGACGGCCTGCGCGCGCTGCATGTTCCCGTGCCGGACAAGGACTTCGCGTATCCGGTACCTCGCTACGACGTGGCCGTGGAGTCCCCGGTCGGTGGTGATGCGAGTAGTGTCGAGGTCGTGGTGACAGCACACACTCTCGTACGTGACCTTCTCCTGCAGGCCGACCGGCTCGGCCCGGACGCGGTCTGCGACACCGGACTACGCACCCTCCTTCCCGGAGAACGGGCCCGCCTCCGGGTCACGGGGGCGGCCGAAGCCGGGGCCAACTCCGTGCGTGCCGCACTGTTCTGTGTGGAACCGGCGTGAGCGCACCCTCCGAACGCGTCACCATCAAGGACGTGGCCGCCGCCGCGGGCGTGTCCAAAGGTGCCGTGTCGCTGGCGTTCAACCACAAACCGGGTGTCTCCGAGGCCACCCGGGAGCGGATCTTCGCGGCGGCGCGGCAGCTGGGCTGGGCGCCGAACTCCTCGGCCCGCAGCCTGTCCCGGCAGTCGGTCGACACCGTCGGGCTGGCCATCTGCCGGCCGGCCCGGCTGCTGGGCCTGGAGCCCTTCTACATGGAGTTCGTCTCCGGCATCGAGAGCGTGCTGGCCGAGCGGGACTGCTCGCTGCTGCTGCGACTGGTCGACTCCCTGGAGGAGGAGATCGGACTGCAGGAGCGCTGGTGGAGGGAGCGGCAGATCGGCGGCTCGATCCTGGTCGACTTCCACCGGGAGGACCCGCGTGTGGAACCGCTGCGCAAGCTGGGCCTGCCGGCCGTGGCGGTCGGCCACCCGTCCCTCACCGGGGGCTTCCCTTCCGTCTGGACCGATGACGCCGCCGCCGTCGCCGAGGCGGTGCGTTACCTGGCGGCGCTGGGACACCGGCGCATCGCGCACGTGGGAGGCCCCCGCGGCCTGGGACACAGCGCCATCCGGACGACCGCCTTCGAACAGACCATGGGGGAGCTCGGCCTCGACAGCGGCCCGCACGCGGAGACGAGCTTCTCGGGCGACGACGGGGCGCGTGCCACGCGCTCCCTGCTCCTGGGCCGGGAACGGCCCACGGCGATCCTCTACGACAACGACATCATGGCGGTCGCCGGCCTCGGCGTCGCCGCCGAGATGGGCATCTCGGTGCCGGACGACCTCTCCCTGCTGGCCTGGGACGACTCCCAGCTGTGCCGGCTGACCCATCCGACGCTGTCCGCGATGAGCCACGACGTGCACGGCTTCGGGGCCCAGGTCACACGCGTGCTGTTCGACGTTCTCGACGGCCGTCAGGTCGCCTCCCGGCCGGTGGCGACACCGTCCCTCGTACCGCGTGCCTCGACCGCCGCGCCCCGTCCTGAGAGATACACGGACGTCTGACGAAACGACGCCTGGCGATGCGACGCCTGGAGACGCGGCGTCTGGAGACGCACGGACGTGTGAGGGGCGCGGCAGGATGCCGCGCCCCTCACACGGCCTCGGCTCCTGTACGGACGGCTACTCACCACCTGATGAGTACGCAAACCCGGTGATCGCTTCGGGTCACAGCACCAGCGGTCCGAGTTCCGCGGGGACGTCACCCCTCGTCCACCTGCCGCCCCTCCACCAGGTCCCGTACCGCCCGCCCCAGCCGCGTCCGGCGAGTCTCCGACGTCGCGGCCTGGAGCAACACGAGCATCACGAGGTAGCGGGCGGTCCGGTCGAGCGCGTCGAAGGCCGCCGCGTCCGGGAACGCGACGGCTTCCACCCCGTGGAACTGCTCCATGCCGGCAGGCTGGCCCGGACGCGCCTCAGCCGGAGCGGGCAACGCCTGATGCCTGTAGGTCGGGGAGCCTGCGTCAGTGGCACACGTGTCGCACATCTGTCGGCGAACAGAAGGCCGGAAAACCGAAAGTGCCGCGCGGCATCTGATGCAGGAGGGAATCCGCTGGGACCAGAACCGGTTAAGTGCCTGTCGCGCACACGTTTCCCGCCGCTGTGTCACCGGCCTCCCGCCATTGCAGGCGGGCGGCCGCCGCAGCTCCGACGAGGCCCGCGTCCCGTGCCAGGGCGGCGGGGCGCACCTCGAGACCGCGGGCGAAGTCGAGTACGGCGAAGGTGCGCAGATGGCGGCGGAGCGGAGTGAACAGCGTCTCCCCGGCCTGGGCGACACCACCTCCGATCACCGCGACCTCGATCTCCAGCAGTGTCGCGCTGCCGGCGATGGCGGCGGCCAGGGCGCGTGCCGAGCGGTCGTACGCGGCCAGGGCGCGTTCGTCGCCCGCGCGGGCGGAGGCGGCGACGGCAGCGGCCGTCGGCTCCGTGCCCGGCTGCGGTGTCCAGCCCGCCTGCACCGCGTATCGGGCGATGGCGGTTCCGCTGGCGTGTCCCTCCACGCATCCCCGTGCGCCGCAGGCGCAGGGAGCGCCGTCGAGGTCGACGGAGATGTGACCGATGTGCCCGGCGTTCCCCGAGGGCCCCGGATGCAGTCGGCCGCCCAGAACATACCCGCCCCCGACGCCGGTCGAGACCACCATGCACAAGGCGTTGTCCACTCCGCGAGCGGCGCCGAGCCAGTGCTCGGCGGCGGTCATGGCCACGGCGTCCCCGAGCAGGACCGGTCTGATGCCGGCGAAGAGCATCGGATGGGCGCGCACGCTGTCGACGAGGGGGAAGCTCCGCCAGGCGGGAATGTTCACGGGGCTCACCGTGCCGGCCGCCGTGTCGACCGGGCCCGCGCTCGCGATGCCCAGTCCGCGTACCGTGCCCCAGTCCGGGGCGGCGGCCAGGGCGTCGATCACGGCGTCGACGGTCCGGGCCATGCGCTGGGTGGATTCCCGTGCGGGTGTGGGGAGTTCGGCGCGGTGGACGACGGTCCCCCGTTCGTCCACCAACGCACCCGCGATCTTGGTCCCTCCGATGTCCAGGGCGGCGTACACCGATTCAGTCCTCTCGGGCCGGTCGAGCCTCCCTGCGCACCGCTCACCGGCGGCGTCGGGCGAGAGGCCAGACAACGTTGTCAAAGAAAATGGGCGGCAGTGGGTCTTACCTGAGGGGGCCACACCCGGCCGGGCTCAGGCCGGCGGCTGCCACGAACAGCGTTCCCTCGCCCTCCACCAGAACGCTGTCGTCCGAGGCGGACAGGAAGCAGGAGTCGCCGGCGCCGAGCCGAAGGTGGTCCGTGCGTCCCGCGCGCAGTCGGACCCATCCGTCCGCGCAGAAGGCGATGCGGGGGCCGGCCGACGGCACGAGGGGGCCGCCCTGGCCGTCGAGCCGGGTCCGGTGGAGGGAGAACTCCTCCACCGGGCAGTCGTACAGCTGCGTGGAACCGGGCCCCGGGACGCTGGTGGGTGTCACCTCCGGCACGTGCACCGCCGGATTGGTGATCCGAAGCAGCTCGGGCACGTTCACTTCCTTGGCCGTCAGTCCGGCCCGCAGCACGTTGTCGGAGTTGGCGAGCAGTTCGAGTCCCACTCCCCGCACGTAGGCGTGCAGTCCGCCGGCCGGCATGAACAGCGCCTCACCGGGTTCCAGGACCCGGTGGTTCAGAAGGAGGGAGGCCACGAGCCCGAGATCTCCGGGATGGTGCCGGGACATGCGCTCCACCGCCGCGTACGCCTCCGCGTGGGGGCCGTCGGGCCGCGCCCGGCGCCGGCACGACTCCACGACGCCGCGCACCAGCGCCGCGCGGTCATCACGCGGCCACTCGAGTACGGCCCGCAGGGCATCGGTCAGCACCTGGTCGCCGGCGCCGGCCCGCAGCAGTGCGACGACCGGGTGCAGCCGGCCGACCTCCAGGTCCTCCAGGACGCGCACGGCCTCCTCGCGGCCGCGGAAGCCGGCCAGCACCTCGAACCGGCTCAGCGCGCACAGCAGCTCGGGCTTGGGCCAGCCGTCCGCGTAGGGGCCGTGGCGGCCGTCGGCCTGCTGCGCGGCGAAGGCCGAGCGTGCCTGCTCCCGGTCGGGGTGCACCTGTATGGACAGGGGTTGCTCGGCGGCCAGTACCTTCAGCAGGAAGGGCAGCCTTCCCCCGAACCGCCGGGCGCACGCGGCCCCCAGTTCCCTCTCGGGGCCGCCGGACACGGCGTCCAGGAGGGTCAGCTCTCGTCCGCCGCGCGTCATGCCCGCGGGGCCGGACGGATGCGCGCCCATCCACAATTCCGCCTCCGGCCCGGCCGAGGGCGTCCTTCTTCCCTGCAGCCGGGCCAGTGCCTCGTGCGAGCCCCATGCGTATGGCTTGATGACCGGTTGAAGTAGATCCACGTTTGTACGTTAACGGCGTACGAACGAACTCCATGACCCAATCGGCTTCTGTTATTGAACCGGTATAGTAGCCCCTCCGGGGGGATCTGAGGGGCTTTCTTCCGCGTGGCGTGAAGGGTGCGGGAGGGCGGAAGTCCGAACGCCGAAGGCTGTGGGGCGCCTGCCTGCGAGGCGGCGTCCGTGGATCCCGGACCAAGGCCCTTCCCGGCGGAACGCGCTCGCGCGTCGCGGTACGAAGGCATCGGCGGCCTCCCGGCGCCGGCGGCGGGCACGTGGGTGCCGGGCGGGTGCCCGTCAGGACGGCCGGGAGCAGGAGCGTCAGGGGGCGGGCGGGAGCATCAGGGGGCGGGGGTGTCCGGCCGGTGTGTGGGGGTGGCCATGGATCGCGTCCCTTTCGTTCGGAGGGAGACGGCTCGCTGCGTCGGCGGGCGCGGCGGATGGCGGTGCGGGCCTCGAGAGTTCGGCGGGGTGGCGCCGGTCGGTCGTGTACCGGTTAACCGGATAGGAACGTAGGGCGACGTCGTTCCCCTGTCAATCAGCTGCGCCGACTCTGTTTCCGCTGGTGATCGACCACTTTGTTCGCGTGCATCAGTCGTGGTCAGCCTGTTTAGCGGTTTAGCTCCAGGAGGGCGGTCGTGCTCGGTGGACGGATCGCGAACCGTCTATTGACATGGGCGTAACACCCGGTGCCTCATGGTGTGGCGATGGCCCGGTCGTGCCCCATGGGGCCGAAGTCGCGGCAGGACGAGGTCAGTTGTCCGGCGCCCACCCGCACCGGCGACGCCTGCGAAGCCTGCCTCTGGTCACACCCCTCTGTCGAAGCGCTCGCGACGTCCGCCAAGCCTGCTCTCAGGAGTCGGTACGGGCGCTGGACATCGTTGTCAGGTAAGGACGCGGTCCGCCCACGCGGGCATCGTCGCGCTCCGCACCACCCGCATCCGCATCCGCATCCGCACCCAAGGAGAGATATGCGAAAGCCGAGAAGCACCCTGATCACGACGGCGGGTATGGCGTTCGCCGCCGCCCTGGGCCTGCTGGTCTCGTTTGCCGGCCCCTCCGTGGGGGAGGCCGAGGCGGCACCCACCGGCATCCGTGTCAGTGACGGACACGTGGTCGAGGCGAACGGGAACGAGTTCGTCATGCGCGGGGTCAACCACGCCCACACCTGGTACCCCGAGCGCACGAACTCCATCGCCGACATAGCGGCCAAGGGTGCCAACACCGTCCGCGTCGTCCTCAGCAGCGGTGACCGGTGGACGCGGACGAGCGCCTCCGAGGTCTCCTCCCTCATCGGCCAGTGCAAGGCCAACAAGGTCATCTGCGTGCTGGAGGTGCACGACACCACCGGCTACGGCGAGGACGGCGCCGCCACCACCCTGGACAGGGCCGCCGACTACTGGATCGGCATCAAGGGCGCGCTCCAGGGCCAGGAGGACTACGTCATCGTCAACATCGGCAACGAGCCGTTCGGCAACACCGGCTACGCGGCCTGGACCGATGCCACCAAGAGCGCGATCGGCAAGCTCCGGGGGGCCGGCATCAGCCACGCCCTGATGGTCGACGCCCCCAACTGGGGCCAGGACTGGTCCGGGACCATGAGGGACAACGCGGCCTCGGTCTTCGCCTCCGACCCCGACCGCAACACCATCTTCTCGATCCACATGTACGGCGTCTACGACACCGCCACCGAGGTGCAGGGCTACCTGAAGCACTTCGTCGACAACGGACTGCCCATCGTCGTCGGCGAGTTCGGCGACCAGCACAGCGACGGCAACCCCGACGAGGACGCCATCATGGCGACCGCGCAGTCCCTGGGCGTGGGCTACATCGGCTGGTCCTGGAGCGGCAACGGCAGCGGCGTCGAGTACCTCGACATGGTCAACGGCTTCGACGCGAACTCCCTGACCCCCTGGGGCAACCGCATCATCAACGGCGCCGACGGCATCGCGGCCACGTCCGAGACCGCCACCGTCTACGGCGGCGGGGGCGGAACGGGCGGCGGTACCGCTCCCAACGGCTACCCGTACTGCGTCAACGGCGGTTCGTCCGACCCCGACGGTGACGGGTGGGGCTGGGAGAACAGCCGCTCCTGCGTGGTCCGGGGCAGCGGCGCGGACAGGTGACCTTCCTCGCGCACAGTCGCATTCATGGGTCGTCCTCCCGCCCTCGGGGCGGGGGGACAACCCCCTGCGCGGCCCCGGCTCGGCCCTCCACGCACCCGAGACCGACGCGAGGTGGCGGGCTCCGCACCGCATCCGGCTCGCGTCCGGCTCCTCGCTGCCCCGGCTCCTCACCGAAGCGGCTGCGCGCAGGAACTCGACGCGCTGCAGCGCTTCACGCTGGGCGAGCCGGCGGTCTCCGCATGTCCCGTGGCCGCACGCTGTGCGGGCCGCTGCCTGGCCGGGCAGCAGGCGGGCCCGCTGCCCGGGCCGGTGGTGGCGGTGCGCGCCGGGCCGCCCGGCGGCTCGTCCGGATCCGGCAGGGGCGGCGATGGCCATGGCCGCCCTGGGGCAACCCTTGGTCGGACGGGAGGCGGGAGGCGGGAGGCGGGAGGCGGGAGGCGGGAGGCGGGAGGCGGGAGGCGGCGGACGGTGACCTCGGCGATGCGGGAGGAACGGCATCCTGGATGGACGTTCCGTCGTCCGGGTGATGCGAGGACAGTGGTGGGTCGGAGGACCCCATGCGTTAGCGTGACGAGCGTCGGTAGTGAGCTCCGTGCTGATTCGCGTGGGTCGCGAAGGTGCAGTAAGGGTAGAAACGTGCAGGTCAGGGCAATTTCATGAAAATTCTGCACACGTCCGACTGGCACCTCGGCCGGGCCTTCCACCGGGTGAGCATGCTCGGGGCCCAGGCCGGGTTCATCGGCCATCTCGTCGAGACCGTGCGGGAGCGCGGCGTCGACGCCGTGGTCGTGTCGGGAGACGTGTACGACCGGGCCGTGCCGCCGCTGGCCGCCGTCGAGCTCTTCGACGACGCCCTGCACCGCCTGGCCGACCTCGGCGTGCCCACGGTGATGATCTCCGGCAACCACGACTCGGCCCGCCGCCTGGGCGTCGGCGCCGGGCTCATCGACCGCGCCGGCATCCACCTGCGCACCGACCCGGCGGGATGCGGTTCCCCGGTCGTACTGGAGGACGCGCACGGTGAGGTGGCGTTCTACGGGCTGCCGTACCTCGAACCAGCTCTGGTGAAGGACGGGCTCGGCGTCGAGAAGGCGGGCCACGAGGCCGTGCTCGCCGCCGCCATGGACCGGGTCCGTGCCGACCTCGCCACCCGCGCGCCCGGCACCCGTTCCGTCGTCCTCGCGCATGCCTTCGTCACCGGCGGCGAGCAGAGCGACAGCGAGCGGGACATCACCGTCGGTGGGGTCGCGGCAGTGCCCGCCGGTGTCTTCGACGGCGTCGACTACGTCGCGCTCGGGCACCTGCACGGCTGTCAGGCCCTCACCGAGCGCGTCCGCTACTCCGGGTCCCCGCTGCCGTACTCCTTCTCGGAGGCCACGCACCGCAAGAGCATGTGGCTCGTCGACCTGGACGCCGACGGCTCGGTCACCGCCGAGCGGGTCGACTGCCCGGTGCCGCGCGACCTGGCCCGGCTGCGCGGCACCCTGGAGGAACTGCTCGCCGACCCCGAGCTGACCCGGCACGAGGAGGCGTGGGTCGAGGCGACCCTCACCGACCCTGTCCGCCCCTCCGACCCCATGGCCCGGCTCACCGAGCGCTTCCCGCACACGCTGACCCTCGTCTTCGACCCCGAGCGGCCCCCGGACGGCCCGGCCGTGTCCTACGCGCGGCGCCTGGCCGGCCGCAGCGACCAGCAGATCGCGGAGGACTTCGTGACGCACGTGCGTGGAGCCGGGCCCGACGACCGTGAACAGACCGTGCTGCGGGACGCGTTCGACGCGGTGCGCGCCGACGAGACCGTGCGGGAGGTGGCCGGGTGAGGCTGCACCGGCTGGACATCACCGCCTTCGGCCCCTTCGGCGGATCACAGAGCGTCGACTTCGACGACCTGTCGGCCGCCGGACTCTTCCTGCTGCACGGACCCACCGGCGCCGGCAAGACCTCCGTCCTCGACGCCGTGTGCTACGCGCTGTACGGGTCGGTGCCCGGCGCCCGCCAGAGCGGCCAGGGCATGACCCTGCGCAGCGACCACGCCGCCGTCGGCACGCGGAGCGAGGTGCGCCTCGCCTTCACCGTCGCCGGGCGGCGACTGGAGGTCACCCGGCAGCCGCCCTGGGAGCGTCCGAAGCTGCGCGGCAAGGGCACGACCGTCGACAAGGCCCAGACCTGGCTGCGCGAGTACGACGCGACGGCCGGTGCCTGGAAGGAACTCAGCCGCTCCCACCAGGAGATCGGCGAGGAGATCACGCAGCTGCTCGGGATGAGCCGCGAGCAGTTCTGCCAGGTCGTACTGCTGCCGCAGGGCGATTTCGCGCGCTTCCTGCGCGCCGACGCGGAGGCTCGCGGCAAGCTGCTCGGCCGGCTCTTCGACACCCGGCGCTTCGCCGAGGTCGAGAAGCGCCTCGTCGAGCGGCGCCGCTCGACCGAGGCCCAGGTGCGCGAGGGGGACGCCGCGCTGCTGGCCGACGCCCACCGGATGCAGCAGGCCGCCGGCGACGCCATGGACCTGCCGGAGCTGGCGCCGGGCGAGCCCGGTCTGGCCGAGGCCGTCCTCGCCGCCGCCGCTCTCGCGCGCAGCACGGCCCGGGAGCTGCTGACCGTCGCCGACTGCCGGCTCACGGCCGCCGAGACCGATCGGGCAGCCGCCGAACGCGACCTCGCCGACGCACGGGAACTGGACCGGCTGCAGCGGCGGTTCGCCGAGGCCCGGGAGCGGGGAGCGCTGCTGGCACAGCGGGCCGACGCCCACCGCGCCGCCCAGGAACGCATGGCACGGGCCCGCAAGGCCGAAGCGGTGGCCCCCGCCCTGGAGCTGCGGGACGCCGCCGACGCCGAACACCGGCGGGCGGCAGCCGCGGAAACACAGGTGCGTGCCCTGCTGCCCGAGGCCCTCGCGGACGCCGGGGCCGCAGGGCTCGCCGCCGCCGCGCGTCGGGCAGCCGAGGAACTGGGCGGGCTGGAGTCGGCCCGGCGCGCCGAACAGCGCCTCGCCGACCTGGTCGAGGAGCGGGCCGGGCTGGACCGCCAGGAACGCGCCGACGAGGACGTCCTGCACGAGGCGGAGACCTGGCTCGCCGACTGGGAGACCACACGCACCGCGCTGCAGGCCCGCGTCGACTCCGCGCAGCAGGCCGCGGCCGACGCCGAACAGCTCGCCGTGCAGCGCGACCCGGCGCAGCGGCGGCTCGCCGCGGCCCGGCAGCGGGACCGGTACGCCGCCGACGCCCAGGAGGCACAACGGCACGCCCTCGCCTCGGCCGAACGCGCCGTCGAGGCCCGCGCCCACTGGCTCGACCTGAAGGAACAGCGGCTGACCGGCATCGCCGCCGAACTCGCCGAGGGCCTCACCGACGGCGCACCGTGTGCCGTGTGCGGCGCCCTCGACCATCCCGCCCCCGCGCGCAAGATCGCGGGGCATGTCGACCGGGAGGCGGAGGAGCGCGCCCTCGCCGCCTACCAGGACGCCGACGAGCGGCGCGCGGACGCCGAGCGGCGCCTGGGCACCGTACGGGAGGCACTCGCCGCCGCCGCGGCGGAGGCCGGGGAGACGCCCACCGCCCGGCTCGCCGAAGAGGCCGAGGAACTGGAGCGGCGGTACGCGCGGGCGCGGGCGGGCGCCTCCGGGACGCACGCCGCGCAGGAGGAGCTGCGCCGGGCGGAGCACGAGCGCGAGCAGCGGATCACCGCCCAGCAGCAGGCCGCCGTCCGGGCCGCCTCCCGGGTCGGCAACCGGGAGCGGCTGGAGAGCGAACGAGCCGCACTGGAAGAGGAGTTGACGAGGGCTCGCGGCAGCGCCGGCAGTGTGGCGGCGCGAGCCGAGCAGCTGGAGCGCCGGGCCGCGCTGCTGACGGAGGCCGCCGACGCCGCCCGCCTCGCCGAGGACACGGCCCAGCGGCTCAAGGCCGCCGACGCCCGTCTCGCCGACGCCGCCTTCCGCGCCGGCTTCGACACCCCGCGGGACGCCGCCGCCGCGCTGCTCGACGACGCCGCCCACCGCGAGCTGCAACGCCGGCTCGACGCAGGGGACTCCGAGGAGGCCGCCGTCCGCGCGATCCTCACCGAGGCCGACACCGCCGCCGCGGCGCAGCGGCCGCCCGCCGACGTGGCGGCGGCGGAACACGCTGCCGCCGACGCGGGCCGGCGCCTGCGCCACGCCGCCTCCGCACGCGACGCGGCCGCCCGGTGCTGCGCCGAACTGGACCGGCTGTCCGCGCGGGCCACCGGCTCCGCGCGCCGGCTCGCCCCGGTGCGCGCGGAGCACACCCGCGTCGCCCGGCTCGCCTCGCTCGCCGCGGGTACCTCCGCGGACAACGAACGCCGGATGCGCCTGGAGTCGTACGTGCTGGCGGCCCGCCTGGAGCAGGTGGCCGCCGCGGCCACCGCACGGCTCCAGCGCATGTCGTCGGGCCGCTACACCCTCGTCCACTCCGACGACCGCACCGGGCGCGGCCGCAGCGGCCTCGGCCTGCACGTCGTCGACGCCTGGACCGGCCGCGAACGCGACACGGCCACACTGTCCGGCGGTGAGACGTTCTTCGCCTCGCTCGCCCTCGCGCTGGGCCTCGCCGACGTGGTCACGGACGAGGCGGGCGGTGTCCGCCTGGACACCCTCTTCATCGACGAGGGCTTCGGCAGCCTCGACGACCAGACCCTCGACGAGGTCCTCGACGTCCTCGACTCACTGCGCGAGCGGGACCGCAGCGTCGGCATCGTCAGCCATGTCGCCGACCTGCGGCGGCGGATCCACGCCCAGCTGGAGGTCGTGAAGGGACGGTCGGGGTCGGTGCTGCGGCAGCGGAGTCCGGCCTGAGGGGTTCCGGCACAGCCTCGGCGGCCCGGCGACGGTCCGGCCCGCCTCGTCGCGTGGCCCGCCACGGACGAGGCGACAGGGGGTCTCCCCGGCTCGAACGCAGTCGAGAGCCGGGAAGGCGCACCGGTCAGGTCATCGGCTCGGAGGGCGGCTCCAGGCGAGGAGCGCGGCCCGGCGCCGGTGCGGAGCCCGGCTCGGAGTCAGCCGGGCCCGGGCCGGTCCGGAGCACGGCTCAGAGCCGGGACAGCTCGTCCACCAGGTCGTCCAGTCCCAGCGACCCCTGGGAGAGGGCCGCCATGTGCCAGGCCTTCGGGTCGAACGCGTCACCGTGCCGCTTGCGGGCGTTCTCCCGGCCCAGCAGCCAGGCCCGCTCCCCGAGCTTGTAGCCGATCGCCTGGCCCGGGATCGTCAGGTACCGGGTCAGCTCGCTCTCCACGAAGTCCGCCGGACGGCTGCTGTGCGCGCCGAAGAACTCCTGCGCCAGCTCCGGCGTCCAGCGCTCGCCCGGGTGGAAGGGGGAGTCCGCCGGGATCTCCAGCTCCAGGTGCATGCCGATGTCCACGATGACCCGCGCGGCCCGCATCATCTGCGCGTCCAGGTAGCCGAGCCGCTGCTCCGCGTCGGTGAGGAAGCCCAGCTCGTCCATCAGCCGCTCCGCGTACAGCGCCCAGCCCTCGGCGTTGGCGCTGACCATGCCGACCGAGGCCTGGTAGCGGGAGAGGTCCTCCGCGACGTGCGCCCACTGGGCGAGCTGGAGGTGATGGCCCGGGACACCCTCGTGGTACCAGGTGGAGACCAGGTCGTAGACCGGGAAGCGGGTCAGGCCCATCGTCGGCAGCCAGGTGCGGCCGGGACGCGAGAAGTCCTCCGACGGGGCCGTGTAGTACGGTGCCGCCGCGCTGCCGGGCGGAGCGATCCGCGACTCCACCTTCCGCACCCGTTCGGCGAGTTCGAAGTGGGTGCCGTCCAGCGCCTCGATCGCCTGGTCCATCAGGCCCTGCAGCCAGTCTCGGACCTCGTCGACACCCTCGATGTGCGTGCCGTGCTCGTCCAGGTGCGCCAGCGCCACCCACGGGGTTTCGGCGCCCGGCAGGATCTTCTCCGCCTCCCGCTTCATCTCGGCGAGCAGGCGGTGGAACTCGGCCCAGCCGTACGCGTACGCCTCGTCCAGATCGAGGTCCGTACCGTTGTAGTAGCGCGACCAGCGGGCGTAACGCTCCCGGCCCACCGTGTTCGGGGCGCCCGCCACGGCCGGTGCGTACTCGTCACGCATCCAGTCCCGCAGCTCGACCACGGCCGCGGTCGCGCCCCGGGCCGCCTCGTCCAGCTCCGCGCGCAGCGCGTCGGGGCCGGCCGACGCGAAGTCCTCGAACCAGCCGCGGCCCTCGCCCGTGTCCGCCCACTCGCCGAGCTGGTCGACGAAGGTGGCGGTCGGGCGCGGTGCCGCGTACAGCTTGCGGTCCAACCCCAGGGCCAGGGACTCGCGGTAGCCCGCGAACGCCGCCGGCACCGCGCGCAGCCGCTCGACGATCCGGGCCCAGTCCTCCTCCGTCTGCGTCGGAGTGATGGTGAAGACCTCACGCACCGAATGCGCGGCGGTGCCCATGTTGCCGACCGAGCGCAGTCCCTCCTCGGCCTCGTGCACCGCGAGTTCGGCGGTGAGGCGCTCGCGCAGCAGCCGGGCGCAGCGCCGCTCCACGTCGCTGTCCCCGCCGGGCCGGCGCTCCGCCTCGTCCAGCAGGGTGAGCGTGGTCCGCGCCAGCTCCGCGAGGGCCTCCTGCCCGGCGGGCGAGAGGTCGGGCAGGCGGCCGGAACTCTCCGGCGCGCCGAGGAACGTACCGGTGACCGGGTCGAGGGCGATGAGTTCGTCGACGTAGGCGTCGGCGACCTCGCGGGGCAGCGGGCTCTTGGTCTCTGACATGCGGACATCCTCATACGGATTCCGGTGCCGCGTCAGCCGGGTTCGACGGGTCCGTCGCCGCGGGCGGCCGGATTTCGCTCAGGGCGTGGCGGGCGGCAGCAAGGGGCCGCACTCCCACTGCTGGAAGATCAGCCGTGTCTCGACGCGGGCCACCTCCCGCCGGGACGTGAACTCGTCCAGGACCAGCCTCTGCAGATCCGTCATGTCCGCGACCGCGACATGGACGAGGTAGTCGTCGGGGCCGGTGAGGTGGAAGACGGTACGCGACTCCGGAAGCGCCCGGATCCGTTCCACGAACGGGCCGACCAGCTCCCGCCGGTGCGGTCGCACCTGAACCGACAGCAGCGCCTGGAGCCCGCGCCCGAGCTTCGCCGAGTCGAGTTCGAGCCGATGGCCGAGGATCACCCCGGCCCGCCGCAACCGGGTCACCCGGTCCAGGCAGGTCGACGGGGCGACCCCGACCTGGGCGGCGAGATCGCGGTAGGTGGTCCGGGCGTCGTTCTGCAGCAGTCGCAGCAGATGGAGATCCACCGGATCCAGTACGACTGATTCGGCCATCGGCCGAACGTAGCACGGCCCGCGGTCCTCGGAGCCCGGTCGGTGTTCACTCTTCGGTGCATGGACTCCGCGCGCACGCACACGTCATCGTCCGACGACGCACGCACCACCGTACGCACAGGCCGGGCACTGGCCACCGAGGCCGTCCACGCCGGCCGCGACGATCTCGCCGGCCAGGGACTGCACGCTCCGCCCATCGACCTGTCCACGACCTACCCGTCGTACGACAGCCGTGGCGAGGCCGCCCGCATCGACGCGTTCGCCACCACCGGCGCCGACCCGGAGGGCCCGCCGGTCTACGGCCGCCTCGGCAACCCCACCGTCGCCCGCTTCGAGACGGCACTGGCCCGGCTGGAGGGCGCCGAGGCCGCGGTCGCCTTCGCCAGCGGCATGGCCGCGCTCACCGCCGTCCTGCTGGTCCGCGGCTCGATGGGACTCCGGCACGTCGTCGCCGTACGGCCCCTCTACGGCTGCAGCGACCACCTGCTGACCGCCGGACTGCTGGGGTCCGAGGTCACCTGGACCGATCCGGCGGGCGTCGCCGACGCGCTGCGCCCGGACACCGGCCTGGTACTCGTGGAGTCACCGGCCAACCCCACGCTGGCCGAGGTGGACCTGCGGGCCGTCGCCCACGCCTGCGGATCCGTGCCGCTGCTCGTGGACAACACGTTCGCCACGCCCGTGCTCCAGCGCCCCGCCGAACACGGAGCCCGGCTGGTGCTGCACAGCGCCACCAAGTACCTCGGCGGACACGGAGACGTGCTGGCCGGTGTGGTGGCCTGCGACGAGGAGTTCGCCGGGCGGCTGCGGCAGGTGCGCTTCGCCACCGGTGGCGTCCTGCATCCCTTGGGCGGCTATCTGCTGCTGCGCGGGCTGTCGACCCTGCCGGTGCGGGTGCGCGCCGCCTCCGCGACCGCCGCCACGCTCGTCGAGCGCCTCGCCGCCGACCCGCGGGTGGCCCGCGTCCACTATCCGCGCATCGGCGGCGCGATGGTCTCCTTCGAGGTCCACGGCGACCCGCACGACGTCATCGGCCGCGTCCGCCTGATCACCCCGGCCGTCAGCCTCGGCAGCGTCGACACGCTCATCCAGCACCCGGCGTCCATCAGCCACCGCATCGTGGCCGCCGACGACCGCCGGGACGCCGGAGTCGTCGACCGGCTGCTGCGGATGTCGGTCGGCCTGGAGGACGTCGACGACCTGTGGGCCGACCTGGACCGGGCGCTGGGGGAGCGGGTGGCCGAGGCGATCCCGCTGCGGGAGGCGCTGTCGCGGGCCGACTGACCCGCGCGACACCGCCCGTCGGCGCTCACTCCGTGCCGATCCGCTCCCCGCGTGGCAGCCGCGCCGCGGCCCGGGCCGCCGCGTCCAGGCGGGCCGTGATGACCAGGGTCCCCTCCTCGATCTGGTAGTCGAGGGGGAGACCCAGGCCGCGCATGGCGGCGACCATGCCGGTGTTGGACGCCTGCGTCACGGCGTACACGCTCGCGCAGCCCGCCTCGGCCGCCATCGTCACCAGCCGGCCGAGGAGTTCACCGCCGATGCCCCTGCGCTGCCACGCGTCCTCGACGAGCAGCGCGACCTCCGTCTCGTCCCCGTCCCACAGCAGGTGCCCCAGCCCGACGATCCGCCCCGATGCGGTCTGCACGGCGAGGGTTCGGCCGTAGCGCGGGCCGAGCAGGTGGTTGAGATACCGGTCGGCGTCACCGACCGGGCCGTGGTACCGCATCCCGAGCGTCCGCGCCGAGCACCGCTCGTGCATCGCCTTGGCCGCCGGGACGTCACGCGTGTCGGCCCGGCGGACCGTGATGTCGCTCCCCTCCGGCAGCGTCAGCGCGTCCCGGCCGCGCGGGACGCGCGGTCCGAGCCGGGCGTCCAGCTCGACCAGAGCGCGCGCCCGCGCGAACTCGGCCGGGGTGAAGGGCAGATACGGCCGCTCGACACTGATCACCCCGCCCCCCGGCGCGCGCAGCCGCAGCACGGTGTCCTCCAGCGCGCCTTCCGGCGGTACGTCGTCCGCCGCGCGCCCCCCGGCCGCCGGTACCGACCGGATGGTGCACCGGCCCAGCAACTGCCGCAGCGCCAGCGGGAGTTCCGCCGTGTCCAGTGCCGTGCGGGCCGCCAGTCCCAGGATCCGGGTCGGCGCGTCGACCAGGTCGTGGGCGTCCGCCCGCTCGGTCCAGGTGTGGGCACCGCCTGCCGCCGACACCACGCCGGCCAGCTCGGACCCCGTCAGCTCACCCGGGGCGCGGAGCAGGAACTCGTCCACCGTGCCCTCGGCCAGCGGGTGCGTCTGCAGGTTCAGGATGTCCACCCGCCGGTCGGCGAGGGCCGTGCACAGGACGGCCAACGACCCCGGTGCGTCCCGCACCGTCGTCCGCATCCGCCACAGCGCGCTGTCTGCGGTATCGGTATCGGTACCGGCATCGGTGCCGATACGGGTACCGGGTGCGGCGCCCGTCCCGGTCACGGCCTCGTCCTCGGCCAGGCTCCCGGCCGCCGCCGCGGCTGGCGGCCGGGAGCCGGTATCGTCCGCCGGCGGGGCGTGTCCGCGGCGCCGTGACCAGCGGCTGTGGAACCCGGCCGTGGTGATCAGTACGGCCACCGAGGCCAGCAGCATGACGGGCACTCCGGGGCCGTGCTCGACGAGGCGGGCCGCGGCATCCGTCACGTCAGACATGTCTCGAGTCATGCACCCACTGTGAAGGAACGGTGTTGCCTGATCACGAACGCTCTGTGACCGATGGGTAAAGAAGGCTTCCGGGGTATTTGTTGCGTTCTCTGCCCGTGTGGTGTCAGAGAGCGGCCACCTCCCCCGTCAGCGTGCTCCGCAGCCGCCTGGCCTGGGTCACCAGCCGGGACGCACCGCGCCGGTCCGCCGCCTCCGCCAGGTGCGGCAGGTCGCCCCGGGCCCCCGTCCGCTCGGCGCACTCGGCCGCCACGGTCAGCAGCTCGCCGAGTCCGAGGGCCGAGGCCGTCCGGGCGCCGGTGGCGAGATCGGCGAGCAGTACCGGCAGCGCCTCTCGGAGCACACCCCAGACAGTGGCGTGGGCCCCCGTCGCCGCCGCCGTCCGTACCGCGTCGGCGAGCCGCGCCGGCTTCACCGCGCCGCTCCTCACCAACCGGCCCAGGTCCGCGCCCAGCCGGCCGGTGTCGAGCCGGCCGCGCGCCGCCAGCACCAGCAGGGCGTCCACGGCGGAGAGCCGGTCCTCCTCGTGCCGCGCCCCGAGCCCGTACGTCAGGCACAGATGCACGGCCTCGCCTGCCGTGCCGTCCGCCTCGGCGAGGCGCGGCAGGACGGCGGCGGGGCCCCGGACGTTGTCCACGGCCACCGTGGACAGGTCCGGCAGCAGGCGCGCGGCCACCAACTCCGGTCGCTCGGGCAGCATGGCGAGCCAGTGATGCGGTATGCCGCCGTGCCAGTCGCGGCAGTACCAGGCCTCGCGCCGGGTGCTCACCGGCCGTCCCAGCTGACGCAGCCCGTCCGGGAGGCCGTCGTGCAGTTCCGGCACCTCGCCGAGCTCCAGCAGGATGCGGACGTCCGGGGTCCAGCGGGAGGTGGGCAGGCCGGTCTCCTCGGTGGTCAGCCATCGGGCCAGCCGCTCTCCCTGCGCGGTGCCCAGCGCCGACGCCCGCCGGGCCGCCGCCGAGGCCGCCGCGCGATCGGCCCGCCGCACCCGCAGCAGCGCCTGCCCGAAGTCGACGGCCGGGACGCGGCTGCCCAGGCGCCGGTAGGCGTCCAGCCGGTCCACCAGCTCGTCGGGCTCCAGCAGGCCCGTGCCCCAGGTGGGCGTGGCCAGCAGGAACGGCTGCGGATCGGTGCTCAGCCGGTACGCCGCCTCCAGCAGGCGGGCCTCGTAGGAACCGAGCAGGGCGCTGTGCACGCAGCGGTGATCCGCGCCATCGTCCGGGACGGCCCGGTGCGGCGAGGTGGGGCGCACACTCCCCTGGAGCGTGGCAAGGAGGAAGTCGAACACGCCCGCGCCGGTCCGCAGTTGGTGGTGACCCCCGGAGGAGTCGCCCCAGTGGCGGCCGTGGGTCCGCTCGTCGTCGGCCCACCAGCGGCGGGCGATCACCGGTTCGAGGGCCTCCAGCAGGGCGTCACGGTCCCGGTGGGCGTGCCGGACCAGCCCGTCCAGTGCACGCTCGAAGGCGGCCACGTCGCCGTCGGACGCCAGTAACGCGCTGACCTCCTCCGCGAGCTCGGCCGCCGACTCGGGCGCGGGCGCCAGGCGCAGCGGCTCCGGTGGGGGAGGCAGTACCTCCTCGTAGGCCAGGGGCCCGGGCGTCACCGGTGCCGCGCCCAGGGTCCGGACCGCACGGGCCCGAAGAGTGGGGGACAACTGACCGGCCGCGTCGGCGAGTTCACCGCGGACCTCGGCGGAGGTCACCTTGCCGATGTGGCGCTCGACCAGTTTCAGGGCCCGCTCCTGCACGTCGGAGTCCTCGTGCCCGAACGCCCGCGCCGCGGCCGGCAGCACCTCCCCGGCGGCGGACGCGTCCCGCGCGAGCACCTTGCCCAGCAGCACGAGCTGGGCACGCACGAGCTTCTTCTCCGGGCGGAACAGCACCGCGCCGGTCAGCTCCGCGAGCCGCCGCGGCGGCAGCCGTCCGTCCAGGGCCAGGGCGCCCATGACCGACTGGGCGTGGGCGGCCACCGCGGACACCGCGTCCGAGGCGAGCGCCGTCCAGTCGGAGGCCCTCCGGTGTTCCTCTTCCCGGGTGAGCGCCAGATCCTCGAGGAGGCGCAGGAACACGCGGAGTTCGGTGGCCGTGCCGCCGCGCAGCAGTCGCGCCACGCACGCGTCGGCCATCGTCGTCCGGTCCAGCGCGCCCTCGGCGGTCAGCTGCGCCAGGGACGTGGTCCAGCCGTCCGGCCCGCCTCCGGACAGCCGGCCCAGTAGCGCGCCGACGCCGTCGGTCCGGAAGAGCGCGGCCACGAGCTCCGCCA
This sequence comes from Streptomyces sp. WG5, assembly GCF_049974565.1. NCBI lineage: Bacteria > Bacillati > Actinomycetota > Actinomycetes > Kitasatosporales > Streptomycetaceae > Streptomyces > Streptomyces sp. WG5. The sequence goes on along the minus strand of NZ_JBNGGC010000019.1, from coordinate 53,972 downwards.
GGTGCGGGTCCCCCCGCAGGCGGTCGCGGAGCGTGCCGCCGCGCTGCGAGGTGACGCTGATGTGGCGCAGCCAGCCCTGGACGTAGGCCTCGGTCGTCGGCACCGGGCAGCCGGAGAGCCGCACGAGGCCGGCCATCAGCTCGTACGACACGTTGGAGGCGGGCTGTCGCAGGGCAAGGCGGTGCACCACGTCGCCCAGCCAGCCGGGGTCGCGGTCGCCCAGGACGTGCAGGAGGACCGCCGGTGACGCCTGCGACCAGCGCATGTCCACGGCCGCGAGCCAGGTGGCCACGGCTGCGGCACCGGTCTGGCAGGCGGCCCCGGCCGCGTGCAGGGCGGGATGGGCACGGCAGGCCTCCGCGCTCCAGCCGTCCGCCCTCAGCTCCGTGCGGAGAGCCTTCAACTCCGGGAAGCACAGGCGCCGCTCGGCGTCGGTCATGCCGTCGAGCAGCGAGACGACATCGGCCGTCCGCCCCGCACGCACCGCACCCATCAGCACACTTGCCGTGGCCGCCGTGGCCGCCGTGGCCGCCGTGGTCGTCGCGGTCATCGCGCACCCCCGTAGGGCCGGGCCGTCCCCTGCTCCGCCGCGGCGCCCCGCCGCACCATCCGGACCGCCAGCGCATGCTTGCAAGGCCCGCGCCCGCCCCGGTACTCGGCCCACCACCGGCAGCTGCACGACAGCACCCCCGCCTCGTCGCGCACCCGGTGCGCGTGCCCGTCCTCGGCCACGACCGTCCCGATCGCTCCCTCCAGGGTGACCGCGCCCTGGGCCACCAGGGTCCGGGCCGAGCGCAGCCGCGGGTTGTGGCGCTCCACGCGCTCCGCGTCGTACGGCAGCTCCCGGTGGAAGTAGGCCGCTTCCGCCGTGTCGTACCCGACGCGTCCCGACGTGCCGAGGCGGATGAGCGCGGCCCGTACCCGCTCCGCCGCCAGGCCCGAGGCGGCGGCCAGGTCGGCGATGTCGATGCGCGGTTCCCAGGCGAGCAGCACCGAGAGCAGTTCGGCGTCCGCCGCCGCCTCGTCGGTGGCGAGCGCGTCGAGGACACCGCCCTCGCCGGAGAAGCCGCGCGCGGCGTCGGGGGAGAGGGTGAGGGTGAGGCGCATGCCCGGCAGGGACACCTGCCAGGCGGAGGCCGTGGCAGCGGCACCGGAGGCGACCGCGGGTCCGTACAGCCGCAGGGCCGTGGCGTGGCGCAGCACCCGCTGGAGGGCGACCAGCCGCTCCGGACCGGGCAGGCAGACCGCGCCGGGCACCGCACGGGTCGTCGGCCGCAGCGTGCGCCCGGACGGCACGACCCAGCGGGGGCCGGTCGTCCCCTTCCTGCCGGCGCGGGGCAGGGAGCGCAGGAACCGGACCGCCTCACCGGCGTCCAGTTCGGCGCGCAGGTCGAAGCCTGCCGCTGTGACCTGGGCCTCGGCGAAGCCGCGCAGCCACCGGTCCGGCAGGGGGACCTTCTTCTCCACGACCGGGCCGTCCAGCGTGGTGACGGCCAGCTCCTCGGTGCCCACCCGCAGGTGGAGCGGGTCGTCCGCACCGATCCGGGACAGGGCCTCGCGCAGCGGGTCGTTGACGTCGACGTTCGTCGTGCCGTGTCCGACCTCCCCGCCGTCGAGTCCCGCCTCCAGCACGTCGAGCCGTGCGTAGACCCCGCCGCAGCCGGAGAAGGACTCGAACCGCAGCCGGTCGCCGTTGCCCGTCACCACCGGGTCCAGCGAGGCGCGCGACTGCGGCCGGTGGTACCGCGCGGCGGCGACGTCGGCCACCGTGAGAAGCGCCGCGGACGCCTTCTGGGGCGACGTCAGGAACCCGGCGAAGAACCGGGGGTGGTCCACCGCGCCGGCGGGCGTCGCCCCCTGGGAGGTCTCCAGCCCCAGGCGTCGCCCGCCCGCCGCGGATTCCAGCACGGATCGTCGTCGATACGCCACGGCCTGCAGAGATCGCGTCATGCGGAAAACCGTAGAGGCAGCTACTGACAATCGGCCCGGCCTGCCGAAACGGACCCGCAGGGCTGTCAGTTGGACCGCGCGCGGAGCACAGGGCGCGGGCCGCGCACCGGGGGATGACGCCGGTGCGCGGCACACCCGACAGGCTATACGGGAACTACTGGCCGACCCGGCCCGGCTGGAGCACCTTCGTGAACAGCACGGTGCCGTCCTGCTCGCGCAGCCGTACCGTCATCTCGGCGCTGTCGCCGTCGATGTCGACCTCGCCGAAGAACTGGTAGCCGCCCGCGGGGGAGACGTTCGACGCGGTCGGCGCCTTCACGAACACCCTTTCCGGGCCGAAGGTGCCGTCGAGCGCGCTGGCCGGGAAGGCACCCGCGTTGAGCGGCCCGGACACGAACTCCCAGAACGGCTCGAAGTCCGTGAACGCGGCCCGCGAGGGCTGGTAGTGCTGGGCCGAGGTGTGGTGCACGTCGGCCGTCATCCAGACCGTGCCGGTGATCCGACGGTGCTTGATGAAGCGCAGCAGCTCGGCGATCTGCAGCTCGCGCCCCAGCGGTGCGCCGGGGTCGCCCTGCGCGATCGCCTCGATGTTCGGCTTCCCCTCGCCGCCGTCGGGCACGACCAGGCCGAGCGGCATGTCGGCGGCCATGACCTTCCACACCGCGCGCGACCGCGACAGCTCCCGCTTGAGCCACTCGAGCTGCTCGCGTCCCAGGATGCCCTGCGGGTCCACCGTCTCCTCGCCGGGGGAGTTGGCGTTGCGGTACGTCCGCATGTCCAGGACGAACACGTCCAGCAGGGGACCCTGGCGCAGCACCCGGTGCACGCGGCCCTCCCGTGCGCCGGGGCGCAGCGTGGAGATCGGGAAGTACTCGGCGAACGCGCGCCGGGCCCGGGCGGCCAGGACGTCGACGCTCTTCTCGGTGTAGCGGCTGTCCGTGTCCGCGATCACCTGGCCCGGGTACCAGTTGTTGCGCACCTCGTGGTCGTCCCACTGGATGATGGACGGGACCTGCGCGTTGAAGCGGCGCAGGTTCTCGTCGAGCAGGTTGTAGCGGAAGTTGCCGCGGAACTCGGCGAGGGTCTCGGCGACCTTGGACTTCTCCTCGGTGGTGACGTTCCGCCAGGTGCTGCCGTCCGGCAGCTCGGCCGTCGCGGCGATGGGGCCGTCGGCGTAGATGTTGTCGCCGCTGCACAGGAAGAAGTCCGGGTCCAGGGCGCCCATGGCGTCGTAGATGCGGTAGCCGCCGAGGTCCGGGTTGATGCCCCAGCCCTGGCCCGCCAGGTCGCCGGACCACACGAAGCGCACTCCCTCACGCCGGCGGACCGGCACGGTGCGGAAGGTGCCGGGGACCGGCCGGCCGGTGCGGCGCGGGTCGTCGGGGTCGGCGAGGAGCACCCGGTAGTGGATCTGCTCGCCCGGCGGCAGGCCGCGCAGCCGGGTCGTGCCGGTGAAGTCCGTGTCCGCCCCCAGCAGCGGGCCGTGCCATCTGCGCGGGTTGCGGAACGACTCGGTCGCGGACGTCTCGACGATCATCCGGGCCGGCCGGTCGGAGCGCACCCACACCAGACCGGAGTGGGAGGTCACGTCTCCCGTCTGCACGCCCCAGCCCGCTCCCGGCCGCCCGGAACGGGCGAACGCGGGCGCCGCCCCGAGAGCGGTGGGCAGGGTCAGGGCCGCCGACGCGGCAAGGGAGCCGCGCAGCACGCTGCGGCGACCGGGCAACGGACGGTGTGACATGGATGCGCCTCCAGGAGCGGGATCCGGCCAGCGTTTCGGCCAGTGTGCAGAGCCAGACCTACTGGTGCGGCGCGGCGATCACGCAAACGCCGGGTGAACAACCGGGCGCCCGCGCGCGGGGAGCGCATCGCGCGGCCCCGTCCGTCCGCCCGTCCCGGGGCGCCGGGCGCCCGTGCGGGGAGCGCATCGTCCCTCGCCGCGTCACACGGCCCTCGCCATCATCTCCACTCCCGCCCGAATCCGCCCCGGTGACAGATGCGCGTACCCCAGCACGAGCCGCACCTCGTTCCCGGCGGCCTCGTGACCCCCCGCCTCGTGCCCGTACTCCGCCAGCGAGCGCACCGCGACCCCGGCCTCCGACGCGCGCGCGAGGAAGCGCTCCTCGGGGCCGTACCGCTCCGGGAGCGTGGCGATGGCGTGGAGTCCGGCGGCGATGCCGAAGACGCGGGAACCGGGGAAGTGCTCCGCCAGCGCGGCGACCAGCGCGTCGCGCCGCTCGCGGTAGGCGCGCTGGCAGACGCGCAGCTGGCGGTCGTAGGCGCCGCGTTCCAGGAAACGGGCGAACAGTGCCTGGTCGAGCGTGGGATGTCCGAGGTCGGTGGTGCGTTTGCGCTCCACGATGTCGTCCGCCAGCCACTCCGGTACCAGCAGCCAGCCCAGCCGCAGTCCCGGCGCGAGGGACTTGCTGACCGAACCCGTGTACGCGACGCGTTCCGGATCGAGCCCCTGGAGCGCGCCCACCGGGGCACGGTCGTAGCGGAAGTCGCCGTCGTAGTCGTCCTCCAGGACGAGACCGTCCACGGAGCGCGCCCAGTCCAGCAGTTCGGCCCGGCGCCGGGCGGAGTAGGCGATCCCGGTGGGGAACTGGTGGGCCGGCGTCGTCACGACGGCCCGTACGCCCGAGGCGCGCAGCGGGCCGACGGCGAGTCCCTCGTCGTCCAGGGGCAGCGGCACGGTGGTGACGCCCGCCGCCGCGTACAGGGCGTCGTGCTGGGGGCTGCCGGGGTCCTCGACGCCGGCGGTGCGCATCCCGCGCGCGTGCAGCACGTCGGCGATCAGCGCCGTCGCCTGCGCCACCCCGGAGACGACGACGATCCGCTCCGGGTCCGCCACCACGCCCCGGCGTCGCGCGAGCAGCTCGGCCAGCGCGGTCCGCAGCCGGGGCAGCCCGCGCGGGTCGGGATAGCCGAGGCTCTCGTGCGGCAGCTCCGTCAGCACCCCGCGCTGCGCGGCGGCCCACGCCGAGCGGGGGAAGAGCGACAGGTCCGGTGTGCCCGGCACGAAGTCGGCCCGGTCGCCCGCGGAGCGCGGGGCGAGGTCGCGCGCGCGTGGACGTGCGGCCCGTACGGCGTCGCCCACCCAGGTCCCCGCGCCCCGCCCGCTGCGCAGGTAGCCCTCGGCCGTCAGCTGCTCGTACGCCTCCGTCACGAGCCCCCGTGACACCCCCAGGTCGGCCCCGAGGTCCCGGCTCGACGGCAGGCGGGTGCCCGGCGTGAGCCGGCCGGAGCGGACGGCGTCCCGCAGGGCCGCCTGCAGGGCGCGGCCACGCGCGCGGGCCGGTGCCGAGGCGGCGGGGAGGAGCAACTCCCAGGCGGCCGTGCCGTCGACGGTGCGGCCGACGGGGCTCGGGCGGCCGTCCGGGCCGGTCGGCGCTGACGCCATGAGAACAGTCCTCCCGAGGATCATTGTCCGTTCAATCGCCCCCACTTTACGAGGGGTTGGACCCGCCGGTGCGTAAACCGGAGTGACAGACCACAGCGAGGGGGCAGGCCGGTGCCGGGCCCCGGAATCGTACGCGCAATCCAGGAGCGCCCGTGGACGCCAAGAACCGTTTCGAGACGAAGGCCACCTTCGCTCTCTCCCGACTCGAATGGCTGTGCTTTCTCGCCGTATCGCTCGTGCTCGCGTTCCAGCATCGTACGGAGATCCGCTGGGGTGTTTTCGTGCTGCTGTTCGTGGTGATCGACGCGATCGGTTATCTACCCGGTGCGATCGCTTTCCGGCGTAGCCCCGACCGACGCATTCCGCGCGGCTACTACGTGGCCTACAACGCGATGCACAGCCTGGTCACGGCAGGTGTCCTGGCCGGGGCGTGGGCGCTCTTCGTCCGGCCGGAATGGGCGCTGCTCGCCCTTCCGATCCATCTCATGGGAGACCGCGCACTCTTCGGGAACTCCCTCAAACCCTTCGGTGTCGCCTTCGAACCGGCAACCACTCCTGAATTCCGGGCTTTCGAGCGGCGGTATCACTCGGCGGCCGATTCCGGTGAAAGCATCGCGTCGCGGACCCCCCTGGAGGACACCGATGCCGTCCGTGCTTGACGCGCTGGCCGCGCACAGCGACAACCCCAGTTCCTTTCTCGCCCTCAACAGCGGGAACACGTACTTCCACGACGACCGGTTCGAGGGCGCCTGCGCCTATCGCACCTCGGGCCGTTACGTCCTCCAGTTCGGCGGCCCGTTCGCGGCCCCCGAACACCGCGCGCGACTGCTGGACGCCTTCGTCGCACACGCCGGACGCCGCCTGGTCGCCGTGCAACTGCAGCGGGCGGATGCCGAGCTGTACGCGGCGCACGGCTTCACGGTCAATCAGATCGGTGCGTCGTACGCCGTCGACCTGAGCCGTTTCACGCTGCGCGGCTCACGGTTCGTCCGGCTGCGGAACAAGATCTCGCGCGCCCGTCGGGCCGGCCTCGAGGTCGCCGAGGTACGGGACGGCGACGACCGCGCCGAACTGGACCGGATCGACCGGTGCTGGCTGCGGGAGAAGGGCCGGCACGTCAAGGAACTGCGTTTTCTCGTCGGCCAGCGGAACGGGAGCCTCCAGAAGCACCGCCGTCTGTTCGTCGGGCGGATCGGTGGCGAGGCCGTCGGGTACATCAACTACTCGCCGGTCTACGGCAGCCGCCCCGGCTGGCTCCACGACCTCAGCCGGCGCCGACCCGACGCGCCGCCCGGTGTGATGGAGGCGCTCAACGCCACCGTCATGGAACGGCTGACCGCCGACGGCGCCGGCTGGCTGCACTTCGGGTTCACCCCGTTCACCGGACTGGACCCCGAGCACGAACCACCGGGCGCCAGCCGCCTGTTCTCCCGGTTCGCCCGGCTGCTGGCCGAGCGCGGCGACGCGGTGTACCCGGCGGCCTCCCAGCTCGAGTACAAGCAGAAGTGGGCCCCGCACGTGGTCCTCCCGGAGTACATCGCCTTCCGCGGCCGACCACGCCCCGGCGCCGTGTGGCAGCTGCTGCGCGCCACCAACGCCGTGTGAGCCACCGCCTCCACGGCCGTGCGAGTGCCGGCGGCCGACGCGCGGATTTCCCGCCCGACTCACCCTGGAGGACCACGTCCATGAGATTCCTCGAACGTGAACGCGCCACCCTCGCCAAGCTGTTGCCCGAGCTGGACCCCGCCCTGCGCGAGACGCCGCTGATGGAGCTGGAGCGGCCGGGCAGCCCCGGCATCCGGCACTTCAGGGACAGCGGCGGCCCGGGACTCCTGGTCCCGGAGTCCCATCAGGGACGGGGCGCCACCGCGCTGGACGCACTGCTTGTGCAGCGGGCCATCGGCAGCCGCTCTCCGTCCCTCGCCGTGGCCACCACCATGCACCACTTCTCCGTGGCCACCCTGGTCGGACTCGGCGGCCTCGGCGACGGCCTGGAGTGGACACTGATCGAAGACGTGGCCTCGGCCAACCGTCTCCTCGCCTCCGGCTTCGCCGAGGGCCGCAGCGGCGCGGGCGTCCTGGACCCTTCGATGACCGCGACGGTGACCGGGGACGGCATCCGGATCAACGGCGTCAAACGACCGTGCAGCCTCGCCCGCTCCATGGACGTGCTCACGGCCGGCGTCGTGATTCCGCGCGAGGACGGGCAGGGCGACGAACTCGCCGTAGCCCTCGTGCCCGCGGAGAGCGAGGGCCTGAGCGTCAGCGGCTTCTGGTCCAGCGCCTTCCTCGCGGGCGCCGAGAGCGAACAGGTCACGCTCACCGATGTCCTGGTCCCGCCGGAACTGCTGCTGCGCACGGCGACGACCTCCGGCGAACGGCTCGACGAGCTCCAGACGGCCGGTCTGATCTGGTTCCAGGCGCTGATGACGGGCAGCTACCTCGGCGCCGCGAGCGCGCTGGTGGAGCGGGTGCTGCTGAACGACCGCATCCCCGAGCACGACCGCGTACGCCTCTTCGTCGAGACCGAGGCCGCGATGGCCACCGCCGAGGGCGTCGCCCGCCGTATCGACGCCGGCGACCTGGACGAGTCGGCGCTCGCGCAGGCCCTGTACGCGCGCTACGGCGTCCAGGACGCCATCGCCCGTGTCGTCCCGCGCGCGGTCGAGCTGCTGGGCGGGCTCAACTTCATGACGTCCGACGAGGTGGGCCACCTGGCCGCCTGCGCCAACGGACTCTCCCTGCACCCGCCGTCGCGCTCCCGGATGACCGGCTCGTTCTCCGCCTACCTGGCCGACCGGCCGCTCGCCATCGCCTGACCCCGCCCCACCGTCCATCGGTGGCCGAGACCCGCTGGGGGAACACACCCATGCCGTCAGACAACCAGCGCCCCGCCGTGCTGCCGGCCGGCCGCACGGGACCGCGCGACCGCCCCACCCTGCTGCTCACCGGCGGTTCCGGGGTACTCGGACGGGCTCTGATCGACGAGCTGTCACCCGACTGCGACCTGCTGTGCCTGCGCCGCAACACACCCCTGAGCGACCCGCGGGTGCGCGAGATCCAGGGCGATCTCGTCGCGCCCCGGCTCGGTCTGAGCCCTCGGGCCTGGCACGAACTGGCCCGGGAGGTGGACGTGGTGCTGCACTCCGCCGCCGAGACCAACTGGCGCACCCCGCCGGACGACATCACACGCACCAACCTGCTCGGTGCTCACAGCATGCTCGACCTGGCCGCCCGGGCCGACGCCCCGCTGTATCTGGTGAGTACCGCGTTCGCCGCCAACACCCCCACGGAGGAGGACCGCCGGCGCTTTCCCGGCGCCGCCGCCTACCTCGACTCGAAGACCCGTGCCGAGCAGATGACACGTGACTCGGGTGTGCCCGGCGCCATCGTGCGGCCCTCGGTCGTCATGGGTGATTCCGGCACCGGCCGGATCGCCGGCCGGCAGGGCCTGACCAAGACGATCGGCTCGATGGTCCTGGGGCAGGTGCCCGTGCTGCCCGGGGCCCCCGAGGCGCGGATCGACATGGTGCCCCAGGACTACGTCGCGCGGGCCATCGGTGACTTGGTCCGGGGCCGCGTGGACAGCGGCGAGTACTGGCTGACGGCCGGGAAGGAGGCCATCGAGTTACGGGAGTTCGCCGACATCTGCGCGGACGTCGCCGTACGGCACGGGCTGCCCCGGCCCCAGCGGCCCCGGCTCATTCCGGTCGAGGCGGTGCACCGGCTGCTGCTGCCCATGCTGGAGGGCACCGCGCTGCCCGCCTCGGTCCGCCGGCGACTGGAGCACTACGCCGAACTGCTGCTGGTGTTCCAGCGGGAGCTGCCGTTCGACACCTCCCTCGGCGAACCGGACTGCGGCACCCGACTGACCCGCACCGACATCCGCGCCGCACTCGTGCGCAACGCGGAGAGCTGGGCCGAGGAACGGGCCGGCCTGCTCAGCCGGCACCGGGCCGCCGCGGCTGCTCCGCGCGAGGTGGCGTCATGACCGTGTCACCTCCGCCCACCGAGGCCACCGTGCCGCCCACCGGGACCGCCGTGCCGCCCACCGGGTCCGCCGTGCGGCCTGGCGGGTCCGCCGCCCCCTCGACCCAGACCGCCACCCCCTCGACCGAGACCGCCGCACCGTCCACCGAGACCGCCCCATCGCCCGACCGGACCGACGTCGTCGATCTCTACTTCAAGCACATCGGCTCCGGCCGCGCCGTCATGGGCCGGGTCATGGGCGGCATGGCCGAAGTCCGCTCCGAGGGCGTCTGGATCCACGCCGACGACGGCCGCCGCTTCCTGGACTTCGGCGGCTACGGCGTCTTCCTCCTGGGCCACCGCCACCCGGCCGTCGTCGAGGCGGTGCACCGTCAGATCGACACCCACCCGCTGGCCAGCCGCGTCTTCCTCGAACCCGTGGCCGCCAGGGCCGCCCAGGCCCTCGCCGCCCACACGCCGCCCGGTCTGGACTACGTCCACTTCGTCAACTCCGGTGCCGAGGCCACCGAGGCCGCCCTGAAACTGGCCCGCGCCCACGGCCGCACCTCGTTGGTCACCACCCGCGGGGGCTTCCACGGCAAGACCCTCGGGGCGCTGAGCGTCACCGCCAACACCACGTACCAGACGCCGTTCCAGCCCCTGCTCCCCGACGTCATCCAGGTCGCCTACGACGACCCGGCCGACCTCGAGCAGGCCCTTGCCGTCCGCCGCGGCCGGGCCTGCGTCGTCGTCGAACCCGTCCAGGGCGAGGGCGGCGTACGCATCCCCCGCCCCGGCTACCTCAGCCGGGTACGGGCGCTGTGCCGGGCGTACGGCGCCCTGCTGGTCGTCGACGAGATCCAGACCGGCATGGGACGGCTGGGCACCTGGTGGGGCGTCGACGCCGAGGGCGTGCGCCCGGACGTGCTGCTGGCCGGCAAAGGGCTCAGCGGCGGTGTCGTACCGATCGCCGCGATGGCCGCCACCGCGGAGGCCTATGCACCCTTCAGCCGCGACCCCTACCTGCACACCTCCACCTTCGGCGCCTCACCGATCGCCTGTGCCGCCGCCCTCGCCACCGTACGGGCCATGGAGGAGGAGAACACCGTGCCCCGGGCCGCCGCGCTCGGCCTGCGCGTCCTCACCGCCGTGCGGGCGGTGTGCGCGCCGTACGAGGGCGGGCTGGTGCGCGAGGTGCGGGGCCGTGGACTGCTGATCGGCATCGAGTTCACCGAGGAACGGGCGGTCGGTGAACTCCTGCTGGAGCTGATCTCCCGCGGAGTGCTCGTCAACCACTCCCTCAACTCGGCCCGGGTGCTGCGGCTGACCCCGCCGGCCGTGGTCGAGGACACCGCGCTCGACCTGTTCCTCACCGTCCTCGCCGAGGCCCTGCACAGCACGGCCGACCGCATGGCCGGCTGACACCGGCTCCGGCCGCCGGCCCCGTCACCGCCCGCCCGTCGCCCCCGGTCACCACCTCTTGGCACCAGTGTCCGGAAACCCTCCGGGAAGGAACCGAACGATCCATGCGCCATGTGGTCCTGCACGCCCTCGCCGATGGACTGGCACCCACCGACGTCTACCGGCGTATCACCGACTTCCGCCGCTACCCCGAGTACAGCGACACCTTTCGCGAGGTGCACGTCGAGCCTCCGCTGCCCGACGGCACGACGGTCTCGGACTGGACCGTCGAGTTCCGGGGCGGCCTGATGCGGTGGCGGGAACGCGACACCTACTCGCCCGAGACCTGCTCCCTCGCCTTCGAGCAGCTCAGCGGCGACTTCCAGACCTTCGAGGGGAGTTGGCGCTGCGAACCGGGGGACGGCGGCACGCTCGTCGTCTTCACCGCCGCCTTCGACCTCGGCATCCCTTCCCTGGCCGAGATCCTCGACCCGGTGGCCGAGTCGACCGTGCGGACCAACATCACCCGCGTGCTGCGGGGCCTGGCGGACGCGGAGGTGATCGATGAACGCGCGGCTGCGGCTCGTGGCTGACCGGGTGACGACCGCCGGGGCCGCCTCTCCGGCCGCCTGTCCACCGTCGGAGGAACCTCCGCACGAGCAACCGCTGCTCGCGGAACCACCGCACGAGCAACCACCGCACGAGCAACCACCGCACGCGGAAGCGCTGCTCGCGGAGCCGCTGCACGCGGAACCGGGGCCGGGTGCCGTCCGCTGCCTCGGCCTCTACGCCAAGCTGGCCGCCGGGGTGACCGTCGTGACCGCCCGCGGCGAGGACGGCCCGCTCGGCATGACGGTCTCCGCCGTCACCTCGCTTTCCGCCCGCCCGCCGCTGCTCCTGGCCTGCCTGCGCGACGGCTCCCGCACCCTCACCGCGGTCCGCGCCCGCCGGGCCTTCGCCGTACACCTGCTGCGCGAGGAACAGCAGGAGCTGGCGGGCCGGTTCGCGTCCCCCACGACGACCGCGGCCGAGCGGTTCGCCGGGACCGACACCCGACAGGTACTGGGCGTCCCCGTGCTGGCCGGCGCGCTCGCCTGGTCGGTGTGCCTGACCGAGGACGTACGCCGCTACGGCGACCACCACCTCGTCGTCGGCCGGGTCGCCGCCGTGCACGTGGGCGGGGGACGCCCCCTGCTGTGGCACGACCGCCGGTTCGGCGCGCTGACCGAGCCGGTGCCGGACGCCGCCGGATGAACAGCTCGCCGGCCGGAACGCCGTACTGGGACCCGGCGGAACTACCGCCGCACCCCCAGCTGCACGGCGTGGTCACCGCGGACGTGGCCGTCGTCGGGGCCGGTCTTGCCGGGCTGTCCTGCGCCTATCACCTGGCGGAACGCGCCCCCGGGCTCGACATCGCCGTGGTGGACGCCGAGCACCCGGCCGCGGGGGCCAGCGGCCGGGGCACCGGTCTGCTGGGCCCCCGGGCCGGCCCCGCCGTCGACCGGGCGGTGCGCCGCTTCGGCCCGGGGACGGCGCGCCGGATGCACCGGGCCAGTGAGCGGGCGGTACGGGACGTCCTCGACCTGTGCGTCCGGCTCGACGTGCCCTGCGGGCTGCGAACCGGCGACCAGCTCGTGGCCACGCGCTCGTCCGCGGGCCTGGTGGCACTGGCCCGCCAGGCCCGCGCCTGCCGCGCACTGGGCCTGGACGTCCCCGTCCTCACCGAGGCCGGCATCCGAGACCGCGTGGGTGTGCCGTTCAGGGCCGCTCTCCTGCACCGCCCCGCCGCCACCCTGGACCCGGCCGCCCTGACCTGCGCCCTCGCCCGCGCCTGCGCCGACAAGGGCGTGCGGTTCTACGGTCACAGTCCGCTGCTGGCGCTGCGCCCCGGCGACCTGGTCGGGCCGGAACTGGTCCTCCCGCACGGCCGGCTGTACGCCCGTCAGGCGGTGCTGGCCGTCAACTCCGCCGCAGGGTCACTGGACCTGCCGGTCGGCACGATCCTGCCGCTGGAGGTGTACGCCGTCGCCACCGAACCGCTGAGCGCTCCGGCGTACGAGGCGCTGGGCGGGCGCGCGGGGTACTCCGTCGTCGACGCCGTGCCGATGGCGCCGTACTTCCGACTGCTCCCGGACGGCGGCCTGGTGGCGGGCGGCGGCACCGCCACGGTCCCGGCCGGGCTCGGCGCTCCCCGGCTCCAGTCCCTCCGGGAGCGCGCCTGGGCCCGGCTGGAGGCGTGGCTGCGGTCCCTGCACCCCGACCTCGGCCGGGTGCGGGTCACCCACCGCTGGTCCGGCCGCATCGGCATGACCGGCGACGACCTGCCGGTGGTCGGGCCGGTCCACGGGTTCCCCGACGTCTGGTACATCGGCGGCTGCTGCGGACACGGCCTCGCCCTGTCCGTGGCGCACGGCGCGCACGTGGCCGCTGCCCTGCTGGGCGAACCGGAACCCGGCGAACCGCTGCCCTGGCACCGCGCCAGGGCCCCCCGCCTGCCCGTACGCGGACCCGTCCGGCCCCTGCTGCGCGCGTACGTGGACGTACTCGGGCGCGCGGCGCGCCACGCGTGCTGACGGCCGCCCGGGACGGCGGCCAACTCCTCCGGCCGACACCGACAGAGAGGTTCCTGATGCGCCCACCCCACCCCGGCGGCGACGGCGGTCTGCCGGCGTCCCTGCCCATGGGCACCGCCGACGTCGCCTACCACCTGGCCATGGGAGGCAGACCGCTGCCGGCCGGTTTCCTGTTCGGATTCTCGGGCCCCGCCCCCACCCTGGACTCGGTACGCGCCCGCGTCGCCGAACGCACGCCCCGCATCCCCGCGTTGCGCTACCGCATCGACAGGGAGAGCCGGACGTTCTCCCGCGTCGGACGGATCGACGTGGAGCAGCACGTGCACGAGGCCTGGCTGCCCGGGGACGACGACGGCTCGGGCGCCGGCCGGCTGATGCTGTCCCGTCCCATGGGCGGGGACACCCGGCCGCCCTGGGACGTGTGGCTGGTGCACGGACCCACCGGCGGCCACAGCCTGTGCTACCGCACCGACCACACCTTCCAGGACGGCGTGGGAGCCGCACACACCGCGCGGGCCCTGCTCGACGACGACCCCGGCGGCGGGCCGCCCCCGCACCGCCGCGGCCGGCCCGCCCTCGGCGGCCTCGCCGGCGCCGTCGGCGCCGTGGCCGCTTCCTTCCGGCGGAGCGACAAACCGGCCTTCGACGTACCGCTCGGCGGGCGGACGGACCTGTGTCAGGCGGTCGTCCCGGTGGCGCGGCTGCGGGCCGCCGGCCGGGCCCACGGCGCCACGGTGAACGACGTCTTCCTCGCGGCGCTCGCCCACGCGGTGGGCACCTGGCACCGCGAGAGCACCGGCTCCGCGCATCCGCCGCTGCCGGTCGCGGTCCCGATGTCGGTGCGGGGGCCCGGCGAGGAGTACGCCCCGGGCAACCGGCTCGTCGTCGCACGTGTCCTGCTGCCCTGCGACGCCCCGTCCCCGCAGCACGCCCTGCAGCGCGTGGTGGCCCGCACCGGGGCACTGCGTGCCGGCCGTCAGCGCGATGCCCTGCGCCTGCTGCTGACGGCCGGGCCGCGGGCGGTCGGCGCCCGGGTCGGCACCCGGATGGTGAACGGCCGGTCCGTCGCCGGGCCGGCGAGCAGCGTGAACTTCGGCAGCGCCCTCGTCCACCGGGGCAACGCCGCCCGCCGGGCCGTCGTCTACTCCGGGCTCGGCGCCGGCATCCGCTGCCTGACCACGCTGACGAGCCAGCACGACACCGCCTGCCTCGCCGTGATCCACGACGAGGCCCTGCACACCGCCGGTGAACTCCCCGGCCTGTGGCTCGCGGCACTGTCGGAACTGGAACGGCCGTAGCGACTACGGGACACGGCAGGGCCCCGGGCGTCACCATGAGCCCGAGGCGCTGCCGTGCCGGCCCGTTCCTCAGCGGCCCGAGCCGCGCACGGTCCCCGTCGCCAGGAACACGCACGTCGCCGCGGCCTCGCCGACCAGCGGCAGATACGGGGCCAGACGATCCACCGCGTACGGCAGTGCGAACAGGTCGGCCACCCGTACGTCCCAGCCGTGCTGTCCCCACCAGCCCTCCGGCTCGGCGAGCTGCCAGTGCCAGGAGATCCCGGTCGTCGACAGCGCCTCCAGGAACGGGGCCACGAACGACGAGGAGGCGGCCCCGGCGTTCACGCACTCGGCACCGAAGGCGCTGCCCGGCGCGGAGAGTTCCGTCATCGCGGCGACGATGTCCTCGACCGCGTGCGGCTGGAGGTGGTACAGACGCGTCTCGCACAGCCACGCGGTGGGGCGGCCCGGGTCCATCCCGGCGGCGAGCAGGTCCCCGCCCCAGGAGCCGGCCGGATCGGCGCCGACGGTGGTGCGCCGCCCGCAGGACGGCGGCGCCCCGTCCAGCACGTGCTCCTTGAAGGCCAGCAGCGCCGGATCCTCGACCTCGAAGACGTGCACGTCGGCCGGCCAGTCGAGCCGGAAGGCACGGGTGTCGAGACCGGCCCCGAGCAGTACCACCTGGCGGCAGCCCGAACGAGCCGCCGACACCAGGTACTCGTCGTAGAAGCGGGTGCGTACCACGGCCCAGTCGGGGAGCAGCCGCTGGAGCGGGCCGTCACCCGGGGGAGCCCCGGTGAAGCCCGCCGCGCGCACGAACGCGGCGGCCCATGGGTCGCGGACGTACGGTGCCGGCCTGCCGTACTCCGCGGCGTGCGCGGACGCCGTCCAGAGGGCGACCCGGGACAGTCCGTCCGGAAGGGGGACGCCAGGTGCGGGTGGGGCAGTGGGCCGTGCGGTGTGCGGCATGAGAACCCTCCGTGCCGGTGGTGTCGTGGGTGGTGTCAGTGGTGTCGGTCCGTCGGTCGCCGGGCCCGGCTCAGGGGGATCGGCGACGGCTGAGCAGGATCGCCAGCGCGCCCAGCGCCAGCAGTCCGCCGGAGGGGCGGGTGGGCCGCTGGCCTCCCATCGCGGCGGGGGTCCGCGGCTCGTGGACGTTCAGCGCGAACCGGCGGTTGGCGATGTCGGACAGCACTCCTCGGACCTGCTCGGGGCTGGTGACGGCGGTCAGCAGCAGCTCCATGGAGTTGCGGGCGAACTGGTGGCGGCCGAGGAACTCCCGGCCCAGCGAGAAGAGGATCTTCGGAACCTCGCCCTGGAACACCTCCGGCAGCGTGATCTCGGGAGCCAGACAGCGCACCGAGCCGTCGAGGTTCGCGAACGACTTGCCCAGCAGCGACACGGCCGGCGGCGAACCGATGCCCCGTTTGGTCGCCTTGGCCAGCACGGTGGTGAGGGCGACGCCGAAGTTCATGTCCTCCAGGGACAGATGCGAGACCTTGGGGACGAAGGCGGCCATGTCGGCGGCGAACGCCGGCATGTTGGCCCACGGCGTCATGCGGCCCATCTCGGCCCAGTGCTGCGCCAGCCCGATGCCGTCATTCTGTGCCAACGTCATGAAGAGGGGCAGCAGTTGCAGGCTGGTGCGCCGGTCCAGGCGGCCGACCATGCCCCAGTCGATCAGCGTCGCGGGTCCGCCGGGCGCGGCGAAGACGTTGCCCGCGTGCGGGTCGGCGTGGAAGAAGCGGTGGACGAAGTACCCGTGGTACATGAAGCGGAGCAGGTCCCTGCCGATCTCGACGCGTTCGTCGTCCGTGAAGTGGTTCCGGTCGATGTGCCGCACCGACGTGCCGCCGGCGAGCGACTGGACGAGGACCCGGGGGCCGGCGTGCAGCACCCGGGGCACCTCCAGCGAACGGAACTGCCGGACGTGCTCCCGGGCCTCGTCCATGTTCTGGGCCTCGCCGTTGAAGTCCAGCTCCGGCTCCATCGCGTCGAAGACGGAGCCGAGCATCGCCTCGATGTCGATGACCTCGTTGAACCGGGGTGCGACGCGGGCCACGATCTTCGACGCCCGGCGCATCAGGGCCATGTCCGCGAGCACGCCCTCCCGGATGCCGGGGCGCTGGATCTTGACCACGGCCGGGCGTCCGCCGGGCAGCGTCACCCGGTAGACCTGGGCGAGGGACGCCGCCCCGAGCGGGGCGACGGTCTCGACGTCGTCGAAGCGCAGCTTCCAGTCCGGTCCGAGGTCCCGCTCCAGCACCGGCTCGAACACCGAGAACGGCTGGACGTCCACCTGGTCGTGCAGGTTCTGCAGCTCGTCCCGGATCGACTGCGGGACCATGTCCGGCCGGGTGGACAGGATCTGCCCGAGCTTCACGTAGAAGGGCCCGAGGCTCTCCAATGCCTGCCGCACCGCCTTGGCACGGCGCCGTTCCGCTCCGGTGCACGTGCCCCCGGCGGAGCCGGCCGCGGACCCGGCGGAGACGGTGGCGTCCTCCGCCGGGGAGCGCGTGTCCCCTCCCGCACGTCTCCGCGGCCGGGCCGCCCGTCCCACCTCGTCGGCCACGAGGCCGCCCAGCACCTTGACCACGAGACGCAGCCGATCGCCGACGACAGACGCCATCGCGTGTCATCCTCCTCAGGTCGGGATCCGGACGGACGGGTGGTCGGTGTGCTCGGCGGCCGGACGGGGCGACGGCACGGCCGGTCAGCCCGGGGACGCGGACTGACCTCCCTGGGCCGGCGGGCCGGCCAGGTTCTGCAGGCCCTGGAGCGCCTCGATGAGTTGGGGCAGCACCTGGAGCAGCTGGGCGAGCTGGGACGGGAGCGACATGAGGTCGCCGACCCCGCCGGCGGCCTGTCCGAGGCCTCCGGCCAGCTGCCCGAGCCCGCCGAGGGCGCCGGCCGCACCGCCGACGGCGGCGAGCGGGCCGACGGCGCCGCCCAGGGCGGCGAGGGGGTTGCCCGCCCCGCTGAGCGCGGCGAGCGGGTTGGCCCCTCCCGCGGCGCCGGCGAGCACGGCCAGGGGGTTCTGCGCGCCGCCGGCGATGTTCCCCAGCTGGCTCGCGGCTCCTCCGGTGAGGCCCGCGAGCGGGTGGCCGACGCCGCCGACTGCGCCCAGCGCGGCCAGGGGGTTGCCGGCCAGGGCCGCCAGGGGGTTCGCGGCGCCCGCGAGGGCGGCGGCCGGATTGACCGTGCCGGCCAGGGCGCCGAGCACGTTCGCCGGCAGTCCGGCCAGCGTGTCGACGGGGTTGCCGGACCCGGACGGTCCGGGCTTGTCGGACCGGTTGAGGATGTCGTCGAAGGCTTCCTTGCCGCTGTCGGCCATATTGCCGACCAGGTCCTTGAAAATGTCCTGGATGTTTTTGTTGTTGGACATGAGTGCAATCCCTTTCCGTTTTCCTGTGCTGAGATGCGATGAGAGCGGGATGGCATCGAACGGGGGGCGGTGAGGGAGGGAGGCGGCTTCGCGCCGTTATTGCGTGCAGCCTTCCAAGGCTTTCGCGCACGCATTCTTGAGGCGTGCGCGGCCTCTGGTGAAAGCGGCCTCGGCCGCCTTGACGGAAATGTTGTGCATGCGGGCGAATTCCGCAGTGGAAATTCCCTCGGAGCGGGCGAGTATGACCTCCTGTTCCCGCCCGCGCAGGTGTTGTACCTGGCCCAGCAGCCATCTGCCGAAGTCCTCGTCGCAGACGTCCTCCTCGGTCGTCCCGGAGGCGTCCATGGGCGCCGCACGCTGCAGAAGTCTGCTGCGACGGTCCATGTCGCGGTAGAAGTCGATGCAGAGGCGAAGCGCCACGGACGTCAGAAAGGAACCGAGTCGATTCTTGTCCAGCGCGGCGTGGGCGGCTGCGCGGGCCATCGTTTCCTGAACGCAGTCCTCGGCGTCCTGAAAGCTGGGCAGTCTTCGTCGAACCAACCGCATGAGGCGGTCCTGATGCTGGAAGATGTCTTCCCAGGAGCATTCAGCGGGCGATTGGCAGGTGGAATGTCGCGCCATCGTGGTTTGCAGCCCGTTGTCTCTCGGATTGAGGAGGGAGAACCACGGCCGACTTTCTATGTGCCGGCCATGTGGTTTTCCTACCCGAGGCCTTCGAGCGGCAAACCGGAATGTGTACCTCCTGCGGCAGGCAGGAATGATTCTTCGCGGTCATTTCCGCGGAGCCGCGCGCCGGGTCCAGTCACGGTTCCAGTTGAACCACATGTCCCGTACGGTCTGGTGCACTTGGGAGCCGCCGGCGCGCAGCTCGGTGGTGTACGCCTGGACCGCCTCCCTGCCCACCATCCGCGCGCCGCCGGTGAAGTAGGACCCGCGCACGTGCCGCGGTGAGCGGAACCTGCCCCACAGCAGGATCCTCATCAGCGGCCACAGGGTGAACACGCCGGAGGGACAGCGGTCTTCGGGATCGAGGGTGCCCCACACCGCAGGGCACAGTCCGCTCTCGCGCAGCAGCTCGTAGATGCGCGCGATGGTGCTCTCCTTCGTCGACTTCCCCGCGTGGTAAGCCAGTACGGCGTCCCGCGACTGGTCGAACAGTCGCTCCACCCACGGGTTGTCGACTCCCTGGAGGCCCCGGTACGGGGGCAGTTCCAGCGCGTCGAAGCAGGTGGGGTCGTGCGTCTTCTCGAACGCCACGGCGACCTGGTTCTGGGCGTTGGTCCCGTACAGCGTGGTGATGGTCCACACCCGGTTCCAGGCGTTCCACAGGTCGAAGTCGTCGAACGAGACGTAGCTGCACGAGACCAGGTCGTCGTAGAACCGGAACATGCGCTTGGTCCAGTGGTCCAGGTACGCGAACCGGGCGGTGTCGAAGTCGTCCTGGCGCACCGCCTCGATGAGTCGGTGGCCCAGGGCGTTGAGCGCCATCACGGTGACCGCGAGGCCGCTGGAGAAGAGCGGGTCGACGAAGTCACTGGCGTGCGGCAGCAGGCACCACCGGTCGCCGACGACCTTCTGCGAGGCGAACTGGGTGCGATCGGTCGACACGTACGGCCGCACCGCCCGCGCCCGGTCGAACTGCCGCGCCACACTGGGGAACCGTCGCACATGGTGCCAGAACTCCTCCTCCGCCGAGACGTCGTCCGGACGCGGGTACCGGTCCAGGTCCAGGTTGACGCCGACGCTGCACAGCTCGCTGGTGCTCGTCGACTGGTTGTCGAACGGAATCACCCACAGCCAGCCGCCGCGGAACATGTGGTGGAGCGTCCCCTGGCTGAACGGACTGGGCATTCCGTGCTGCTCGCGCGGCGGTGCCACGGTGTCGAAGGGGCGCACGTCCACCATGTGCGTGAAGATCGTGCGCGACCGGGTGCGGTACGGCGGCTCCTGCCGCAGCCCGAGCCGCTCGGGCAGCACGGCCCGCACCCCGCCGGCGTCGACCACGTACGACGCCCGGAAGGTGCCCCGGTCCCGGGTGACCAGGGTGGCGCCGTCCTCCTCGAACTTCACGTCGTCGACGAGCGTGTGGGTGTACGCGGTGACGCCGTAGGACACGGCGGTGTGGAACATGTACGCGTCCACGTCCTGCCGGAAGTAGTGCGAGTCGGGACCCAGCGGCGGGCCCCAGGTGGGGTACTGGGTGCACTCGTCGGGCCGGGTCGGCTCGCCCTCGCGGTGGTAGACGAAGCTGAAGTTCCGCTTGACCCCGCAGTTCGACGACACGTGGCGGCGCAGCGTCCCGTTGGTCGCCAGATGCTCGATCTCGGGGACGCCGTAGCGGCGGGCCAGCACCCGCAGGCCGAACGTGGTCTCGGGGACGGTGGACTCTCCGATGGCGAAGCGGGGGTGTCCGCTGCCCTCCAGCAGCAGCACGCGCACCCCGTGGCGTGCGAGTACGGCCCCCAGCATCGTCCCGCCGATGCCGCCACCGACGATGGCGACATCGAAAACACGCTGGTCCTCTTGCATGTCTGCGGTTCCTTTCGCGACGGGAAGAGCGAGTTGTCCGCCTCCGCGGTCACCGGCGGGCGACCGCGGACGCGGGCAGTACCCGGCGCAGCCCGCAGGCCGCCACCCGGGCGGAGAAGGAGACGGCGAACCAGGGAGTGGGCGCCAGCTCGGACAGCCGGCGCCGGTCTCCCGGCACGAGGCGCTCGCCGCGCCCGGTGACGTCGAGCCACGCACCGAAGTGCAGCAGCCTCACCTCGGGCCCGGCGTCGCGCGCGGGGAACGGCCGCATGTGCTCGCGCACCGCGCGGGTCAGGGTCCTGCGCCGTTCGGCGCCCACCGCGTGCCCGGCCAGGAAGAGGTCGAGCAACTCCGCGGAACGACCCGGGAATCCGCCGTGCCCGAGCGGGTCGCGCCCCACCAGCCCGGCGTCGTGGAACGCCGCGGCGGCCAGCAGTCCGACCCGGTCGTAGGCCGTCCCCCGGGTGCGCGCACAGGCGTCCGCCAGCAGAAAGGTACGCAGGGAGTGCACGGCTACGCGGGGCGGCAGCCGGCACATCTCCGCCAGTGCGGCACCCGCGAGAGGATGCCCGAGCAGTTCCGCCAGGCCGGGCCGGCCGAGCAGGGGCTGCCACGACCCGGGTAACGCCGCCGGTGGGACGGAGGGGCGGGGCGCGCCCCCGCCACCGGACCCGGGCACCTCGGACCCTGCGTCCATGACCGACTTCCCCTCGTTGTGAGCCGTGCCGACTGTGTCCGTCTCATCAGTCCTTACGCTCGGGCCCCGTCGCACCCCCTACGCACAACAGCCCTGCCTCGGCAGCGCGTTGGCGCGTGAGTGACGGCGCGCGGCGCGGAATGCGCGCTCCGGGCGTGCTTTTGGGAGGTCCTTTCGGGGGACCTTCGGACGGACGCGTGCTGGCAGTCTGGTTCCGTGATCGCCGTGCTCAACGTTCATGAACGCACCCTGCCCGTTCCCCCCGCAGAAGTCGGCGTGCTGATCGACTCGCTGGGCGGCGAGGAGGACCGTCTCTGGCCGCCGGACTGGCCGCCCGTACGCTTCGAGGGGCCTCTCGCCGTGGGCGTTCCCGGCGGCCACGGACCGGTGCGGTATGTGGTGAGCCACTACGTGCCGGGCCGATGGGTGCGGTTCCGTTTCACCGGTCCGCGGGGGTTCGAGGGCTTCCACGAGTTCAGCGTCGAATGCCTCGACGGGCGGCGGACCGTGCTGCGGAACACCCTGGTGGTCCGTCCGCGGGGGGTGCGCTGGCTGGCCTGGGTCCTGGTCGTCCGGCCGCTGCACGACGCGGCGTTCCGGCGCAGCCTGGACTGCGCCGAGCGGGCCCTGACGGGGCGGGTGGCCCACCCGGTCAGGGAGAACCGGTACGTGCGCCTGCTGCGCGCGGCCGCCGCACGACGGGCCGTGTGACGCACCCCTCGCGCGCCGGATCCGCGGAGCGGTCGGACTCCTCGAGCAGGGAGCCGTAGCGGAGGCCGGGCCGGCCCGGCCGCAGCTCCCGCACGACCACCCCTTCCAGCGCGAGCCGGCCGACCCCGGCGAGACGACGGCGCACGTCCGCCACACCGTCATCGCCACCCAGTACGACGACGTGGTCACTGCGGACACCTCGTGCGCCCTCGAGCGGACCGAGGGCCGCTACGTCGACATCGTCGTCCTGCGGGGCGTGCGGGACATCGCCCCGGACGACCGCACGCCGCAGGTGAGCATGGCCTACAACCCGACGGTGCTGAAGGAGGTCCCCAGGGCTGTCGCCTCCTGAGCGCGGCTGCCGTCCAGGAGGACGCGGGCGACCAGCGCCGGGTCGTCGTTCATCGGGACGTGACCGCAGCCGGGCAGTCGCACCAGCCGGGCCCGCGGAATGGTGCGCTTGGCGCGTATGCCCTGGCGGGGCAGGAGCAACCGGTCCCGGTTGCCCCACGCCACCGTGACGGGGACGCCGGGGACGTCGTCGGTGAACAGCACGCTCCGGCCGGCCCGGAGCGTCTCGTCGAACCCCTCGGCGTGCGCGAGCGCGAGCGTCTCGGCGACCACGGCCCCGGGGGAGCGGCGGCCGGGACGGGCGTAGATCGTACTCGTCAGGGCGGTGCGGCCGATCGCCGTGCGGGAGAGCCGCTCGACGAGGGGGAGGGGCAGATTCCGGGCGGTCCGGCGCATCCCCGTCAGCACGCCGAAGGCGTAGCGCCGCTCGGCCTGCGTCCAGAACCCGGCCGGGGACAGGGCCGTCACCGAACGCACCATGTTCCGGCGGCCGAGTTCCAGGGCCAGCAGGCCGCCCAGCGAGTTGCCGGCCACGTGCGGCCGGTCGAGTCCCAGGGCCGCGCAGAAGGCGTCGAGCAGGGCGGTCGTCGTCGGCAGATCGTGCGGCAGTCCGTGGGGCAGTGCGGCCGACTGTCCGAATCCGGGCAGGTCCACGGCTATCACCTCGCGTTCGGTCGCGAGGATGTCGACCACCGGGTCCCAGGCCTGCCGGTGATGGCCGATGCCGTGCAGCAGAAGCAGCGGCTCGCCGGTGCCCACGCGCGCGTAGGCGAGGGTGATGTCCCGTGGGCCGTGCTCGGTGGGGGACGTGAAGGAGAGCGTCGCGGACATGGGGCTCCTTGTCGGGAACGCGTGTTCGTGTGACGTGCGCCGCAGGGAACGCGTGTCTCGGGGAACGCGTGGCCGATGGCGGCGTTGCACAGACAGAGTGTCAGTAGGAGCTACCGACGGGTAGCCCCGGTCGCTGTCCTTCGCTGTCCTTCGCTGTTCTTCGCCGGCAGGGTGGCGGGTGCGGGCGGCTCCGCCTGGACACGGCCGGACGAGTCCGCTGGGATGGAGCGGTGACCGCCGAAACCGCGACCGACGTCTTCGAAGAGCACCGCCCCGTCCTCCTGGGAGTCGCCTACCGCATGCTGGGCCGGCTGGCCGACGCGGAGGACGTGGTCCAGGAGGCCTGGCTGCGCTGGTCCGGTGCCGACCGGTCCGGCGTCCGCGAACCGCGCGGCTACCTGGTGCGCGTCACCACCCGCCTCGCCATCGACCGGCTGCGCCAGATCACGTCGCGGGGCGAGACGTACGTCGGCCCGTGGCTGCCCGAGCCCTACGTCACCGACTTCGGGGGCACCGTGCCGGACTCCGCGGAGCGGGCCGTCCTCGCCGACTCCGTGTCCTTCGCCGTCCTCGTCGTCCTGGAGTCGCTGTCACCGCTGGAGCGGGCGGTGTTCGTCCTGAGGGAGGCGTTCGGATACCCGTACGCCGAGATCGCCGCCATGCTGGAGCGCGGGGAGGCCGCGGTGCGCCAGCTGGCCGGACGGGCCCGCAAGCACGTCGACGAGCGGCGGCCCCGCTACGACGTCGATCCCGCGCAGCGCCGGGACCTCACCGAACGCTTCCTCGCCGCCGCGGCCGACGGCGACCTCGAAGGGCTGATGGCGCTGCTCGCGCCGGACGTCCGCCTGGTGGGCGACAGCGGCGGCAAGTCCAGGGCGCCGCTGCGCGTCGTGGAGAGCTCGGACAAGGTGGGCCGCTTCCTGCTCGGCGCCGCGCAGAAGGGGATTCCGGACGTCTCCTTCCGCTCCCTGGAACTCAACGGCGGCCCGGCGCTGTTGGTCCTGTCCAGGGGTGCGCCCGACTCCGTCTTCCAGCTGGACGTGGCCGACGGCCGGATCCAGACGGTGTACATCGTCCGCAACCCCGACAAGCTGCGTTCCCTGGCCGCCCTCGCCTGACCGGACGCCTCCCCGCCGCGGCCCGGGCCCCCGTCCTGTGACGGGGGCCTCGTCGTCCTGCCGCCGGGTTGGTCTTGACCAAGGGTGTGGGCCGTTTTATCGTCGCAGAGAACTACAACAACCTTTAATAAACAAGGGCGCCAAAACGCCGCCGGACCACGGCGATTGCGGAGGACACGGTGGGGACCACGCAGTTGGAATCGGTGGCGGAACCGAAGTACTGGCATCTCAGGACCGTCCTCAGCGAAGCCCTGGACTCGGAGTTCTCGGTGGGTGAGATCCTGCCCAACGAGCGGGACCTCGCCGCCCGCTTCGGGGTCGCCCGCGCCACGCTCCGCCAGGCCCTGGAACAGCTCGAACTGGAAGGCAGGCTCCAGCGCCGACGTGGCGTCGGCACGACCGTCGCCCCGCCGCGCGTCGGCGTGGCCGTCGGCACCCGGCAGCACGTCTGGCCCGGGACCTCCGACGACGCCTGGCGTCCGGTCGACTGCACCCTGGCGGCTCCGTCGGCGGCCGTCGCCGACGAGCTGGACACCGGCCGGGACGAACCCGTGCACACCGTGCGCCGCTCCCGCATGACGCACGGCCAGCCCGTCGCGGCGGAGCTTCTGTACGTCCCACCGGCCTCGGTGCCCGACCTCACCTCCATCGACGCGCCCTCCGGAGCCGCACGCGCGCGTGTCGTGCTCCGCGAACTGCGGCGCGGAGAACTGGAGCGGCAGGAGAGCGCCGTGGAGCTGGGATCGGCCGGCGCGGAGGACGCGAAGGAACTGGACCGCCTCCCCGGAGCGCCCGTCCTCGTGGTCACCACCCGCTACCTCGCGAAGGGCCGCACCGCCGCGCTCTCCGTCGCCACGTACCGCGCGGACACCTGCCGGCTGACGTTCGGGGACCTGGGCGACGTGGAGATCCACCACGGCCCCCAGACCCGGGCCTCCTGACCGGCCCGGACCGGTTTCGGCAGGTCAGCGGCGGGCCGTCGCGCCCTCGACCGCGAACAGCTGCTCCTCCACATGGTCGAGGGCCAGCCGCAGCGCGCCCGTCGCCACGGCCGCTTCGCCGAGCAGGGACAAGGTCAGCTTCGGCGGGCGCAGGCAGTAGCGCGCCAGCTCCCGCCGCAACGGCTCCAGCACGTCGTCCAGCCCCGCCGCCCAGCCACCGATGACGACCAGCTCGGGATCGAGGGCCAGCACCATCGCCGCCACGTCGTGCACCAGCCGCTGGATGTAACGCTCGACGGCCGCACGGGCCCGCAGGTCGCCCTCACGGGCCTCGGCGAACACCTTGGCGACCGCCTGCTCGTCCAGCGGGTGCAGCGGCTGGTCGGTGGTGGACAGCAGCGTCTCCGGAGTCACGTCCCGGCCCAGCAGATGCAGCGCGCCGGTCTCGCCGGCCGCCCCGCCGTACCCCCGGTGCAGCCGCCCGCCGATCAGCGCCCCGGCCCCCGGACTCAGCCCGGCCAGCACGAACACGATGTCGTCGGACTCGGTGGCGGCGCCCTTCCAGTGCTCGGCGACCGCCGCCGCGTTCGCGTCGTTCTCGACCAGCACCGGGCACTTGAAGGAACGGCTCAGCCGCTCACCCAGGCGCAGCCCGGTCCACCCGGGCAGCGCGGTGCCCAGCCGCACCGTGCCGTCCGCCTCGACGATCCCCGGCGTGGCCGCTCCCACCGCGCGCAGCGACCCGCGGGCCACACCGGCCCGGCGCAGCAGCTCGGCGACCGCCGTGCGCAGCCGCTCCAGCCGCTCGTCGGCCGGGGCGCTCTCGTCGACGTCCTTGGCCTGGGCGCCGATCACCCGGCCGTCCAGCCCGGACAGGAGCGCGGCGACGCGGTGCGGCCCGATCTCCAGGCCGAGCAGGTGCCCGGCCTCCGCCCGGAACCGGAACCGCCGCGCGGGCCGCCCCTGCCGTCGGGCCGTGCCCTCGTCGGCGGCCGCCTCGACGACGAGACCCGTCTCGATGAGCCCCTCGACGACACCCTCGACGGTCGGCCGGGACAGCCCCGTCACCCGGGTGATCTCGGTCAGCGTCGCACAGTCCGTGGCACGCAACGCGTGCAGCACCACAGCGGAGTTGATCCTCCGCAGCAGCGACGGATCCCCGCCGGTCAGCCCGCCCAACGTCCGTCCTCCCAGCTCGTGCGCGTGTTGGCCGGATCGTACTCGGCCCGCTCCGCCCCGGCGAGAGCCGGTCCACCCCTTCCCCACCGGGCAAGCGCCTCACCCGGGTGCCACGAACCCCGACTCGTACGCCGTGATCACCGCCTGTGTGCGGTCCCGCGCCCCGAGCTTCGCCAGTACCGCGCTCACGTGCGACTTCACCGTCTCCGTACCGACGACCAACCGGGCGGCGATCTCCGCGTTCGACAAGCCGCGCGCCATCAGCCGCAGCACCTCGCCCTCCCGCTCGGTCAGCTGCGCCCGTTCCAACTCGGCGCGGGCCGCCCGGTTCCCGCCGCCGTCCCCGTACTCGGCGGCGAGCTGCCGGACCGAGGCGGGGAACAGCAGGGACTCGCCCTCGGCGATCAGCCGCACCGCGTGCACGATCTCGGCCGGCCGGGCCCGCTTCAGCAGGAACCCGTCGGCGCCCGCCCGCAGCGCCTCGTACACGTACTCGTCGTTCTCGAAGGTCGTCACCACGAGGATCTTCGGTGGGTCGGTCATCGTCCGCAGCAGCGCGCGCGTGGCCTCGATGCCGTCCAGCAGCGGCATCCGGACGTCCATGGCGACCACGTCCGGCCGCACCTGCCGCACCAGCGGAATGACCGCCGCCCCGTCGGCGGCCTCCCCGACCACCTCGATGTCGGGCTGCGCCTCCAGCACGGCCCGCAGACCTGCGCGTACGAGGGGTTCGTCGTCGACGAGGAGCACTCTGACCGGCATCCGCCCAGCGTAGATCAGCCCGGCGGCAGCTCGACGCGCACCTGCCAATCGCCGGCGTCGTCGGGTCCGGTGTGCGCCCGGCCGCCCAGCAGCGCGGCACGCTCGCGTATACCGCGCAGGCCGCTGCCGCGTCCGGGCACGACCCTCCCGTCCGGCAGCGGATTGCGCACCTCCAGGGTGAGCGCACCGTCTCTCACCTCGACGCGGACCCGCGCCGGCACGGCCCCCGCGTGCCGCAGCACATTGGTCAGCGACTCCTGGAGGATGCGGTACCCCTCCCGGGAGACGGGGCCCGGCAGGGCCTCCACGGGGCCCGTGACCTCGGCGTCGACCTTCGCTCCGGAGGCGCGGGCGGACTCCAGGAGACGGTCGGCGTCGGCGAGCGTCGGCCGGCCGCTCGCGGACCCCTTCGTCTCCCGCAGGACACCGAGCACCCGCTCCAGGTCCTCCAGGGCCGCCCTGCCGGTCTCCTCGATCGCGGTCAGGGCCCGGTCGGTGAACTCGGGGCTGTTCGCCGCGCGCGCGGCCCCCGCCTGCACGACGGCGACGGTCAGCGCGTGACCGATGGAGTCGTGCAGCTCGCGGGCGATGCGGTTGCGCTCCAGGAGCTGCTCGGTGCGTTCCTCGAGGGCGCTGAGCCGTTCGGCGGCGGACGGTCCGAGGAGCGCGCGGGCCGCCGCCGTCACCAGGACGCCGAGGCCGACCACGGCGCCGTACAGCGCGAGCAGGGGGAGCACCGCGAGGACCGCCCACACCCAGTGCGGGTCGGCGTCCCGCAGCACCGGTATGTCGTCGACGCGGTACCCCAGGGAGTGCCGGACCATCTCGACGGCGATGAGCGGCAGCCACACACAGACCATCGAGGTCAGCGCGCCCAGCAGCATGCGCAGCTCCAGCCACGCCACCGTGCGCAGCCGGTCGCGCCGGCTCGCCGAAGGGGTGACCGAGAACGCCGAGTCCTCGTGGCCCGGGGTGAGGAGCAGGCGCGCCTGCACTCCCTCGCCGGTCCGCACCGCCGGGACGAGGCCGACCGGGACCAGCAGGAGCAGGGGCCCCCAGGGCATGTGCGGCAGGACGAACATCCACACACTGAAGGCCGCCATCGGCACCCACAGGTGCAGCAGGCGTGTGTACGTCGTCCCGCGGACCAGCGGGCGCAGCAGGCGGACCATCCCGTCATCGTGCCACCCGGCACCGACAGCCCGGCTCCCCCGCACGGGGGAGACGCTCTCCACCGGCGGGGGAGGCCACGACCCGGTACGAACCGGCACGCTGCTGTCATGACCAGCATCGACGTCCAGAACCTCACCAAGGAGTACGGCACCCGACGAGCCGTCGACGACCTCACCTTCACCGTGCGCCCCGGCCGCGTCACCGGCTTCCTCGGGCCCAACGGCGCCGGTAAGTCCACCACCATGCGGCTCGTCCTGGGCCTGGACCGGCCCACCCGCGGGACCGCGACCGTCGGTGGACGCCCCTACGCCACCCTGCACGAGCCGTTGCGGCACGTCGGCGCCCTGCTCGACGCGCAGGCCGCGCACGGCTCGCGCACCGCCCGGGACCACCTGCGCGTCCTGGCGGCGAGCAACCGCGTCCCGTCGCGCAGGGTCGACGAGGTGATGGAGGAGACGGGCATCGCGTCGGTGGCACGCCGCCGGGTGCGGACGTACTCGCTGGGCATGCGCCAGCGGCTGGGCATCGCCGCCGCCCTGCTGGGTGATCCCGAGGTGGTCATGCTGGACGAGCCCTCCAACGGGCTGGACCCCGAGGGCATCATCTGGATCCGCGGACTGCTGCGCGGGCTCGCGGCCGAGGGCCGCACGGTCCTGGTCTCCAGCCACCTGATGAACGAGACCGCGTCCTTCGCCGACCACCTGGTCGTCCTCGGCCGGGGCCGCCTGCTCGCCGACACCCCGATGCGGGAGTTCATCGACGCGCGCGTGCAGCCGCGTGTCCGCATCCGTACGTCGGACGCCACCGCCCTGAAGGCCGCCCTGGCCCGGCACGGCCACGACGCCGTGGAGCAGGAGGACGGGTACTGGACCGTGCATGGCGCGCGCGTGGACGACATCGGCCGCGCCGTGTCCGGCGCGGGAGTCCCGATCCTCGAACTGTCGTCGGACGAGGGCACGTTGGAACAGGCGTACCTCGATCTGACAGGCACCGAGACCGAGTTCACCGCACAGCCCCAGGAGGCCTGACCATGTCCTTCACGCCCGTACTCCGTTCGGAGGCGCTCAAGGTCCGCACCCTGCGCTCGCTGTGCGGCACCCTGCTGGCGGTGTTCGCGGTCACCACCGCCTTCTCCGCGCTGGCCGGAATCTCCGACACCTCCCAGCCCGAGTTCGATCCGCTGTTCATGGCGCTCTCCGGTGTCATGCCCGGTCAGATCGCGGTTATCGCCTTCGGCGCCATGGCGGTCTCGTCCGAGTACCACGGCAACGGGATCCGGCTCTCCCTGGCCGCCGTTCCGCGGCGCGGACGGTGGTTCGCGGCGAAGCTCGTGGTCGTCGCCGTACCCGCGCTCGTCGTGGGGCTGCTCACCGCGTTCGCCGCCCTCGTCGCGGCCCGGGCGGGCCTCGGCCCGGCAGCGGACGGGCTCACCACCGGTGAGCAGGTGCGCGGCGTCGTGGGCTGCGGGATCTACCTCATGCTGATGGCGCTGCTCGCGGCCGGCCTCACCGCGCTGTTCCGCAGCGGCGTGGCCACCCTGTCCGTCCTGATCCCGTTCATCCTCATCGTCTCCTTCGTGATCGGGGACGCGGTGGGCGGCGTCACCGACTTCCTGCCGGACAAGGCGGGGCAGGTCGTCCTCCACCAGACGCACGAGGGAACCCTGGGGCCCTGGGCCGGACTCGCGGTGACCGCGCTGTGGGTGGTGGCCGCCCTCCTCGCGGGCGCCTGGCGGCTGCGCGGCCGGGACGCCTGACGGCCGCCCGCGGCTGACGCCCCGCCAATTGTCAGTGCCGGGCGGTTTACTGGAGCGCATGGACATCGCGCGGCACATCGCCCTCATCGACGAGCTGTGCTTCCGGCCCTTCCCGGCGGAGCACGGCCCGTCGGACGGGGGCGCACGGGGACCCGGCCGCTTCGTGGCGGTGCTGGAGAGCAGCCACGGCCTGCGCGCCGGCGACCAGGGGGAGCGGGCGGCGACGGTGGAGCAGTACGAGAAGTACCGCGACGCCCTCTGCGAGCGCCTCGCCGGGCGCTGGGGGGAGACGGACCCCTGGAACCTCCGGACGGTCCTGCTGCGCACCGAACACGAGGAGATACCCGAGCCGTGGGCGGGCCTGAGCGTCCGCGCGAGCGTGGCGTACCTCTGGGAGGCGGAGGGTACCGGCCGATGGGCCGCGGTGGCCGTCGCGGACCGGGACGAGACGGACGAGGTGCGGCTGCTGGCCGTCGTCACGGAACAGGCACCACCATGACGGCTTCCCCGCGCCTACGCCTCCGTCTGCGCCTCCGCCGCGACCCGTAGCCGCGCGAACTCCTCCGCCATCGTCTGCGCCGTCCAATGCGCGTTGAGACCACTGGGATTGGGCAGCACCCACACGCGCGTGTCCCCGATCGTGCGCGCCTGCGGGCCCACCTGGGCCTTCCGGTCGTCGAACGCCGCCCGGTAGGCGGTGACACCGACCACGGCCAGCCACCGGGGCCGCAGCCGCGCCACCTTCAGCGTCAGCAGCCGACCGCCCTCCCGGTACTCCTCGGCACTCAACTCGTCCGCCCGCGCGCTGGCCCGCGCGACGACGTTGGTGATGCCGAGCCCGTACGACGGCAGTTCGCCCTGCTCCGACGGCTTCAGCAGCCGCGGTGTGAACCCGGACAGGTGCAGCACCGGCCAGAACCGGTTGCCGGGACGGGCGAAGTGGTGGCCCGTCACCGCCGTCATCAGCCCGGGGTTGATGCCGCAGAACAGCACGCGGAGACCGTCCGCGACGACGTCCGGTACGAGACGGTCGCGGGCGGCCTCCAGCTCCGCCTGGGTGAAGCGCGTCAGAGGATCGCTCCGGGGGTGTAGCCCGCGGCGGCCGGGTGCTGCTTGACGATCTCCTCGATCCGGGCGACGACGACACCGACCTGGTCGGCGGCAGCGCCCGTGAAGGACAGCTTGTCGGCCATGAGCGCGTCCAGCCCGGCGCGGTCCAGCGGGATGCGCTCGTCGGCGGCCAGCTTGTCGAGCAGCTCGTTGCGCTCGGCGCCCTGCTCGCGCATCGCCAGCGCGGAGGCGACGGCGTTCTCCTTGATCGCCTCGTGCGCGACCTCGCGGCCCACACCGGCCCGCACCGCGCCCATCAGGACCTTGGTGGTGGCCAGGAACGGCAGGTAGCGGTCCAGTTCCCGGGCCACGACGGCGGGGAACGCGCCGAACTCGTCGAGCACGGTCAGGAACGTCTCCAGCAGCCCGTCGAGGGCGAAGAAGGCGTCGGGGAGAGCCACCCGGCGCACCACCGAGCAGGACACGTCGCCCTCGTTCCACTGGTCGCCCGCCAGCTCGCCGGTCATCGAGGCGTAGCCGCGCAGGATCACCATCAGGCCGTTGACGCGCTCGCAGGAGCGGGTGTTCATCTTGTGCGGCATGGCGGAGGAGCCGACCTGGCCGGGCTTGAAGCCCTCGGTGACCAGCTCGTGGCCGGCCATCAGCCGGATGGTCTTCGCCAGCGACGACGGTGCCGCCGCCAGCTGCACCAGCGCGGTGACGACCTCGTAGTCCAGCGAGCGCGGGTAGACCTGGCCGACCGAGGTGAACGCCTGCGAGAAGCCCAGGTGCCCGGCGATCCGCTGCTCCAGCTCCGCCAGCTTGCCCGCGTCCCCGCCGAGCAGGTCCAGCATGTCCTGGGCGGTGCCGACCGGGCCCTTGATGCCGCGCAGCGGGTAGCGGCCCAGCAGTTCCTCCACCCGGCCGTACGCGACGAGCAGCTCGTCGGCGGCGGTGGCGAACCGCTTGCCGAGCGTCGTGGCCTGCGCGGCGACGTTGTGGGAGCGGCCGGCCATGACCAGCTCGCCGTACTCGCCGGCCAGCTTGCCGAGCCGGGCCAGCACGGCCACCGAGCGGTCGCGGATCAGCTCCAGGGAGAGCCGGACCTGCAGCTGCTCGACGTTCTCCGTCAGGTCGCGCGAGGTCATGCCCTTGTGCACGTGCTCGTGCCCGGCGAGGTCGTTGAACTCCTCGATCCGCGCCTTCACGTCGTGCCGCGTGACCTTCTCGCGCTCGGCGATCGAGGCCAGGTCGACCTGGTCGAGGACGCGCTCGTAGTCGGCGATCGCGGCGTCGGGCACCTCGATGCCGAGGTCCTTCTGGGCCCGCAGCACGGCGAGCCAGAGCTGCCGCTCGAGCTTCACCTTCTGCTCGGGCGACCAGAGCGTGGCGAGCTCGGCGGAGGCGTAGCGTCCGGCGAGGACGTTCGGGATGCGGGGCTTGGCGGGAGCGGAAGTCACGTAAACGGATTCTACTGGCGATTCCTGCAGGCCAGCTCCCCGGGGCCCTTCGTCGGAACCTACGAAGGGCGCGTGGGCGCGGGGGTCACGGAGTGAGGTCCCCGTACGGCAGCAGCTCCGGGCGCTTGGGCGGCAGGCCGTCCCCGGACGACCGGCCCGTCAGCCTGCGGCCGATCCAGGGCAGCAGGTACTGCCGGGCGAAACGGACGTCCTCGGTCCGGCGGATGACCCAGCCCGGCGGCGGCGTCGCCGGGATCGGCGCGTGCCACTCGGGATCCTCGGGCTCGTAACCGAGCGTCTGCCACACGGCCTCCGCGACCCGGCGGTGCCCCTCGGCGGTCAGATGCAGCCGGTCCACGTCCCACAGGCGGGGGTCGGCCAGCGACGGGGCCCCGTACAGGTCGACGACCACGGCGCCGTGCTGCTCGGACAGGTCGTCGATGATGGCGAACAACGCTTCCATGCGGGGCCGGAACCGCTCCAGCACCGGACCCTGGCGTCCCGGACTGCGCATCAGCACCAGCTGCTCGCAGTGCGGGGCGAGCCGCTCCACTGCCTGCGTCAGCAGATCCCGTACCCGGGCCATGTCGCACTTGGGCCGCAGCGTGTCGTTGAGCCCGCCGACCAGCGTGATCACGTCGGCTCCCATGGCCGCCGCCACGTCGATCTGCTCGTCGACGATCTGCCCGATCAGCTTTCCGCGCACCGCGAGGTTCGCGTACCGGAAACCGGGGGAGCGGGCGGCCATCCGCGCGGCGAGGAGGTCGGCCCAGCCCCGGTAGGAGCCGTCGGGCAGCAGGTCCGACATGCCCTCGGTGAAGGAGTCGCCGACGGCGACGAGACTGGTGTGGGTGGGATTCGTCTGCATGGCGACAGAAATGGTAGCCCCTACACATACCCGCCGGTCGGTCGCCCTTCGGGTCCACACCGCCCTTCGGGCTCACACCGCCCTGCCGGTCCGCACCCTCTCCGAGTCCGCCGGCACCCCTCCTCGCCCCCGGCTCGGCACCGTCCCCGCACCCCCGGGCTCGGCGCCCCTCCCCGCCCCCGTCCCGGCACCGCCCGCCGTCCCCGCAGGCTCACGTTCGCCGGCCGAACAGTTCCCGGAGTACGTCCTCCATGGTCACCAGCCCCGCCAGCCGCCCGTCGGACCCGAGCACGGCCGCCACATGCGTGCGGCTGCGCCGCATCGCGGTGAGCACGTCGTCCAGCGGGGTGCGCTCCCGCACCCGGGCGATGGGCCGCATGTCCCGCAGCCGGAAGGGCAGGTCCCGCGGTGAGGCGTCCAGGGCGTCCTTCACGTGCAGGTAGCCGACGATCCGCCGCCCGTCGTCCACCACCGGGAAACGGGAGAACCCGGACTCCACCGACAGCCGCTCCAGCTGCTCCGCAGTGATGCCCACGCGCGCGTGGACGACGCGTTCCAGTGGCAGCACCACGTCCCGCACCGGCCGCCGGCCCAGCTCCAGCGCGTCGTGGAGGCGCTCCTGCGCCCGGTCGTCGATGAGCCCGGCCTCACTGGCGTCCTTCACGATCTCGGCCAGCTCCGCATCCGTGAAGGTCGCGGAGACCTCGTCCTTCGTCTCGACCCTGAGCAGTTTGAGCACCGCGTTCGCGGAGGCGTTGATCGTGAAGATCACCGGGCGCAGTGCCCGGGACAGCGCCACCAACGGCGGCCCGAGCACCAGCGCACTGCGCACCGGCTCGGCCAGCGCGATGTTCTTCGGCACCATCTCGCCGAGCAGCATGTGCAGGTACGTCGCCAGCGCCAGGGCGATCACGAAGGACACCGCGTGCCCCGCGCCGGACGGCACGCCCACCGCGTGGAACACCGGCTCCAGCAGGTGCGCGATCGCCGGTTCCGCGACCACGCCGAGGACCAGCGTGCACAGCGTGATGCCCAGCTGCGCCGCCGCCATCAGCGCCGACACGTGTTCCAGACCCCACAGCACGCTCTTCGCGCGCCGGTCGCCCTCCTCGGCGTACGACTCCACCTGGCTGCGGCGCACGGAGATCAGCGCGAACTCGGCACCCACGAAGAACGCGTTGACGACGAGCGTCGCCAGACCGATCAGCAGCTGTACGGCGGTCACCGGCCGGGCTCCTCTTCGTTCGCGTCGTCGAGCGGCGCGTGCAGCAGCACCCGGGCCGCCCTGCGGCCCGTGGCGTCCACGACGTCCAGCCGCCAGCCGGCGACCTCCAGGGTGTCGCCGACGGTGGGGATGTGCCCCAGCCCGGCCGCGACCAGCCCGGCGACCGTCTCGTACGGCCCCTCGGGCACCTTCAGTCCCAGGCGCGTCAGCCGGTCCACGCGGGCCGCGCCGTCGGCCCGGTACAGCGCGCGGCCCTGTTCGTCGGTGCCCGCCGGATCCAGCTCGGGCGTCTCGTGCGGGTCGTGCTCGTCCCGCACCTCGCCGACGACCTCCTCGACGATGTCCTCCAGCGTGGCCACACCGGCCGTCCCGCCGTACTCGTCGATCACGACGGCCATCGTGCGTCGCCCGGAGAGCCGGTCCAGGAGCCGGTCGACGGTCAGTGACTCCGGGACGAGCAGCGGCTCGCGCATCAGCTCGGCGACCGCGATCCGGCCCCGCCGCTCGGCCGGCACCGCGAGGACGTCCTTGACGTGCGCCGTTCCGACCACGGCGTCGAGGGTGTCCTGGTAGACGGGGAACCGGGACAGCCCGGTCGCCCGCGTCGCGTTCGCCACGTCCTCGCACGTCGCCCGGGCGTCGAGGGCGACGACCTGCACGCGCGGGGTCATCACGTTCTGCGCCGTCAGGTCGGCGAGGTTCAGGGTCCGCACGAACAGCTCGGCGGTGTCGGCCTCCAGTGCGCCCTCCTTGGCCGAGTGCCGGGCGAGCGCCGCCAGCTCCTGCGGCCCGCGCGCGGACGCGAGTTCCTCGGCGGGCTCCACACCGAAGCGGCGCACGACGCGGTTGGCCGTGTTGTTCAGATGGGCGATGAAGGGGCGGAAGGCCGCGCTGAACCAGCGCTGCGGGCCGCCCACGCGTCTGGCCACGGCCAGCGGCGAGGAGATCGCCCAGTTCTTCGGCACCAGCTCGCCGACGATCATCAGGAAGACCGTCGACAGCGCCGTGCCCAGCACCAGCGCCAGCGAGGAGGAGGCGGAGCGCGAGATCCCGGCGCTCTCCAGCGGGCCCGCGATCAGCGCCGCGACCGACGGCTCGGCGAGCATGCCGACCACCAGATTGGTGACCGTGATGCCGAGCTGCGCGCCGGACAGCTGGAAGGTCAGGTTCCGTACGGCCTTCAGGGCGCTCGCCGCACCCCGCTCGCCCCGCGCCGCCGCCCGTTCCAGCTCACCGCGCTCGACGGTGGTCAGCGAGAACTCGGCCGCGACGAAGGCGCCGCACGCGAGCGCGAGCAGGATCGCCACCAGCAGCAGGAGCACTTCGGTCATCGGGTCACCTCGGGTCCATGATCGGCCAGGACACGGAGGTTCGCGCGATGTCGTGCGCCGGGGGGACGCGCCGGGGGACGCGCCGCGGCAGGCGCCGGGAGAATCGCCGACGGGGACTGGATTCGCTCATGCGCCGGTGGTCACAGCCTTTCAGTCGGGGAGGGGCTTCACCCAGCGTCGCCACTGCTCCTGGGGCGCGTACCCGGCCGCCCGCCAGGCATGCTGGGCCCGCTCGTTGCGCCGCAGCACCATGGCGTCCCCGCGGCGCCCGCCGAGCCGGACGAACCGCTCCTCCGCGGCCGTGAGCAGGGCCGAGCCGATGCCCTGGCGCCGGTGGTCCGGGTGTACCGCCAGCCGGTACAGATGGCACCGCCAGCCGTCGAAGCCCGCGATCACCGTGCCCACCAGGTCGCCGCCGCGCTCGGCCAGGATCAGCGCGTCGGGATCGCGGGTCACCAGCCGCTCCACGCCCTCCCGGTCGTCGCTGATGCTCGTCCCCTCGGCGGCCACCTTCCAGAAGGCGAGCACGGCGTCCAGATCCCCGGGCCGCCCGGCGGCCCGTATACGCAGTTCGGTCATGTGGTGATCCCATCACGCACGCCGGACCGGCACGAGGCATTCCGGCATGCGGACGGCCACGCACTCCGGACGGCCACGCACTCCGGACGGCCACGCACTCCGGACGGCCGCGCACGCCCGGCGGCTCCACACGCCGGACAGCCGTATACGCCGGACCGGCCCGGCATGCGGACGGGCCGCGCACGCCGGACCGCCACGCAGGCGCCCGGGCCGCGCGTACGGGTCGTCAGACGCCGCGCAACGCCCGCATCACCGGAGCGAAGACCTCCATGTACGGCTCCAGCACCGTCAGGTAGGTGAATCCGTACCGCTCGCGCTGCGCCCGTACCTGCGCGGTGATCTGTTGCGGGGTTCCGGCCAGGAACACGGGCAGCTCCAGGACCTGGCCGGCCGTCAGGTGCGGTACGTGCTCCAGCAGGGGCCGGGCGGCGGCCTCGCGGTCCTCGGTCACGACGACCATCTGGATGAGCAGGTTCAGCTCCGCCGGCTCCTCGCGGCCCGCCGCCAGCTCCCGGTACCGGGCCACGCGCTCGTCGAGCTGCTCGGCCGTGATCGGGGCGAGCTGCCCCGTCGAGCTGCCCCGCACGGTACGTCCGCCCGTGAACGCGGCGATGGCGGCGTGCCGCGCGGTCAGCTCCAGCATCTGGTCGCCGTTGGCGCCGATCAGCAGCGGCACCCCCGGCCGCTGCACCGGCCGCGGCCGGTACTCCTCGTCGCCGAGCAGTCGCTCCAGCTCCTCGACGGTGCGCCGCAGATGGTCCACCCGCTCGCCGGGCGAGCCGAACGGCAGCCCCGCCGCGTCATGCTCCGCCCGTACGTAGCCGGTACCGAGCCCGAGTTCCAGGCGCCCGCCCGTCAGGGCGTCCGTGGTCGCCACCTCCCGGGCCAGCAGAGCGGGATTCCAGAACCCCGCGTTGAGCACGAAGGTGCCGAGCCGGGGCCGCTCGGTGGCCCGGGCCGCCGCGACCAGTGCCGGGAACGGAGCCGGCATGCCGAGATGGTCCGGGACCAGGATCACGTCGTACCCCAGCTCCTCGGCCCGCCGGCACTTCGCACTCCACTCGTCGGCAGGTGCGGGCGCCATCAGGTTGACGCCGAAGCGGAACGGGCGTGACATGAACTCTCCTGCGCGGCAGAGGACTTCGGGCAACCGGAAGTCAATCACTCGTGCGCTATGGCCGCCAGCACCTGCATGCGCGAGGCCCGCCAGGCGGGCAGCATCGCCGCCACCACGCCCACCACCGCGGAACCCACCACCACCGCGACGACCGTGCCCCACGGGATCGCGAACGCCGTCAGCCCCTCCAGCGCCAGCACCTGCTGCACGCACACGCCCCACACCAGCCCCAGGACCAGCCCGAGCACCGCGCCGAACACCGCGATCACCACCGACTCCAGCCGGATCATCCGGCGCAGCTGACGCCGGGCGAGCCCGATGGCCCGCAGGAGTCCGATCTCACGGGTGCGCTCCACCACCGACAGGGCGAGGGTGTTGACCACGCCGAGCACCGCGATGACGATCGCCAGCCCCAGCAGGGCGTACACGAGGTAGAGCAGGACCGCGATCTGGTCGTGCACCAGCTCCTTGTAGTCGGCCAGGTCGCGCACCTGCACCTGCGGGTACGGGTCGAGTGTCCGTTCCAGGCTCGCGCGCAGTGCGTCGGCGCTCGTCCCCGGCGCGGCATTCACGTACAGCGACGAGTCCTGGCCCCCGGGTGCGTACCGCTCCAGCGTGCCCAGGCCGAGGAACAGCCCGCCCTCCATCCCGAACCCCTCGGCGGACTCCTGGTGGGTGAGCGCGCCCACCGTCAGGTCGGCGGTGCGCCCGCCCTGGAACTCGACGGGGACCGTGCTGCCGGCGCGCACGCCGTGCTCCCGGGCGAAGTCCGCGTCCATCGCCAGGTGCCCTGGCGCGAGCGCCGCCTCCGTGTCCCCGCGCGCGTACGAGATGTTGGCGACGTCGTCGAGGTGCGGGTCGTAGCCCGTGGCGGTCGCCTCCACCCGGTCGCCGTCCGGCAGCCGCACGGCGACCGGCACGAACCGGGACCGGACGACGAGCCCGGCACCCTCGGTCTCGCGCACCCGCTCGCCCACCTCCCGCGGGAACGGCATGAAACCGCCGTTCTGCACGACGAAGTCGGCGCCCATCACCTTGTCGATCTGCTGGTCGAAGGATGCGGTCATCGAGGCGCTGGCCACCGACATCCCGCCGACCAGTGCGATGCCCACCATGAGCGCGGAGGCCGTGGCGCCGGTGCGGCGAGGGTTGCGCAGGGCGTTGCGCCGGCTCATCCGGCCGACGGCGCCGAACACCACCGGGAAGGCCGCGCCGAGCGCCCGGATCACGGGGCGGACGAGCAGCGGACCGGCGATGACGGTCGCGAGGAGGGTCAGGACGACACCGAGCCCGAGCAGCGCCGCCGCCGAGGAGGTCCTGGTCGCCACCGCG
This sequence comes from Streptomyces sp. WG5, assembly GCF_049974565.1. NCBI lineage: Bacteria > Bacillati > Actinomycetota > Actinomycetes > Kitasatosporales > Streptomycetaceae > Streptomyces > Streptomyces sp. WG5. The sequence continues at coordinate 15,001 of NZ_JBNGGC010000019.1, read as the reverse complement.
CACCCCACGAGCGCGGCCACGCCCAGGACTCCGGCCACGGCGCCGACCAGGGCCCGCGTCCGCAGCGGCCGGCCCACCCCGGCGATCTCCGCGTCCGCGAGGGCCGCCATCGGGGAGACGGCCGCCGCACGGCGTGCCGGGAGCCCCGCGGCGAGGAACGTCACCCCGACACCGACGACGTACGCCGCGACGGGCGTCGCCCAGCCGAGGGTCATCTCGCCCGAGTCGATGTTCATACCGATCGCGTTCATCAGCCCGATCAGTCCCGCGGCCAGCCCGATGCCCGCGGCCAGGCCCAGCGTCGAGGCGACCACGCCGAGCAGCACCGCCTCGGTGAGTACCGAGCGTCGCACCTGACGCCGGTCCGCGCCGAGCGCGCGCAGCAGACCCAGCTCGCGGGTGCGTTGCGCGATCAGCATCGAGAAGGTGTTGGCGATCAGGAACACGCCGACCAGGACGGCGATCCCGGCGAAGCCGAGCATGACGTACTTGATGACGTCGAGGAATCCGCCCAGTTGCTCGACGTCCGACCGGGCCTGCTCGGCGGCCGTGCGGTACTGGTAGCTGTCCGCGCCCAGGACCTCGGCGACGCGCCGCTTGAGCAGGTCGTCGCTGGTACCGGCCGCCGCCTCGACGGAGATGCCGGTGGCGGCGCGGGGGTCGCCCAGCAGCTTCGCCTGCGCCGTCGGTGTGTCCAGGAAGAGCAGCGCCGCGCCGGGGTTGGTCGTGGTGAACGTGGCGATGCCGACGATCTCGACGTCGAACGAGCCCGGCGGGGCGATCACGGTGAGGGTGTCGCCGATGCGCACGTCCGCGCGGTCGGCGGTCTCCGAGTCGAGCAGCGCCTGCTCGGGGCCGCGCGGGGCGTGACCCGAGGTGAGTTCCACGGGGCTGCGGTCGGTCGGGTTCCAGTTGGTGCCGATGGTGGGGGCGCCGGTGGTCGGGCTCACCGACTCGTTCCCGTCGTCGACGACGGTGATGTTCTCGACCTCCGCGTCCACGCGCGCGGCGGCGACCCCGTCGACCTCGGCCAGCCGGTCGGCGAGCGCGGCCGGCACGGTCGCCGTCCTGCCGGAGGGCACCGACTCGGCGAGCCCCTCCTGCGGGCGGACGGTGACATCGGCGGCGGTGGAGGCGAACAGCCGGTCGAAGGTACGGGTGAGGGTGTCGGAGAAGACCAGACTGCCCGCGACGAACGCCACGGACAGCAGGACCGCCAGCGCCGAGAGCACCAGCCGCCCCTTGTGCGCGAGGAAACTCCTGAGCGTCGCCTTCAGCACGGCGTCACTCCTCGTCGGGTGAGGCCGGGGCGGCGGATGGCCCCGGGGCGGGGGGTGACCCGGTCCCGGAGGGTGAGCCCGGTGCGGAGGGCGACCCTGTCCCGGACGGTGAGTCCGGTCCGGAGGGTGTCCCCGCCCCGGAGGGTGAGCCCGGAGCATCCGGAAGGCCGGTGCCGGTGAACAGGCGCATGCGCTCCAGCACCGCCTCCGACGTCGGCCTCTCCATCTCGTCCACGATCCGTCCGTCCCCGAGGAAGAGCACCAGGTCGGAGCGGGCGGCGGCGCCCGGGTCGTGGGTGACCACGACGACGGTCTGACCGAGCTCGTCCACGGCCTCCCGCAGGATGCCGAGCACCTCCAGACCGGCCCGCGAGTCGAGGTTGCCGGTCGGCTCGTCCGCGAAGATCAATTCGGGCCGGGAGACCAGCGCCCGCGCACAGGCCACCCGCTGCTGCTGGCCCCCGGAGAGCTGGGCCGGCCGGTGCCTGAGCCGGTCCCGCAGGCCAAGGGTGCCGATGACCTGGTCGAGCCACTCCGGGTCGGGGCTCCGGCCCGCGATGTTCTGGGGCAGGGTGATGTTCTCCAACGCGTTCAGCGTCGGAATGAGGTTGAAGGACTGGAACATGAACCCGACCCGGTCCCGGCGCAGCCGCGTCAGCTCCCGATCCCCGAGTCCCGTGATCTCGGTGTCGCCGAGCCACACCTGGCCGGCCGAGACGGTGTCGAGGCCCGCCAGGCAGTGCATCAGCGTGGACTTCCCGGAGCCGGACGGGCCCATGACCGCGGTGAAACGGCCGCGTGCGATGTCCACGTCCACCGAGTCCAGGGCGAGCACCGTGGTCTCGCCCGAGCCGTACGCCTTGGTCAGGCCGCGCGCCCGGGCGGCGATGTCGTCGGCCGACGCCCGACCGGGGGCGTGCTTCGCAGCAGGTGTGGACAAGGCGGCCTCCTCGGTGCTCTCCGCGGGCCGCCAGAGTAGTGTGACTCGGACCACACCTGGAATCCTCCTGTGGTACCGGTCCGCCGGTATTTCGCTGGGTTTCCGCGGGATGCGGCCCCTTGCCGCTGCTAGCGTTCCGGCGCTAGCTTCGAGGTATGGCGAAGCCCCAGAAGGCCCAGTTGAACGTGCGGGTGGACGAGGGAACCGCCCGGGCGGCCCGCGAACGGGCCCTGGCCCGGGGGATGAGCGTCAACCGCTATATCGAGGAGCTGGTCCGGCAGGACACCGGCGAGGCCGGCCGCACCTTCGTGGAGGCCGCGGCCGACTTCATGCGGCAGTACGAGACGGTGTTCGCCGAGGAGGTCGGCGACGGACGCCGCTGAGCCGTCGGGCGCTCCCGGACCCGGCGATCCCGGCCGACGACCCGGACCACACGGACTCGGATGAACGACCTCACCATCGATCTCGCCTGGCTGCTCATGCTCGCCGAACAGCGCACCCCGGGAGACCCCCAGGTCACCGACTGGGGAGCGCTGGTGGCGGCCGTCGCCCGCCACCGGGCCGAAATATTCGGCACGCCCGTCTACGAGGGTCCGCACGCCCGCGCCGCAGCGCTGCTCCAACTGCTGATCCACGTCCCCGCTCTGGAACGCTCCAACGCCCTGTTCGCCTCCGCGGTCGCCTACGCCTACCTGGTCGCCGGCGGGGTCAAGGTCGCCACCACTCCCGAGCAGGTGCGGGATCTCGCCCTGCTGGTCAAGAGCGGTGAGGCGTCGGTCGACGACATCGCGGACGAGCTGCGCCGGTGGAGCGTGTGACTACCCCTCGGCTTCGGCCGGCCGCCACGCCGTGCCGAGCACGCAGTAGGAACTCGGCAGCGGCGGCCCCTTCTCCGGCATCGTCATCCGCCGGTAGGGGCCCAGCGCGAACCCGGCCTCCCGCAGGGCGGCCACCGGCTCGCGGGAGACGTGGCAGCCGCCGGACAGCGCGGGCCACAGCGTCCGGTCCAGTGCGCGCTGGGTGAAGGTCATCACCCGGCCGCCGCCCCGGCCGTGCTCGAAGAACCGCACCTCGCCGCCGGGCCGCAGCACCCGCCTCAGCTCCCCGAGCGCCCGCGGCACATCGCGGACGCTGCACAGCACCAGCGAGACCACCGCCGCGTCGAAGGCCTCGCTCTTGACCGGCAGCGCCTCCGCCGCGCCCGGCGCGACGTCGACCGGCACCTCGGCGCGCAGCGCGGCCTCCAGCGCCAACTGCCGCAGCGTGCGCTCCGGTTCGATGGCGACGACCTCCGAGACGGTGCCCGGGTAGTGGGCGAAGTTCAGGCCGTTGCCCGCGCCGATCTCGATGACCCGGCCGGACAGCCCGGCAAGCAGTCGCTCACGCACCGGTCCCATGCCCATCCGGGTTTCGGCCCGCACGCTGACCCGGGCGTAGCAGCGGGCGAACAGCGGATGGTGCACGGCGTCCCGCGGCACCCCGCGGGCACGGGTGGGTCGCAGCGCCATGGGGCCTCCCTCACGAGGTGGTGCCTTACCACGATTGTCCCCCGTGCAGGCGCCGTGCACCCACCGCGCGGGCGGCTCCTTCGCCGGTGCCGGACCGCCCGGAGACAGGGCCGTGCTCCGCGCCGGCGTCCCCACGGTGCGGACCGGCGGCCGGCCGCGCCGTACCGCCGGTCAGGACGCCTCCCGGGTGCGGAGCGTGTCCAGCCTCGGATGCGCTCCACTCGGCTCGTCGGCCAGGGAGGCCACCGGTGAGAAAGGCCACCGGTGAGAAAGGCCACCGGTGAGAAAGGCCACCGACCGGCGCGGTGGCCGGCGTGCAGGCGCGTGCCCCGCCGGTCGGAGTACCTCGGGCCGCTCGTGTGTCCGTGGTTCGCGTGTCGCGGTCCGGGCCGGGGAGCGGGCCGGCCAGGGGCTGTGCCGCCCGGGCGTTGACCGGGTGCGCACCTGCCGCGGTACTGCGCTCCCGCGTCAGGGGCCCTCCCGCCGCCGGAACACGTCCGCGTCCCACCAGCCCCGCAGGCAGGGCGCCAGCCAGTGCGGGGCCGCCGACCGGAAGGCGGCCGGCGGCAGGGAACCCGCTCCGGCGGGCACGGCACCGAGCAGGGGGGCTCCGGCCACCTCCGGGAGGTCCGCGAGGTTGCAGCGCGAGGCGAGGTCGGGGGACCCCGGCCAGCTGCCGATCACCACACCCGTCAGCTCCAGCCCGCGCGACCGCAGTTCACGTGCCGTCAGCTCCGTCGTGTTCAGCGTGCCCAGCCCGGCCGACGCCACCAGCAGCACCGGCGCTCCCAGCAGTCCGGCGACGTCCGCCAGCGTCCCGCCGGCCGCGTCGAAGCGTACGAGGAGTCCGCCCGCGCCCTCGACCAGCACGAGGTCGTGCTCGGTGGCCAGCTTGCCCGCGGCCTCCGCCACCTCCTCGGGGTGCACCGGGGCCCGGCCGGCCCGCCGCGCCGCCGTCCCCGGCGCCAACGGCTCCGGGTAGCGGGCGACTTCGGCCGCCGTCACCGCACCCGCGAGGCGCGCCACCTCCTGGACGTCCCCGGACTCGTCCGGCCGTACGCCCGTCTGCGCGGCCTTCAGCACGGCCACCGACCGGCCGCCCGCCAGCGCGGCCGCGGCGACGGCGGCGGTCACGACGGTCTTGCCGACCTCCGTGCCGGTGCCCGTGATCACCAGTACCGGCATGTCATCCCTCCCCTGCCGCCGCGCACACCGCGCGGGCGATCCGTGCCAGGTCCGCGTCGTCCGTGACGTACGGCGGCATGGTGTAGATCAGGTCGCGGAACGGCCGCAGCCACACGCCCTCGCGCACGGCCGCCGCCGTCGCCGCCCGCATGTCGACGGCGTGGTCGAGCTGCACCACGCCGATCGCGCCGAGCACCCGTACGTCCCGCACACCGGGCGTTCCGGCGGCGGGCGCGAGGCCCTCCCGCAGGCCCGCCTCGATCCGCTCGACCTCCGCGAGCCAGTCCTGGCCGAGCAGCAGTCCGATCGACGCGCACGCCACGGCCGCCGCCAGCGGATTGCCCATGAACGTCGGCCCGTGGGCCAGCACCGGCACCTCGCCCCGCGCAATACCGTCGGCCACCTCCGGCGTGCACAGTGTGGCCGCCATGGTCAGATAGCCGCCGGTCAGCGCCTTGCCCACGCACATCACGTCCGGCGTCACCGCCGCGTGCTGCGCCGCGAACAACGCACCCGTACGCCCGAACCCGGTCGCGATCTCGTCGAACACCAGCAGCACGCCGTGCGCGTCGCACGCCTGGCGCAGCACCCGCAGATACGCGGGGGAGTGGAACCGCATCCCGCCGGCGCCCTGCACCACCGGCTCGACGATCACCGCGGCCAGTTCGCCGGCGTGCCGTTCGATCAGTGCGCGCAGGTGATCGGCGTACGACTCCTCGTACTCCGCCGGCGGCGCGTCCGCGAAGACCTGGCGCGGCAGGACGCCCGTCCACAGCTCGTGCATCCCGCCCTCGGGGTCGCACACCGACATGGGCTGCCAGGTGTCGCCGTGGTAGCCGCCGCGCCAGGTCAGCAGACGCCGCTTGGCCGGGCGGCCCCGCGACCGCCAGTACTGCAGGCACATCTTGACCGCGACCTCGACCGACACCGACCCGGAGTCGGCGAGGAAGACGTGCTCCAGGCCATCGGGTGACATGTCGACAAGGAGCTTCGCCAGTCGTACGGCGGGCTCGTGGGTGAGCCCGCCGAACATCACGTGGCTCATCCGGGTCAGCTGGTCGCGCGCGGCCTCGTTCAGCACCGGGTGGTTGTAGCCGTGGATCGCCGACCACCAGGAGGACATCCCGTCGACGAGCTCGCCCGAGCCGTCGGCCGGCCGCAGCCGCACCCCGCTCGCCGACTCCACGACGAGCGGGTCCTGCCGGCCGGGCATGGGGCCGTACGGATGCCAGACGTGCCGCCGGTCGAGCGCCAGCAACTCGTCCACGGCCAGCGCGGGCTCAGGCATTGGGCGCGAGGTCCGTCCCGGCACCACGGCGGCGTACGGCGACCAGGTCCGTACGGGCTTCACCGGCCACCACCGGTTCGGCGGGCGCCGCGGAGCCACAGCCTTCCTCCGCCGGGGCTGAACCGCAGGTCCCGCCGCCCTCGTGCGACCCGCAGCCGCCCCGGCCCGCCGCCCGGTGCCCCGGCAGGGTCTCCTGGCCGGCGCCCTCCACCTCGAAACCGGCGTCCGCGATCATCTCCAGATCCGCCCGGCCGGCCTGGCCCTCGCTGGTGAGGTAGTCGCCGAGGAAGAGGGAGTTCGCCAGGTGCAGCGCGAGCGGCTGCATCGTGCGCAGGTGGACCTCGCGCCCGCCCGCGATGCGCACCTCGGCGTCCGGGCAGACGAACCGCGTCATCGCCAGGATGCGCAGACAGCGCTGCGGGGTCAGGTGCCACTCCTTGGCCAGCGGCGTGCCCTCCATCGGGATCAGGAAGTTCACCGGCACCGAGTCGGGGTCCAGCTCGCGCAGCGAGAAGACCACGTCGACCAGGTCCTCGTCGGTCTCGCCCATGCCCGCGATCAGCCCGGAGCAGGCGGACAGCCCGGCCGCGTGCGCCTTGCGCACCGTGTCCACCCGGTCGGCGTACGTGTGCGTGGTCGTGATGTCCCCGTACGTCGCCTCGGACGTGTTGAGGTTGTGGTTGTAGGCGTCGGCGCCCGCCTCGCGCAGCCGTTCCGCCTGGCCGTCGGAGAGCAGGCCCAGGCAGGCGCACACCTCGACCGCCCCGTTCTGCTCCTTGATGGCCTTGATGGTGTCCGAGACCCGGTCCACGTCCCGGTCGGTCGGACCGCGTCCACTGGCCACCAGGCACACCCGCTTGGCGCCCCCGGCCACTCCCGCGGCTGCGGCCTGCGAGGCCTGATCGGGCTTCAGCCAGGTGTACTTGAGGATCTCGGCCTTGGAGCCGAGCCGCTGCGAGCAGTAGGAGCAGTCCTCGGGGCACAGGCCCGACTTCAGGTTGACGAGATAGTTGAGTTTCACCCGTCGGCCGAACCAGTGACGGCGCACCTTGCCGGCCGCGGCCACCACATCGAGCAGGTCGTCGTCGGAAGTGGCGAGGACGGCGAGCGCCTCCTCGCGGGTCGGCGACTCGCGCCGAACCCCCTTGTCCACCAGCGTGTTCAGCAGGTCCATGAGAGCCGATCCTGTCCTAAGGGGCCACCCGGGGCCAAGGAGACTTCGCACAACAGTGACAGATCACCGTGTGGGTATCGCCACACCTCGCGGGGGCGGCGGGACCGCTAATGTCTGTCCACTGCCTACAAAACACCGGAGGACCGACCCATGGCGTTCGGCTGGATCGACGAGCAGGCCGAGGTGCGCCGCCGAGCCGGACTCGAACGGGTTCTGCGCCCCCGTCCGGCGGGCTCGCCGCTGCTGGACCTGGCGAGCAACGACTACCTCGGACTGGCCCGGCACCCGGAGGTCACCGAGGGCGCGGCGCGGGCCGCGCGGACGTGGGGGGCCGGCTCGACCGGGTCCCGGCTGGTGACCGGCACCACCGAACTGCACACCGAACTCGAACGCGAACTGGCCGCCTTCTGCGGTTTCGAGGCCGCGCTCGTCTTCTCCTCCGGCTACGCGGCCAACCTCGCCGCGGTCACCGCGCTGGCGCCGCACGGCTCCCTCGTCGTCTCCGACGCGGGCAACCACGCCTCGCTGATCGACGGCTGCCGGCTGGCCCGCGGCACGACCCAGGTGGTGGCGCACGCCGCCCCGGACGCCGTACGCAAGGCGCTGGCGACGCACGGCGGCCCCTGCGTCGTCGTCTCCGACACGGTCTTCTCCGTCGACGGCGACGCCGCGCCGCTCGCCGCGCTCGCCGGTGCGTGCCGCGAGCACGGCGCCGGACTGGTCGTCGACGACGCCCACGGCCTCGGCGTCCTCGGCGAGGGCGGCCGGGGCGCCCCGCACGCGGCGGGACTCGCGGGCGCCGACGACGTCGTCGTGACGGTGACACTGTCCAAGTCGCTCGGCAGCCAGGGCGGGGCCGTGCTCGGCCCCGCGCGGGTGATCGAGCACCTGGTCAACGCGGCCCGGACGTTCATCTTCGACACCGGCCTCGCACCCGCGGCGGTGGGCGCGGCGCTGGCGGCGCTCACCCTGCTGCGCCGCGAGCCCGAACGGGCGGCGCGGGCACGCGCGGTGGCGGCCGCACTGCACGCACGTCTGACGGCCCTGGGGCTGTCTGCGGTACGCCCCGACGCCGCGGTCGTCTCGGTGCGCGCCCCCTCCCCGGAGGGGGCCGTACGGTGGGCGGCCGACTGTCGTACGGCCGGCCTGTCCGTGGGCTGCTTCCGCCCTCCTTCCGTACCTGACGGCGTCTCACGGCTCAGGCTGACCGCTCGTGCGGACCTCTCCGGGGAACAGATCGAACGCGCTGTGCGGGTGATCGGCGAAACGCGGCCATGAGTCGGCGTGACACGGCCGTGCGTCGTCCGATGCCCGGCCGGATCAGCGGCGGTGGATCCCGGCCGTGAACGACGCCCAGCTCCCGGGGGAGAAGAGCACCGCGGGCCCGGCCGGGTCCTTGGAGTCGCGCACGGCGAGCAGTCCGGCCCAGGGGCCGGACGACGGCCGTGCCGTCTCCACGCAGTTGTTCGCCCCGGTGCTGTAGCTGCTGCGCAGCCACCGCACGCCGGGCAGATCGGTACTGGACGGGATGTTCCGGGGGAGTTCGGACACGGAGTCTGTCATGGTGCCTCCTTACGCGCCTGCCGCTGTCGCGGCGATGAAGTCCAACGAGTCCTCGGGCGAAAGGGCATGGATCAGAAGGGTGTTGAAGGCCTCGGTGTAGGCCTCTAGGTCTTCTTTCCGTTCGAGGTGCAGGCTACTCGTCAAGTGGTCGAGAACAACCACGTCCAGATCAGAAGTGCTCGAAAAGGAGAAGATTACGAAAGGCCCGGTGACGCCGATGTGCGCCCCGGCGGCGAAGGGCAGGACCTGGAGCCGGACATGGGGAAGGCGCGCGGCATCGACCAGTCGCGCCAGCTGACGGGACATCACTCCGGGCCCGCCCACCTCCCGGCGCAGCACCGACTCGTCCAGGACCGCGCTCAGCTCCAGTGGCGGCTGCGCCCGCAGGATGTCCTGCCGGGCCAGTCGCACCTCCACCAGGGTGTCCAGCCGCTCCTCCGGGAGCCCGTCCACCGCGGCGCGCGTCACCGCGCGGGCGTACTCCGGCGTCTGCAGCAGACCGGGGACCACGGTGGTCTCCAGGGTGCGCATCGCGCTCGCCTGGGACTCCAGGCTGATGAAGTCGCGGTAGGTCGGCGGCAGCACCCCTCGGTAGGCGTGCCACCAGTGGTTCCGGCCGCCCGCGTCGTCGGAGCCCGCCAGCATCACCAGCAGCTCCCGCAGCTGGTCGTCGGCCACGCCGTAGGCGTCCAGCAGTAACCGCACGTCGGCCGGTTTCGCCCCGCTCGTCCCGGTCTCGATCCGGCTGACCTTCGACTGGTGCCAGCCCACCAGCCGGGCCGCCTCGCCGCTGGTGATACCCGCCGACGTGCGCTGGGCGCGCAGTTCCGCGCCCAGCTTCCGGCGGCGCACCACGGGGCCGTGCTGCATGGGGCCACTCCTCTACTCCTTATGAGCCGCCCGAATACGCTCTGCCGTCGCAGAGTTCACCGCATCGAGCGACAGATATATGCAGATCTTGGGGGATCGCCGCCCTTCCGGGCCTGGTGGTGGCAGTCTGGCGGCGAAGCACCAGTCCGGGACCGTACTCGAACCATCCGCTCCGTGTCCGGCTGCGGTCCCGTGGGAAAGGGACGAGTCGCCATGGCAGACCATCTGGAAGCATCCGTCACTCTGCCGAGCGATCCCGCCTCGGTGGCCGCCGCGCGTACCTATGTGGTCGGCACGCTGGCGGAGTGGGGCCTGCCGGCGGACACCGATGTGTCCGAAACCGTCCGGCTCATCGTCTCCGAGCTGACGACCAACGCGGTCCAGCACACGCTCGGACAGTCACCCACCTTCACGGTGGACCTCGTGCTCGACCGCGACGAGCGACTGCACATCGGCGTCACCGACAGCCATCCGGGGTATCCCAAGCGTCTGCCCGCCGCCGTGCAGCAGGACAACGGCCGCGGCATGGTGATCATCCGCTGGCTGACGGCGGAGTGCGGCGGCAAGCTGAGGGTGCAGCGCACGCGCGAGGGCGGCAAGACCGTCTTCATCGAACTGCCCTGGACGCCGCCGAGCAGTCCGGTGCCGCCCGAGCCGGCCACGGCCGTGGGGCGGGTCGCGGGACGGCAGGAGCCCGAACGGTGAGGCGCCGACAGCGCTCGCCGCGCGTCCGTTCCGCGTGCGGCGTCGAGGACGGTCCCGAACCACCGCACGTGCACGTGCGGGAGCGCGGGGAGTGCGGGGGACGCCGACCGCCCCGTCGAGGTCCCGGTCCGTTGAGGCGGGGACCCGCCGAGGCCGTGGGCCGGCCCGAGCGGGGACCCGCCGAGGGTGACAGGAGCACCTGCCCTTCCGGGTGAGGAACGGATGTCAATTGACCCGGCCGTACCAGACGCTGCCGGTCCAGATCTTCTGCAGACGCACCACGTCCCCGGTCTTCGGGGCGTGCCAGATCCTGCCCTTCCCGGCGTAGATGCCGACGTGGTAGACGCTGCTGCCCGAGTGGAAGAAGACGAGGTCGCCGACCTTGCGGTTCTTGGCGGAAATATGACGGGTCTTGTTGTACTGCTGAGCCGCGGTGCGCGGCAGCTTCTTGCCGGCCTTCTTGAACGAATACAGGGTCAGTCCGGAGCAGTCGAACCTGCGTGGTCCGACGGCGCCCCATTTGTACGGTGAACCCTTCTTGGAGGCCGCGATCTTGAGGGCCTTCGCCGCATAGGTCGCCGCGGCCGCCTCGGAGGCGGCACCGGGGACCACGACGGATCCGCCGATCGCGGCGAGGGTGAGGGCCGAGGCCGTACCGGCACGGGCCATCAGCGACGGGACACGATTGAGCGCAGACATGCGCAACCCTTCGTCAGCCGCCTGTGAAGGATGACCTGTCGGATTCGGGCTGGCGAAGTTGCCCGGCCGCACGAGTGCGGCTTCACCCCAAGGGCTGCTCGGCCCGGCACCTCTCTCGCGGAGATGACCGTTCCGGCGACCCGTCGTGCTCGGGTCCTCCACTCCTGCCGATCCACTCCTGTCGACCGGTCGTCCGGGCGGCGGCAGGACTCGGCGTCCGCCCGGACCGCCCCGCCGCTGCGGCGAGGGCTTGTCGTCAGTCACGGATCTTGTCTCGCCCAGGGGGAGAATCCCAACGGAACGTGCCCTTTGTGTTGTTACACGCCACTCACCCGTGCGGGTGGACGCCTCCGCGTTCGAGTCACCCCCCGGTGTGGTGGCGAGCCCGGGACCAGCGGCGCAGCGGCTCGTTCCGCCGTGTGGGCAGCAGGGGTTGCGCAACTTCGGCCGGTCGGAAATCGAGGGTGTTCCTACGCCGAAAGGGGGTACGCCGTTTGGTCCGTTTCGGCCCCCGGCGCGTCAACTGCCGGAACGCGGCCGACGGCTGACGCGCGCCGTCCGCCGTTCACCGTCCAGCACGCGCAGCGCCCGCACCAGGATGCCGGCGCACTCCGGCCCCGGCGCACCGGTGCGCACGGCGGCCGGTCCGGGGGCCCGTACCGTGGCGGGGTCCGCGGTCCGGTCGCTCACGGCCGGGGCTCAGGCGGCCGGGGCCGGGGTCCGGTCGGGTGCCGGTGAGGCGCCGGGTGCGCGCTGTCGCAGTACGCCGCCGAGCAGGACCGCGCCCAGGCCCAGCAGGGACCACCACGTGAGCGTGAGCGCGGGGCCGGTGGCCGCGGCGCCCTCGAAGAAGGACACCGAGCGCAGGAGCGAGCCGCCCGCGCCCGGCGGCAGCCACTGGCCGATCGCGCCGGCCGGCCGGGGCAGCATCTCCGGCGCCGAGGACGCGCCGGAGAAGGGGTTGCCCAGCAGCATGATCACGGCCGCGCCCAGCCCGATACCCGCGCGCCCGAGCAGCGCCCCGAGCCCGGCGACGCCCGCGCCGGCGGCCAGGGTCGACAGCCCGAACGCGCCGGCCACGGCCCACCAGTCACCGGTGACCACCCCGAGCCAGCTGTGCGCGACCACCGCCGCGGCCACGCCTGTCGACGCGGCGGCGCCGGCCACCGCGACGGCCGCTCGCACGCCGCGCCACCCCAGCAAGGTCACCACGGCGCCGGTCGCGATCCCGGCCAGTGCGAGTGGCAGTACGCTCGCGCCCAGGGCCGCGCCGCGCGGATCCGCCTCGGGAGCGGGCACCACATCGACCACCTGGACCGGGGTCCCCGTGGCGGAGGCCTGCCCGGTCACCGCCTGTCGCAGCAGCTGGGCCACGGACGGGCCGGCCGCGGACGCCGTGAGCAGCTTCGTGCCCCGGTCGCCGGCGACCACCGCGCCGTACACGGTCCGGTCCTCGACGGCGTCGCGGGCCGCGGCCTCGTCGGCGTAGCGGTGGATCTCGAAGGCGCCCTCGCGCTGGGCGAGCCGCTGTTCCACCTGGGTGATCGCGGCGGGCGGTCCCGCCACGCCGAGCGGCAGATCGCGGGCGGACGTACGGGCGGCCGGCCAGGCGAAGGCGCACAGTGCCAGGGCCACCAGCACGGGAAGCAGGACGACGACGGCGGCCACACGGCGGCCGTGAGGAGCGGAGGGGCCGGACATGAGTGACTCCTCTGAGAGAAGGATCGTTCGTTTTAGAACTGCCTCCACGGTGCGGCGGCCTCGGGTGCCTTGTCAAGAAGGAATGTTCGTTTTACGTTGGACACCATGGCCCGCGTATCCCAGGAACACCTCGACGCCCGCCGCCGGCAGATCCTCGACGGCGCCGCGCTGTGCTTCGCCCGCAACGGCTTCCATGCCACGTCGATGCAGGACGTGCTGAAAGAGGTCGACCTCTCGGCGGGGGCCGTCTACCGCTACTTCAGCGGCAAGGAGGAGCTGATCGAGGCCATCGTCACCGAGGTTCTGGGCGCCATCCGCGACGTGTACGAACGTGCCGCGCGGGAGAGCCCGCCGCCCATGCCCGACGAACTCATCGCCCGCACCCTGGCGCACATGGCACGGGAGCGGCCGGCGGTGACGGACAGCGGCGAGTGGCTGTTCCCGCGGCTGATGATCCAGGCCTGGTCCGAGACGCTGCGCAACGACGCGCTGTCCGCCCTCCTGGGCGAAGGGTTCGCCAAGGCGACGGCCGCCTGGGCGAAGGTCGTGGTCCGCTACCAGGAAACCGGCATGATGCGCGACGACGTCGACCCGGACGCCGTGGCCCGGACGCTGATGGCCACGGTGCAGGGGTTCGGGGCCCAGTACGCGCTGTTCGGCAGCTTCTCGCCGGAGGCTCTTCAGGCCGGGGTGCGGGGGCTGTTGAGTATGCGTCAGGCCGCCGACGGCCCCGGTGACCAGCCGGGCGGATCCGGATGACGTGACCGGCCGCGACGCCGCTCGCCGGGCTGAGGAGCCGTCGGCAGAACGTGTCCCTCCCCTCGGCGGACCGGCGAGAAAGCGCCGTGACGCCGACGGGCACGAGGAGGGGCGGCCCACCCAGGCCGCCCCTGTACCGTGCCCAGCCCCGCCGTGCTCAGCCCTGCCGCGCCGCCGCCCAGGCGTCCTCCGCCGCGTAGTCGAAGAGGTCGCCGTACGCCCGGAACATCTTCGGGTACGCCTCCCGCCAGTCCCGTCCGGCCAGCCGCTCCGCGATGAAGGCGACCGTGTCCGGCAGGGTCTCGGCGTACCGGACCACCGGCCGGTAGCCCAACTCCCGCTCGGCCGCGGACATGTCGCACACGACCGGCGCGGGAACGGACCACGGCGTGTCTCCCACACCGTCCGCGGGCGGCGGCCCGTCCACCAGTACGTCCTCCGTCTCGACGCCCATCACCGCGTCGATCGCCTCCGCGATCTCCGCCACCGTCGGCGCGTCCGGGTCGACGGCGTTCAGGACGCGCGTACCCGGCCGCGGGGCGGCCAGCCGGACCAGCTCCGCGATGGTGTGCACGCTCGCAGGGTGGAAGCGGCTCGCACCGCCGTAGGCGAGGACGCGCCGGCGCCTGCCGTCGAGGTTGCGCTTGACGAAGTACAGCTCACGCGGCGTCCTGCAGTACGGCCCGTGGACCGCGCCCGCGCGCAGCAGAGTGACCGGCAACCGGTCGCCGGCCGCGAGGAGCTCCCGCTCCAACGCCACCTTGCGGGTGGGGTACGAGGTGTCGCCCGGCCGGACGGTGCGCTGCTCCTCCGTGAGCGGCACCGGGTATTCGGGGAAGCCGCCGGGTTCGTCCTGGGTGTCGAAGTTGCGGCCCTTGCCGTCCTCGTAGACCGACATGCTGGAGATCACCACGGCCGAGCCGACCCGTCCGGCGAGCGAGACCAGTTGCCGCGCGTGCCGGTCTCCGAAGGCCACCATGTCCACCAGGACGTCACAGCCGTCGCCGACCGCCGCCGACAGGGCGGTGTCGTCCTCCCGGTCGGCCCGGACCACCCGCACGTCCCCGGGCCAGTCCCCGTCCCGCTCGCCGCCGCGCGAGACGGCCGTCACCTCCCAGCCGTCCCGGGCCAGTGCCCCCACGGCCACCCGTCCGATCTGCCCCGACGCTCCGACCACCACAGCACGTGTCATGAGGCGACCGTAGGCGCGGGCCCGGGCGGGGGGGGGGGGGGGGGGTGTGGGGGGGGGGGGGAAACAAAAAAACAGACACCACAAGGGAGCAGGGGGGGGGGGGCCGGGGGGGGGAGAGGGGGGAGGGCGGCGGGGGG